>ONNZ01000056.1 GCA_900319345.1 uncultured Eubacteriales bacterium
AGCGCTGCCTGTGGCAGATGCAGCGAGGCGGAGCACGGGCAAAGCAAGGAGAAAGCAAGCGGTAGCGCAGCTTCGACTATGCTTTGCACCCGGTCAGCGCAGCTTTTAATCCCTTCCTTTGACAGCCAGCCTGACCACCTCGTAGCCGCCGTCATACACGCCCTGGGTCTTGAGCTCCATGATCCGGCGGCACATGTGCTTGAGGATGGCGGGGTCGCCGATGAGGGTGTCGATCATGTCGGCCAGGGCCGCTGCGGTCTCGCACTCGAAGGTGGAGTCCCCCAGCTCCTGGGCGTGGACGGCGCCGTAGACCTCGTGGCCGCCGATGTGCCGCATCATGAGCTTGGGCACCGGGTAGAAGGCCAGCTCCGAGGGCTTGGTCACCAACACGTCGCAGTAGCGCATGAGGAGGTTCGTGGAGTACACCGCCTCGAAGATATCCTTGTGGCAGAAGGCGGTGATCCCCGCCGGGCTGTCCCCATCCAGGGTGGCGGCCCAGGCCTTGAGACCCGCGTAGTCGTCGAAATAGGTCTTGACGATGCCCTTGAGCTCCGGCATCTCCTTTTGGAACACGTCCCACATGGTGAGATGGTCCCCGAAGTTGATCCACAGCTCCGCCTTCCCCGCCTGGATGTAGGGCAAGAGGTGCTTCGTCATAGCGAGGTACAGGTCCCCGCCGGCCCCGGCGCCGCCCACGGTCATGAGGAACCGGACGGGCTTGCCGTTCTCGAGGCGCTCGAGGCGCTTGCCGCAGTCGTGCTCCACGCCCTCCACCAGCTCGTGGTCGATGTAGTGGCCCACGTCGTAGAGGTCAGCGTCGGGCATGGGCTTCAGGGCGGTCTTGGCCATGCCGTTGAGCTTCTTGTACCCCAGGTACGCGAAGGGGGTCTGGACCGTGTGGATGGACCCCTCGGCAAGGTGCAATCCCATGGGCCAGTTGTCCGGGATGGCGTTCACCACGTGGGTGAGGCCCGCATGGACCGCGCCCTGGCTGGGCCACACGTGGGTGCCCACGTAGGGCACGTCCTTGGGCAGGTCCCGGAACAGGGGCACCAGCAGCTCCGCGTTCTTCTGATCCCCCGCGTTGTAGGTGATCTGCCGGAAGCCCTCGCTGTTGAGGGGCTCCCAGTAGAGCTTGTTGAAGAGGCCCACCTTCTGGGAGAGCTTGGACCCCATGGAGTAGAGGTCGTTCTGGTGCCGGATCATCTTGGACCCGGTGGCGTCGAAGGACGCGAGATCAAACCAAATCGGCTGCCGGCCCAGGGCCTTGGCGCAGGAGGCGATGGCCATGGCGATCCGGTAGTGGCCGAAGCCCATGCGGATGTTGCCCACGATGAGGGCGTTCTCCGGGAGCTCCAGGGGCTGGTCGCTGTGGACCAGGTTTTGGATGGATAGCTCCGGGATCTGGTCGATGGGCTTCAATCCCAGGTGATAGACCTTGTTCGTGTCGTCCCCGAACTTCTTGAGGAAGCCCGCCTTGGCCTTCTCGGCCTTTTGGACCACCTTGGGGTCCATGGGGTTGCCGAAGATCACGCTGCTCTTATCCATAGCTTTCCCCTTACCTGTCGGCGTTGTCGTTGATGGTCTTCATGACCTTCTTCTCGTCGTAGGCCGCCAGGATCACGGCGCCCAGCACGCAGAAGCAGATGGCCACGATGGCCACGATCCGAAGACCGATGGGCGACGCGGTGAGGTCGTTGCTCTTGAGATCCTGGGTGGTGCCGAGGACGGCCAGGGAGGTGAACACCAGCATGGCCACGGACTGGCCCATCTTCATGGCGAAGGTCCGGGCGGCGAAGAACATGCCCTCCCGCTTCTCGCCGGTGACGATGGCGTCCTCCTCGGCCACGTCAGCCACGATGGCCTGGGGGATGATGCCGAGGAGCGCCATGGGGAAGGCGGAGATGATGACGATCAGCGCCCCGGGGACGATGCCCTTGAAGCCGGGGATCACGCCGATGAGGGCGGTGACCACGTACGCGAGGGCCAGGCCCAGGAAGCCGGTGATGACCAGCTTCTTCTTGCCGAACTTAGCGACCAGCTTGGACACGATGGGATAGAAGCAGGCGGACAGCACCGTCATGCCTCCCAGGAAGTACATGGCGAAGGAGGCGTCCAGCTCCATGGACACCTTCACGAAGAACGGGAGGCCCGTCTGGAACAGGGTGAGGCCGATCCAGTAGGCGATGTCGGAGGCGGCGAACTTGACGAAGTCCTTGTTCTGGAAGGTCTTAGCAAGGCTCTTGATGGCGTTGCTCTCGCTGGGCACCGCGTCCACGAACTCCTTTTCGTTGAGCTTGAACACGGGGATCAGCATGCAGATGAGGGCCAGGGCCGCCAGCACGATGAAGCAGGCCCGATAGCTCCAGGCGAAGGACACCGCCATGCCCTGGAGGACCCCCGCGAACACGAAGGGCAGGTAGGCGATGAGGGTGCCGAAGAAGAAGGTCAGGGAGATGGCCGTGGAGATGTACATGCGGTCCTCCTGGGTCTTGCCGAACTCGGAGATGAGGGCGTTGTAGGGGGTGCAGTACATGGTCATAAAGAGGTAGAAGAGGATCAGCGTGCACAGGACCCAGGCGATGTTCACGCCGCTCACGCCGTTCACCGGGGCGAAGAACACCAGCACGGTGATGAGGGCGAAGGGGACGGCGGCCCGCTTCATGAAGGGGATGCGGCGGCCCTTAGGATTGGTGCTCCGGTCGGACAGGGAGGCGATCCAGGGGTCGGTGACCGCGTCGAAGATGCGGCAGATGAAGGCGATGAGGCCCAGGATGGTCAAAATGCCGAAGATGATGAGGCCCGTGGGCAGATAGAAGTGGGCCCCCTTGGCGATGTCCTGCTCCGTGGGCAGGTAGAAGGTGACGAGCCAGGCGTTGATGAGGCCGCCCAGGATGGACCAGCCCAGCTGGCCTATTGCGAATGTCCACAGG
>ONNZ01000050.1 GCA_900319345.1 uncultured Eubacteriales bacterium
CCCATCAGATGTCGTATCGTTGTGGATTTTCCGGCGCCGTTCGGTCCGAGGAAGCCGAAGACCTCCCCCTTTTCCACCCAAAAAGATACATCGAATACGCCGCGACCGAAGCCGTAGTCCTTTGTCAAATGGTTCACTTCTATTACGCTCATACTGTTACCTCATGTTTTTTGTTTTCAATCCGCATGGTTGGTCACCGCGTCCTGACTTTGCGGTGGCAAGCAGCATATGCTCCATCTGCTCCATGCACTCTTGTTGCCCGAAGGACAGGCTCCGGGCGGCATACCGCTCCCTGTATGTTTGCAGGGCGTCCCGGTTTTCATAGAAGTATTCGATCTTGCGACGCAGGTCCCTGGGGTCGTTGGGACGAAACAGGGTACGTTCATCCACGGCGAAGAACCGGGTGGCGCTGCGCTCGGAGTCACAGATCACCGCCACCAGCCCGGCGGCGATGGCTTCCATGCAGGCGATGGCCTCGATCTCCATGAGGGCGGTATGGACATAGAGATCGGCACTGTGCAGCGCCTGGATCAGCTCCTGGCGGGGGAAGAAACGGCATTCGCAGGCCACTTTCTTCCGGCGAGCCAGCCGCTGCAGCGTCCCCTTCAGGGGGCCGTCGCCGGCCAGGACAAGCTCTATGTTGTCCCGGTACTTCGATCCTGCCACGGCGCGGATCAGCACCGCCTGGGCCTTCTCGGGACTGTATCGGCCGGTGCAGACGATGGTGAATTTTTCCCTGGTCTCTCCCTTCGGCGCGGGGCTGAAAAAGGCGTCGCTGACGCCGTTGGAGATCACATAGGCAGGCACCTGGCAGCGAGTGTGCTGATAGAAAAGCTGGCGAATGAAGTCCGTGGGGTAGTGAATGGCGTTGCATTGGCTGAACACGGCGCGATAAAAGTTCTTATACACCAGGTGGTTCACCAGGGCGCTGTTCATGGCCCCGATGTGAGCGGTGAAGTTTTCCGCCTGGCAATGGAAGCTGGAGGTGACGGGCTTGTTCAGCTCCCTTGCCAGCTTCACGGCGCACCTTGCCAAAGCGAAGGGCATCTCAAGATGCACGATGTCCGCCTGTTCGATGACGGATCGCAGCATGGCTTTGTCGGGCTTAGCGAGGGCCACGCCGTTTTTTTGTACGGCACGGTCGATGAGCGGTCCAAAGCTCATGGTGGGGGCCACGAAATAGTCCGGGATGCCCGCTTTCGTCCCATCTGGTGACACTACAAGGACCCTGTGGCCCCGGCTTTTCAGATGCTCGATCAGGTTCATGGTGGCGATGACGGTCCCGTTGTTGGCTTCGCCCAGCACATCGCATATCAGCGCAATGGTCATGTTTCCGTTTCCTTGTTTGTCATTTTGGGTCCAGCCTCCATCATCTCCTGCCGTTTCTTTCGTTTCAGGGCCAGATACAGCCCCAGGGAGACCAGGGATAACAGTAGGCAGATCAAGACGCATAGCCGAAAGGGCCCTGAGGAAAGGGCCCTGAGACGGGGTCGGCAGAGGTTCGGCCCAGGAGGGTATACGCCGTCAGCGAAGGGGCGATGCCCAGCAGAGTGCTCAGCAGATACCGCCCAAAGGGACAGCGGCACACCCCCAGGTATAGGCCAACGATCTGCAGCGGCAGGTCTATGCCTCGCAGCAGGGTCGCGGGCAGCAGGCCGGGGGCGTTGCGGCCGCCCTGGATCAGGGTCAACTTGGGATAGCGGTCCAAAAGGGTCTTCAGCAGCGACGGCCCGGCGGTTCGCCCCACGAGGTAGGCCGGGATGCTGGCGATGCAGAGGCCCACAAGGTTCAGCAGCAGGGCGAAGGCCAAGGGGAACAGCTGTCCGCTGGCGGCGAACAGCACGCCGATATGCAGCAGAAAGTCCACGCTTTTCAGGAGGAACAGGCCCAGCAATATGAGGGCCGCCAGCCAGGGCCGCTCGGGCTCCAGGGTTGCCACATCATCAACGGTGATCCCTCCATGAAACCGAAGGAGCAGCAGCCCCACCGAGGTCCAGGCCAGCAACAGCAGCAGGCCCCAACGAATGAGGTTTCGCCGTGTGAACAGGCCCTTCATGGGGTCAGCCGCAGGATGCTGATAAGGAGCATGGCCTTGACGGACCAAACGAACGCCTTTTTCGATGCGTTACTCATGGGGCGCTTCCTCCTTTTCTGTGCACAGGATGTGGATGTTCCGCACACCGTAGAGGACCCCGGAGAACAGGACCGAACAGACGCAGACGATGATGAGCAGATCGGACAGAAAGCCGGACATGTTCGGGAACAGCAGATGCAGGATCATGGTGAAATACAGTGCCGTCGTGGCCACCTTCCCGTGCCAGTCCGCGGACAGAACCTCCTCCGTCCGATGGATGGCCAGGAGGCTGGAGATCATGACGAACAGCTCCTTGACGCAAAGGACGATGAGGATATAGATCGTATGGGGGAAGCGGACCGTGAGACAGCCGATCATGACGATCTGGGTGGCCTTATCCGCCACGGGGTCCAGGGCCTTGCCCAGGTTGCTGACCATGTCAAAGCTGCGGGCGATATAGCCGTCCATAATATCGGTGATCCCCGATAGGATCAGAATGGCCGCCGTGCCCTGGCTGTCTCCCTTCGTCACATAGGTCCACACGAACCAGGGGATGAGCAGCAGACGGAGGAAGGACAGAAGGTTGGGGATTGTGAACAATTTTCCGCTGAAGATCGTTTTCATTGTCTGATCTTTTTGTTGAAAAGCACAGGTAAGGGAGAGGCTGTCGAGGAGATGAAGTATCGTCAGAAGACTTTCGTCAGCCTCTCCCTGCGGAACAGATATGAGACAAAGTCGTTTGAGAAGGGAGATAGGTGCTTTGCCCGCATATCAGTGCCATTCGATCCGTTCCCAGGGCATGAAGTCGGCATTTCTGCCGAAGTGCCCATAGCAGGACAAAGGCTCATAGATGGGCCGACACAGATCGAATTTTTGAATGATGCCATAGGGGGACAGGTCCTCTCGGCAACGGATCTCGTCGAGGATCGTTTCCCTGGAAACGTGCTCTGTGCCAAAGGTCTCCACATGGAGGGAGACTGGCTCCGCTACGCCGATGGCGTAGCCGATCTGGACCTCGCACCGATCCGCCATCCGATTGGACACGATGTTTTTCGCCAGGAAGCGGGCCATGTAGGCCCCGCTCCGGTCCACCTTGGAGGGATCCTTCCCGGAGAAGGCGCCGCCTCCATGGCGGCCGTGGCCGCCGTAGGTATCGCAGATGAGCTTCCGTCCAGTGACCCCGGTGTCCGCTGCCGGACCGCCCATGACGAATCGGCCCGTGGGGTTGATGAGATATCGGGTGTTTTTGTCTACCATGGATTCCGGCAGCGCGGGCAGGATCACCTCGTCCATCAAGGTGAAGCGCAGTTCGTCCAGGGAAACGGTGTCCGTGTGTTGGGCGGAAAGGACCACAGTGTCGATCCGAACAGGGACGCCGTTTTCATATTCCAGGGTGACTTGTGCCTTTCCATCGGGTCGCAAAAAGGGCACCGCCCGCATGTGCCGCACATAGGCAAGGCGCTGGCAGAGGAGGGTGGCAAGCTCGAAGCTCAGCGGCATCAGGGATGGGGTCTCGCTGCAGGCATAGCCGAACACGATGCCCTGGTCCCCAGCACCCTGCTTCTCCGCCTCCGTCTGCACGACCCCTCGGGCGATGTCCGGGGACTGCTCGTGGATGTTCAGCAGGATCGTAGCCTCGTCGGCGGAAAAGCCCACGTTGGACTCATCGTAGCCAATCTCCCGCACGGTCCGCTTTATCACATCCGCGTAGGCGGGAGCGCCTTGGGCGGTGATCTCCCCCATGACATGGATCATGTTGGTGGTGGCGGCCACCTCACAGGCCACATGGGCCAGGGGGTCCAAACGTAATGT
Organism: uncultured Eubacteriales bacterium; assembly: GCA_900319345.1. Lineage (GTDB taxonomy): Bacteria > Bacillota > Clostridia > Christensenellales > CAG-138 > RUG472. Next base: position 3,887 of record ONNZ01000050.1, read on the forward strand.
CTCATCCAGAATGGCGTCGGCGATGCGATCACACACCTTGTCGGGATGCCCCTCGGTGACACTTTCTGAAGTAAAATAGGTTTTCATATGCTTTCTCCTGTGGATGATTTGTTGTCAATCAGGCGGGGGCGACCTCCCGGAGGCGCAGGATGTGGGCAAAGCCGCTGTCCTCGCCAGAATCGTTGACGATCCCGGCGATGCCCAGGGAGTCGATCACCAGATGCCTGGCGTCGTCCAGCATCCAGCGGGCATCCCGCCCGTTCTCCCGTTTTAGCCGCCACAGCCGGACCGGCAGAGTCAGGTCAGGGGTGTCTCCCATACTCTGCCCTATGGTCCGGTCCTGTGGCGGCGTGCCATAGCCCAGAGCGTAGGGGTCTGTGATAAGCAGCACCTCCTTGGCTCCCTGCTCTATGGCCCGGTCCTGGTCCGCCGCCGGTTCAGAGCCCGACACCAGCATACCGAACAGCACCCGGAAGGTATGCAGGATCTCGGAGGCCTGGGCCGGTGTCCCATCCAGCTTTTCCCTCGTCAGCAACGGGATCACGTTCCCCGTTCGCAGCAGGTCCCGGGCAAACCGCTCGTCGATCAGCTTGCCGCCCGTCAGCACCCAGAAGGTGCATCGGCTGTGCTTGTTGGCGACGGCTACCAGCTCCCGCTTATGCTGCAGAGGCTCGTCCCCTGCTATCAGAAAGCGGTGGATGCCCCGCTCCCTTTCTTCGGTGACGACGGCGTCCAGGGCGTCGAAGGAAAGGATCGTGTCGCACCGCTGCCCAAAGACCTTCGGCCCGTCGTCCACCAAACAGGTCACCGTCCGGCTGTCGGCGGCAGCTGCGGCGTGGTGGCCGGTCCAGTCCGCGTGAAGGATATAGTTCTCGGACAGATGGTACAGGGTTTGGGCGTCGATGTCCCGAAACAGGCTCCCCAGCCAGCGATACAAGCCGCCGGTCCTGTCCGAACACGCCTGCTTCAGCAGGGCGTAGGTAACGGAGCCGCTTGGCCCCGCCTCGGGATACATGCGATCCACCCAATCCATCAGCTCCGGCAGATGCACCTCCGGGTCCGCATAGATGGCGTCCAGGATATGCTTGAGCCCCATGGGGATCGCTGTTCTCGTGTCGTTCATACGCTATCCTTTCCCTCGATCGTCCGACCGGGAGGGCTTCAGCCCTTCTTGGCCATCTTGCCGGTGTACTGGGTACCCTTCCGGTTGGGCATGTTCTCCCACATCTCATCGGCCACAGGCGCCCAGCGCTCCGCCGTCGCCACGCAGCGATTGCAGTAGTCGCAGGCCCGCTCGGGGCAGGCCAGGTCCGTGGAATGGGCCCCGGACTCCGCCACCAGCTCCGTGAGCCTACCTGGGTTGTCCAGCACCGGGCAGGGACGGAGCATGTTCTCGTTGAAGGGCTGGTTCTTCCGATAGGCCATAAAGAGGGGCGACTGATAGCACTCCAGCAGGGACTTTTCCCGGATGTTGGCGTTGGAATAGTGGATGAAGGCGCAGGGCTCCATGTCCCCATTGGCGTTGATGTGGCAATAGCCCCGGCCGCCGGCGATGCAGCCGCCTACAGCGTCGCCGTCGTTCCAGAAGTCCATGGTGAACAGGGGCTTGGTCTTGCGATACTCATGGATGCGCTCGTACATGAACTTGCGCTGCTCGGCGGTGGCGATGAGCTCAGGTACCGCGTCGGCGCCGATGGGCATGTAAGTGAACAGCCAGGCGAACTTGGCCCCCATGTCGATCATGGAATCGAAGTATTCCTCGCTGCCGATGACTTCCACGTTGGCGCTGGTGTAGCAACAGGAGATGCCGAAGAGGAGCTTACGGGCCTTGAGGCGCTCCATGGCGGCGATGACCTTTTGATAGGTGCCCTTGCCCCGGCGGGAATCGGTGGCCTCTTCAAAGCCCTCGATGCTGATGGCGGGAACGAAGTTCTTCACCCGCAGCATCTCGTCCGCAAAAGCGTCGTCGATGAGGGTTCCGTTGGTAAAGGCCAGGAAGGCGCAATCGCTATGTTTCTCGCAAAGCTTTATGATATCCGCTTTGCGGACCAGAGGCTCGCCGCCGGAGTAGATGTAGATATAGGTCCCCAGACGCTTGCCCTGCTGTATGACGCTGTCCAGTTCGTCGAAGGTCAGATTCAGCTTATTGCCGTATTCCGCCGCCCAGCAGCCGGTGCAATGAAGGTTGCAGGCGCTGGTGGGGTCCATGAGGATTGCCCATGGCACGTTGCACTGGTACTTGTCCTGCATACGCATGGTCTTGGGAGTGCCGATCAGGGTCCCATTCACAACCGCAGTCTCCACCAGCTTCCTGCGCTGGCCAGCGTCGATGTCGGTCCAAAGGCTCTTTACCAATTTGGACCAGTTGTTGTCGGGATCGGCCATAGCCCTCTTGATCCCCTCCACCTGATGGGTCAGGCTGGTGCCGTCAGGATCAAACTTTACGAGATAGTCCAAAACCTTGGGGATATTCTTCTCAGGATCCTTGTCCAGCCACCCGTACAGCCGTTTCATGGCAAAGCCGGTCATATGTTCCGATGTGTTCATGGTGTACCTCCTCTTGTGTTTATCTGGCTCCATGATATCGGCTTTTACTGCTTTTTTCACTTCACAACAAAGGCGGTCTGTCGGGAAATTCGACAAACCGCCCGTTGTGTCCGGTTCTGGCTTTATGTGGTCCCAAACTTGTCCAATATGTGATTCAGCCCTCCGTCCACCAGGGTGCAGAACTTATCCAACTGCACCCGGTTCTCATCCGGCATGCCCCGCTCTATCCATTTGATGAGAAACCCGGAGAGAGCTTGGGTATAGAAGGAGGCAATGAAGTCCACATCTTCGTTGGCGAGTGCGCGCTCCCCCCGGTGGGAGAGGATATAGTCTTTGACTCGGGGGTAGACATATTCGGTGAACAGTGTTTCATACTGTATCCGGTTCACCGGGTCATAAGCGTTGCGGATCATCTGCCGGTTGTCATAAAACAGACTGAACAAGGCGTAGGTATACTCCCTCAAATTGGTTTTGTCCACCCGGTTTTCCTCTAAATATGTGATCATGTCCTGCTCTGTGGTCCAGAACATCAGATCGTAGACATCCCTGAAATGATAGTAGAAGGTCTGCCGGTTCACATGGCAGCCCTCCGTGATGTCCCTCACGGAGATGCGGGAGA
>ONNZ01000037.1 GCA_900319345.1 uncultured Eubacteriales bacterium
GGAAGAGGGTCACGTTCTCCCCGAAGCCGGTGAGCTTGCCGATGCTGCGGCTGGCGGCGACGATCTGGTTGTGGTTCTCGGGGGCGGCCAGCATCTCCAGGATGGACTTGCCGATGCCGCTGGACGCGCCGGTGATGACGATCCGTTGATTGGTGATCATGTTCCTGTTTCTCCCTTCCGTTCTCTCGTATATTATTGGATACCCATGACGGTATCGAAGGCGCTGTGACAGGCATCGGCGATGGTGCCGCTTTTCTTGGCGTCGCCCACGGCGTAGACCCGGGCAAGGCCCAGCTTCTTTAGCTCGTCAGCCAACTGCCCCGTGGGCCGGACGCCCAGAGCGAGGACGAGATGGTCCGCCGGGAGCTTTCGCCGGTCTTTGGTCTTCTCCTCCTCCACGATGACGCCGTCCTCTTCCACGCTGATGAGCTTGGTGCCCGTCAAAAAGGCGGTGCCGGTGCCCTTCAGCCGGTCCAGGGCGTCGTCCACCATCTGGAACCAGGCCCCGGGGGCTAGCTCCTTGGCCATCTCGATGACGGTGACCTGGTTGCCGTGAGCGGCCAAGATCTCCGCGGTCTCCAGGCCCGTGAGGCCGGAGCCCGCCACCACCACCCGGGCGTTCTCGATGGTCTTCTCCCTATGGATGATCTCCGGGGCCAGGAACACGTTCTCCCCCTCCACCCCCGGGATGGACCGGGGCCGCACCGGCTGGGCGCCGGTGGCCAGCACCACGGCATAGGGGGCCAGGGCGGCGATGTCCTCCGCCGACAGGGCCTGGCCCAGATGGACCCGGGCACCGGCCTTCTGGGCCAGGGTCATGAGATCCTCGATGGCCCAGTAGAGCTTGTTCCGGTCGGGGCAGGCCGCCGCGGTGACCACCTGGCCGCCGGGCTTGTCCTCCTTTTCATACACGTCCACGTCGAAGCCCCGCCGGGCCAGGGTTTCCGCCGCGGTGAGGCCCGCGGGGCCCGCGCCCACCACGACGATCTTCCGGCCCTGCCCGTCCTGGGGCATGTCGAAGTAGGCCTTCTCCCGGGCGATGCTCATGTTGAGGGCGCACTCCCCGGGCTGGCCCACGCCGGCGTTGTTCATGAAGGACTTGATGCAGTTGAGGCAGCCGATGCACCGGCGAATCTCCTCCGGGTGCCCCTCCTGGGCCTTCTTCGCCCAATGGGGATCGCAGATGAAGGCTCGGGCCGAGGCCACGAAGTCCTGGTCCCCCTCCTCCAGCTGCTGCTCCGCCTGCTGGGGGCTGCGGATGAAGCTGGCGGCGATGACGGGGATATTCACCACGCTCTTGATCTCCTTGGCGAGATACTTGCGCCAGCCCGGCTGGAAGGAGGCGGGCTCCAGCCAGTAGTTGTAGGCGTCGTAGCAGCCGGAGGTCACGTTGATGGCGTCCACCGTCAGCTCCTCCAGCCGCTGGGCGATCTGCTTCCCGGTCTCCAGGTCGTACCCCACCCCGGGCCGCCCCACCCGGGCGTACATCTCGTCCACCGTGAGCCGGACGGTCAGGGGGAAGTCCCGACCGCAGCGGGCCCGGATACCCTGGATGATCTCGGTGATGAACCGCATCCGGTTGTCGAAGCTCCCGCCGTACTCGTCCGTGCGCCGGTTGGTGTGGGGGGACAGGAACTGCTGCAGGATGTAGCCGTGGCCCGCGTGGAGCTCCACGCAGTCCACCCCCGCCTTCTGGCAGCGGACGGCGGCCTCGATGAAGTCGTGTATCAGGTTGTGGATCTCCCGCTTGGACATGGCGTGCATGCGGGTGGCCCCATGGTTGGCCAGCTCCACCTTGGAGGGGGCCTGCATGGAGAAGCAGATGCCCTTCGCCTCCATGCCCAGCAGCAGAGGCGTGCACTTGAAGATGGGCTTCATGACCCCCGGGAACCTATCCGCGATAGGAATGACCAACGGCAGGGAATTGATGGCGCTGGCCATCCCCTGCCGTCCCGGATGATGCAATTGGATGCACAGTTTGGCGCCGTGGCGATGGATCCGCTCGGCGAACTGGTGCATGGGCTCGATGTGGTAGTCGTGGCTCATGGACAGCTGGGTGAAGGTGGAAGCGCCGCCCATGTCGTTCACCCGGCAGATGCCCGGGATGATGAGGCCCACGCCGCCCTTGGCCCGCTCCTCGAAGTAGTCCATCATGCGCTCCGTGGGCTTCCCGTTGGGCTGGCCCAGGGAGAACTCCGCCGCTGCCATGACGACGCGATTCTTCACGGTCATGGTGCCGATCTTCATGGGTGAAAACAGCATATCGTACATCTTTTCAGCTACCCCTCCCCTATGTTTTCCTACATAGATACCTTACCCCTTTTGGGGCATACCGTCAAGCAAAGAAATGGCGCCGAAGCGCCATTTCTGCCGATCACGATGTTCGGTTTCCCGCGGTCAACTCACTTGCCGGGGAGCTTCTCGGGCTCGCCGTACTCCACGCCCCAGGTCTCCACCCGGACGGTCTCCATGACCTGGTCCTTGTAGGGCTTGTCGTTGCGGTCGGTGGTGGTCTTGGCGATCCTGTCCACCACGTCCAGGCCGGAGGTCACCCGGCCGAAGGCGGCGTACTGGCCGTCCAGGTAGGTGGCGTCCGCCTGCACGATGAAGAACTGGCTGCCGGCGCTGTCGAAGGGCTTGGCCCGGGCCATGGAGATGACGCCCCGCACGTGGGAGATGTCGTTCTTCACGCCGTTGGCCGCGAATTCGCCCTTGATGCTGTAGCCGGGGCCGCCGGTGCCTCTGCCGTCCGGGTCGCCGCCTTGGATCATGAAGCCCAGGATGACCCGGTGGAAGATGAGGCCGTCATAGAAGCCGCTGTTGGCCAGGGAGATGAAGTTCTTCACGCTCTCGGGCGCCACTTCTGGGTACAGCTCCAGCTGGATGACGCCGCCGTCCTGCATGGTGATGGTGACGATGGGGTGGGTCTTGTCCACGTTCGTTTCCTCCTTGGTTTCTTTGCTCTGTTCGGCCGGGGCCGCTTCCGTCTTCTGCTCCGCCGGCGCGGCGGTCTCGGCGGGTTTCTCTGTGGCCGCTGCCGGAGCCGTTCCCTGGGCGCAGGCCAGGGAGCACATAAGCAGCGCCGCCAGCAGCAGCACGATGATCTTCTTCACAGCATTCTCTCCTTGTTCGATGAAATATGAGGGCAGACGCCTCAGATCTGATCCATATCCTCCGGGGCGGTCAGCTCCTTGTCCAGATCCAGGTCCAGCGCCTTGGCCAGCAAGCCAATAAAGTTGTTCGTCACCTGGGACCGATAGTTGCCCCGCTGGGTCAGCAGGCAGTACCGGGCCGCCAGGGACGCCCCGTCGCTGATCTGCTTCACGGCCAGGCCCTCCCCCTCCATGGCGCCCGCCGCTTTGGCGGACATCAGCGCCACGGCCAGGCCCGCTTCGGCCATCTTCGCCGCGATGCCGGGGCTGCTGGACAGGGATTTAAGATAGAAGTCCGCTTCCTTGGCCTTGAACGCAGCCAGGACCGGCCCCTGATACAGCTCCTCCATGGCGATGGGCACGCCGGAAAGCTGGCTGATGGTGATGCTGTCCTTCTTCCCCTTGTCCAGGAGACCGGCGCCGGGCTTGTAGAGGGCCACGGTGGGGATGGTCTGGACGCATAGCAATCGCACGTTCTCCGGCAGGTCGCTCACCGTCTTGAGGACGGCCACCTCGATGATGCCGTTCTGCAGCATCTTGCACAGGTCGGCGGGGCCGGCTTCCAGATACTTGATCTCGGTTTGAGGGTATTTCTGGGCGAAGTCCAGCAGCACGTCGGCGAGGATCCCCCCGGAGACGGAGGGCGTGACGCCCACCCGCAGCATGCCCTTCTGGCCGGAGAAGCCGCTGGCGATCTCGTTCTTGGCCGCCTGCTCGATCTCGCACATACGCTTGGCCTTTTGATAGAGGATCATGCCGGCGTCGGTAAGCTCCAACCGCCGGGCGCCCCGGAAGAAGAGCCGGGTGCCATACTTCTGCTCCATGGCCTTGATCTGGTTGCTCAGCGCAGGCTGGGCGATATGGAGCTTCCGGGAGGCGGCCGTCAAACTCCCCTCCTCCACGATGGTCACGTAGTTGAAATAGTATTGCAGATTCATGCTCTTTTCCTCCATAGGACCATTTGAAAGTAGTATAGCAAAATATGATATATGATTCAACCCCCGAAACGTGTTTGCACATTTTTGCATTTGATGATCCGGCGCACCTTCACCCGGCCCCTTGTCAGGGGCGGGGGCGGCGTAGTATACTAAAAGGTACGGGGGACGAATGCGATGGAACGGGTATTTGCCTACATCATATCCTATGGGGGCATGGCCACGGTGGGGCTGCTGGCGGCGGCGGGCTGCGCCGTGACCATCGGCGTCCGGGAAAAGCTGGACTGGCCCGTGCTGTTCCCCATCTTCTCCCTGAGTTTGCTGCCCCTGTACCTGGGCGCGAAGCTGTTCGGGGTCGTCTCCTACGGAAGCTATCTGTGGCGGATGGGCCAGCCCATGACGCTCCTGCAGCTGTTTCAGGACAGCGGCATCGTGTTCTACGGGGGGATGCTGTTCTTCCTCCTGTCAGTGGACCTGTGTATCCGCCGGTTCGTGCTCTACAAGCGGGCCTCCAGCTGGGGGCTGGCGGCCCTGGTGGTGCCCCTTTTCCACGGGTTCGCCCGGATCGGCTGCTACTTCGGCCACTGCTGCTACGGGATCGAGATGGACGGGGCTTTCTTCGCCCGGTTCTTCGAGCATCGGCTGCCGGTGCAGCTGATCGAAGCGGGGTTCAACTTCCTGCTGTTCGTCGCCCTGCTGCTCCTGTTCTACTATCGAAAGAAGAGCCGGGGGAAGCTGGTGCGGGTCTATCTCTGGGCCTACGCCGCCTTCCGGTTCCTCATCGAATTCTTTCGGGCCGACGCCGTCCGCGGCGGCTTCGGGCCCCTGTCCTTCTCCCAGTGGGTCAGCGTCTGCGTCCTGCTGGGGCTGATCGTCCGCGTCATCCTGCGCTATAGGAGGAAAGCTGTATGAAGAAGCGTACCTGGATCGCCCTCATCCTGGTGGGTCTGGTGGGACAATTCGCCTGGACCATCGAGAACATGTACTTCAACGTGTTCCTGTACAACGCCATCGCCCCGGACCCCACGGCCATCGCCTGGATGGTGGCCTTGAGCGCCATCGCGGCCACGGTGACCACGTTGCTCATGGGGGCCCTCTCCGACCGGGTGGGCAGGCGCAAGCCCTTCATCTGCCTGGGGTACATCCTGTGGGGCCTCTCCGTCATGGCCTTCGCCTTGCTGGCGAGGCCCGAACGGCTCAGCGCTTTCCAGGCGGCGTACGCGAACGGCGTCCTGATCGGGCCCATCCTGGTGGTGGTGCTGGACTGCGTCATGACCTTCTTCGGGTCCACCGCCAACGACGCCGCCTTCAACGCCTATGTGACCGACGTGACCACCCGGGAGAACCGGGGCCGGGCGGAATCGGTCCTCGCCATCCTGCCCCTCATCTCCATGCTGGTGATCTTTGGAGTCTTCGACGGCTGGACCCAGAAGGGGGACTGGTTCACCTTCTTCCTGTTCTTCGGCGTGCTCATGAGCGCCACGGGCCTCGTGTCCTTGTTCCTGGTGAAGGACAGCGACGAGCTGCAGCCCCGGCGGGACAGCTATGGCAAGAACCTGCTCTACGGGTTCACGCCCCGGGTCGTCAAAGCCCTGCCGGAGCTGTATCTCTCCCTCCTCGCGTTCACCCTCTTTTCCATCGGGGTACAGGTGTTCTTCCCCTACCTCATCGTCTACTTCCAGCATTACCTCCACATGGACAACTACGCCATCGTGCTGGGGGTGGTGCTGTTGTTCGCGTCGCTGGTCAGCGTGCTGGCGGGCCGATTCCTGGATAAATACGGCAAGCTGAACTTCGTCCTCCCCGCCGCCGCCGTCATGATCGGGGGGCTCCTGGGCCTGTACTTCGCCCGGTCCACGGTGGGGGTCATGGTGACCGGGGCCGTCATGATGTCCGGGTACATGCTGGTGACCGCCGCCCTGTCCGCCCTGATCCGGGACTACACGCCCAAGGACAAGGCGGGCCACTTCCAGGGGGTGCGGATGGTGTTCGCCGTGTGCCTGCCCATGATCATCGGGCCCTTCATCGGCTCGGCGGTGATCCGCCGAAGCGGCGAAGTGTATGAGGACCTGGGCGTGGTGAAGAACGTGCCCACCCCCGCCATCTTCCTGGCGGCGGCGGTGTGCGTGCTGCTGCTCATCGTCCCCGTTTTGAGGCTCTATCGGAGGAAAAAGGCATGAGGACCATTTGGGGCGAGCATCTCAAAGAAAACAGCATCCTGCCGGAATATCCCCGGCCCCAGCTGAAGCGGAACAGCTTTTTGAACCTGAACGGGCCCTGGGCGTTCTACATGGGCCCGGCGGACAGGAAGCCGGAAAAGCTGCCGGAGACCATCTTGGTGCCCTTCTCCCCGGAGAGCGAGCTTTCCGGCATCCAGCGGAAGAAGGGGTCCAACGACGTGCTGATCTACCGCAGGAGCTTCGTCCTGCCCGAGGGGTTCCACCGGGGCCGGGTGCTCCTCCACTTCGGGGCGGTGGACCTGTTGGCCACCGTGTCCGTCAACGGCCGGGAGTGCGGCACCCACCGGGGCGGGTACTGGCCCTTCACCTACGACATCACCGGCCTTCTGCGGGAGAAAAACAGCATCGAGGTGGTGGTGGAGGACGACGGGGCGGAGTCGGACCTGGACGCCCGGGGCAAGCAGAGCGCCAAGCCCGGCGGCATCTGGTACACGGCCCAGAGCGGCATCTGGCAGACCGTGTGGCTGGAGAGCGTGCCGGAGGAGTATATCACGGGGCTGAAGGTCACGCCCCTCTTCGACGAGGAGGCCGTGCGGATCGAGGTCCACGCCAACGCTCCCGGCAAGTGCCTCATCCACCTGGACGGCATGATCTATGCCGCGGCCGCCGGGACGCCGGTCCACGTGCCCGTGGAGAACATGCGGCCCTGGTCCCCGGAGGACCCGTACCTGTACAATTTCTCTGTGGTCTTCGGCGAGGATCGGGTGGAGAGCTATTTTGGCATGCGCAAGTGCTCCGTGGAGAAGGACAGGGCGGGCGTGCCCCGGCTGTGCCTCAACAACAAGCCCCTGTTTCACAACGGGCTCCTGGACCAGGGCTACTGGCCCGACGGGCTCTACACGGCGCCCGCGGAGGCGGCCATGGTCTGCGACATCCAGACCATGAAGGCCCTGGGGTTCAACATGCTCCGCAAGCACATCAAGATCGAGCCCCTCAGATGGTACTACCTCTGCGACACCATGGGCATGCTGGTCTGGCAGGACATGGTCTCCGGCGGCGGTCCCTACCGGCCCGGGGTGGTGACTGTGCCCGTGGCGGGGATACTGCCCCACCGGGTGGATTCGAGCTACAAGGCCTTCGGCCGCAAGAGCGAGGGGAGCCGGCTTCGGTACTACGAGGAGCTGGAGGAGACCGTGAAGCTCCTCTACAACTGCCCGTCCATCGTCATGTGGGTGCCCTTCAACGAGGGCTGGGGCCAGTTCGACGCCCTGGAGGCGGTCCGCCGCATCCGGGCGATGGACACGACCCGGACCATCGACCACGCCTCCGGCTGGCACGACCAGGGGGGCGGGGACGTGTTCAGCCGGCACGTGTACTTCCGCGCCTTCCGGTACAAGAAGGACCGGGGCGGCCGGGCGGCGGTGCTCTCCGAGTTCGGAGGGTACGCCTGCGGCATCGAGGGGCACCGGTGGTCCAAGAAGGACTTTGGGTACAAGATGTTCCCCGGGGAGAAGGAGCTGACGGCGGGGATCGTGAAGCTGTACGACAGGGAGATCCGGCCCGCCAAGGAGCAGGGGCTCTCCGCCGCGGTGTACACCCAGGTCTCCGACGTGGAGGAGGAGATCAACGGGCTCCTCACCTACGACCGGAAGGAGCTGAAGGTGATCCCCGACGACGTGATCGCCATGAATAGGCGGCTGATGGCGGAGGATATGTAGGGTTTGTTTTGCCGCTTTTTCTCTTTATGTAAAGAGAAAAAGCGGCGGAAAAAGAGAAACACAAGAAGAAAAAGAGGGCTGTGCACAGGGCATAGTCCTCTTCTTAAAGTTCTTTGGTTTGCACCTTTCTTTCAAGAAAGGTGCGTGCTTTTAATCATTCCTTATCAATAATCAAGGTAGCCGCCAGGGCGTCGGCCAGATAGGGGATGCTGTTTTTGGCGTCGTCGAAGGTGTTGGCGTTGTGGCCCACCTCCACGAGGAGGCAGTAGGGGCTTACGTGCTGGTTGTACCGGCCCACCTTCAGGCGGATGTCCAGGGCGAACTTGGGGTCCACCGCGCGGAGGCGCAGGGTGAGGGCCTTCGCCAGGGCGTAGTTCCTCTGCCAGTCGTGATGGGTATCGTACTCTCCCTCGTAGGTGCCGATGCTGGTGCCCACCACGAAGAACATCCGGGCGCAGCGCTTGCCGTCCACCGTGACCACGTCGTCCTTCTTGGCCTTCACGTTGGCCGTGTTCCGGTGGAGGTCGATGTAGACCACCGCCTCCGGGTACTGCTCCATGACCTCCAGGGACCGGGAGTAGGCGCTCTTGATCTCAGGCGGCTCCACGTCCGTGTCGTCGTGGATCACGGTGAACCCCCGCTGCTCCAGCTCCCGTTTCAGCAGCTCCCCCAGGGCCGCCACGGACTTGGTTTTGTCCAGGGTCTTGTAGGTGCCCTCCCCCGTCTCCTCGTAGGCGTAGCCCCGGGTCTGCCGGTAGGCCTCCTCCGCATGGGTGTGGTAGATGAGCACCAGGGGGGCGCTGGACAGGGGGAACTCCGTCTCGGTGAAGGACTCGTACAGGTCCTGGTTGATGACCAGGTCGTTGCTCCCCTCCTCCTTCGGGACGAACAGAGGCGTGGGCGTGGGAACCGGCGTAGGTGTGGGTTCTGGAGTACGTGTGGGCGTGGGCGTAGGCGCCGCCGTGGGCGCCGGGGTGGCCGTGGGCGCGGCGGTGACGATGCCCGCCATCATAGGCGCGCTCCTCGTCGCTTCCCTATTCTCCTTTCCGCCGCAGCCTGTCAGCAGCAACGCCAGGACCAGCAGCGCCAAAACCCGTCTCAAAGCCCGTACACCTCGGTATACTTGGCCTTCAGGTAGTCCACGTAGCAGTGGGGATCGAATGGCGCCTCGCAGGCCTTGAGGATCAGCTCGTTGGGCTTGAGAAGCCGGCCGTATTGGTAGATGCGCTCCGTGAGCCAGGCGACGATGGGTTTCAGATCCCCCTTCGCCACCAGCTCCCACACGGGCAGATCCCGCTCCATGACCTTCAGCATCTGGGCCCCGTAGGCGCTGCCCAGGGCGTAGGAGGGGAAGTAGCCGAAGGAGCCGCCGGACCAGTGGGAGTCCTGCAGCACGCCCTGGGTGTCGTTGGGCACGTCCACGCCCAGGTACTCCTTATAGAGCTTGTTCCAGGCAGCGGGCAGGTCCTTCACGGCCAGGGTCCCGGCGATGAGCTGCTTTTCCAGCTCGTACCGGATCATGATATGGAAGCTGTAGGTGAGCTCGTCCGCCTCCGTGCGGATCAGGCTGGGCTCGCTCTTGTTCACCGCCAGATAGAAGTCGTGGGCGGACACGCTCTTCAGGGCCTTGGGCCCCAGCTTCCGGATGTCGGGCAGGACGTAGTTGAGGAAGGCTTCGCTGCGGCCGATGATGTTCTCGTAGAACCGGCTCTGGGACTCGTGGATGGACATGCTGGCGCCGCCGCCCAGGGGGGAATACTTGATGTCGTCGCCGATGTTCAGCTCATAGAGGGCGTGGCCCCCCTCGTGGATCACGGAGTACATGCTGGAGGCGAAGGCCCGCTCGTGGTAGTGGGTGGTGATGCGCACGTCGTCCTTGGAGAAGTTGGTGGTGAAGGGGTGCTCCACCTCGCCGATGTTGCAGTGGTCCCGGTCGATGGTCATGACCTCCATGAGCCGATCGGAGAGCTGGCGCTGTTTGGCGAGGGGGAACCGGGCGCGGAGGAAGCTGTCGTCCACCACAGGCCCCTTCTTCACCACGGCCTCCACCACGGGCAGCAGCTCCTTTCTGAGGAGCGCGAAGAACTCATCCAGGGTCGCCATGGTGAGCCCCTTCTCGTACATGTCGAGGAGCACGTCGTAGGGGGCCTTGGTGCTGTCCCAGTACCCGGCGAATTTGCGGGAGTAGTTCACCAGCGTCTCGAGATGGGGCGCGAAGAGGGCGAAGTCGTCGGTCACCTTGGCGGTGTGCCAGGCGTTGGAAGCGGCGTTCTGGGCTACCTGATAGGCCACGTACTCCTCCATGGGGATCTTCTCGGTCCGCTCCATGTCCTCATGGAGCTCCTCGGCCTCCCGGCGGGTGATGTAGTCCACCTGGTCCTTGTGGGCCAATATCTCCTTCACCCAGGCCTTCAGCTCCGGGCTGGTGGTGAGCTTGTACATCTCCTCGGAAAGGACCGCGTAGGTCATGCCCAGGTGCTCGGAGCCGCCCTTGGGCATGGCGGTCTCGGAGTCGTAGTTGAGGACGCCGAAGGCGTGGTTGTAGGCGTCCATCTTCCGTAGATGCTCTTTGAATTTGCGGATGGTCTCTTCCATATGTCACCTCATATCCATTTTTGTTCAGTATATCAAAGCCCACGGCCCCTGGCAATTCGGCGCCCGGGATTTTAACCAAAATAACACAAAAAAGCAGGAGGTCCAAAGACTCCTGCTTTTATGCTTTCTTGCTCTTACTCTTACTCTTCCGCAGCGTAGACGCTAACGGTCTTCTTCCCCAGATGACGGGTCTCGAACTTGACCACGCCGTCGATCTTGGCAAACAGGGTATCGTCCTTGCCGATCCCAACGTTGACGCCGGGATGGAAGTGGGTGCCCCGCTGGCGCACGAGGATGTTCCCCGCCAGCACGGCCTGGCCGTCTGCCTTCTTGGGTCCAAGACGCTTGCTTTCGCTGTCTCTGCCGTTACGGGAAGAGCCCACGCCCTTCTTATGCGCGAACAGTTGCAGATTCATCGTAAACATAGCTCATACCTCCCTGTATGAAAACTTGAGGGACTTGGGATAGCCCTGCTGGAGGGACGTGAGGCCCGCGATCATGGTGTTGAACACGATGGCGGCCTTCGCCATGTCCTCCGGGGACGTATCCCGGTTTAGTTCGCAGCGCAGATGCCCCTCTTCGTGGGTCCAGGCTGCGTCCAATTTCAATACATCCGTGATGCCTAACAAAGCGGTCTCGGTGATGGCGGAGATGCCCGCGCACACGATGTCCTCCCCATAGGCACCCGCATCGGCGTGTCCGGTGAGCTCGAACCCCACGGGGGTCCCCCGCTCCTCAAACACCGTCACCCGCACCATGGTCTTAGGCGATGGCCGTGATCTCAACCTTGGTGAAAGGCTGACGATGGCCGTTCTTCTTGCGGATGTTCTTCTTGGGCTTATACTTGAAGACGATGACCTTCTTGCCCTTGCCGTGCTCCACGACCTTGCCGGTGGCCTTGACGCCCTCTACCACGGGGGTGCCCACGGTGACGTTCTCACCGTCTGCGACCAGCAATACGTCGAAGGTGACCTCGGCGCCCACTTCGGCGTCCAGCTTCTCCACGGAGATGACGTCGCCAACCTGGGCCTTATACTGCTTACCACCGGTCTGAACGATTGCGTACATGTTTGTGCTTCCTCCTTCTTCCCAGACTCGCTTGAGACGGTGTCGCGCAATCACGATTGCTCGCTTTTGCCCGCACTTAGAAAACCGGCTCAACGCGGCTTGCCGAAGTATTATACAGCTCGGCTGTGGCTGTGTCAACAAATATTTCCGACAAATCGGAAGAAATTTCTATGCCCGGCCTCATCGGCTGGCGCCGGAAAGGGCGCATTGCCCGGCGCTGTCGTCGCCGCAGACCAGCAGCGTCCCATCCTGCAGCAGGGCGGCCGCGTGACGGCCGGAGAAAGCGATGGCGACGACGTCATCCCTCATCAGTATGGGGCCATAGTCCCCCGGCTCCCGGAGCAGGAAATGGACCGTCCCATCCTCCTTCAGGGCCATGACGCCGTTCTGGGCTGCGCTGACGGCCACCATGCCCTCCCAATCCGGCTGCCAGAGGGCGGAGGTGACCACCCGTCCCTCCTCCGTGACGCCTGCGGCGAAGGTGCCGGCGGCGTCCAAAGCTATAAGGTTGCGAAAGTCCTCTGTGAGGAAGGCCGGCTCCGTGGAGAGGGCCGTACCCGTCTCCGTGAGCCCCAGCAGGGCGTATCCGCCCAGGGACAGGGCGCTGATCTGCTGCCAATCCGCCGCAAGGGCGGCGTAGTCGTGAGCGCCCCGGCAGAGGACGGTCCCGTCCTCGCAGCGCACGGCGGTATCGAAGCCGTGGGCGACGATCTCCACCGCGCCGCGGATGCCGCCAACGTCGCACTGGCCCCGGCTGTTGTCCCCGGCGGACAGCACCGTGCCGTCCGAGCGGAGGCCCAGGGTATGGTACGCGCCCGCCGCCACGGCCACCACGTCCGTCCAGGACCCTACGTCGCACTGGCCGAAGCGGTCGTCCCCGCAGGCCAGCACGGTCCCGTCCTGCTTCAGCAGCACCGTATGCTCGTTGCCCAGGGCCAGCACGCCTTTGGGCAGAGACAGCTGCTTCTCCAGCCGTTGATCCTTCTCCTCCAAGGCCGCCTCGTCCATCTGCCGCAGCTCCTGCAGGAGCACGGCGTCGTCCTTATCCCGATACAGGTCCGGATAGCAGCGGCGCAGGGCCGTGAGCAGGTCCGCCTCCACGTCCTCCCCCTCCTGCCACAGCTGCCGCAGCAGGGCGAGGCCCGCCTCCGGGTCCTCCGAGGACAGCCGATCCAGGGCGTCCTGCCGCCGGATGGCGGTGGCGATGGCCTGCATCTCCTGATCCTGGGGGTTCATACGCACGTAGAGCAGGGCCGTGTCCCATTCCCCAGCCTGGAATGCCTGCTGGGCCAGGGCTTTTTCGCAGCGGCGGCGCTGCTCCCCCGCGTCCCGGTGCCCCGGGATGGAGGACAGCAGGTCCATGGCCTCCTCATACGCCCCCCGGTCCATGCTGGCCATGGCCCGGCCGTAGAGGCAGGCGGCCACCCGCGCGTCATCGGGATCGGTGACGGACAGCTCCGCCAGCAAAGCCTGGGCTTCCTCGTAATCTCCCTCGTCGATCAAACGCTCCGCCTGGGCCGTGCGGATGGAGCGGAGCAAGGCCGTTGCTTCCTCGCTGTCGGCCCGCTCCAGGAGCCGGACAGCCTTCTCCTCCTCCCCCGCCTGCAGGGCCCTCTGGCCCAGGGACAGGCACAGCCGGGGGTACTGGGCGATGGCCGCCACGGCCAAGGCGAGCAGCACCAGGAACAGCACGACCTCTGTCCTCAGCAGCGCGTATGGGAAGGCGGTGCGGCCCTTCTTCTTCATCGTCCGTCTCCTATGGACCTGTCCAGGGTGTCCCGATACAGGTCAAAAGTAAAGAAATTGGATTGGATCACGTAGATATCGTCGATGCCGTAGTGATCCATGTACGCCTTGATGGTCCCCCCGGCCTGTTCCACGGAATAGTAGGTCTCGTGGGGGCGGACCACATGGACCTCGTCATAGTAGCAGGCCATGTAGGGGGCGAAGGCCATGCCCTGGGAGTCGCAGACCAGCAGCATCTTCCGGCCCGTGTTCTCGTAGCTGCGGATCATCTTCCAGGGGCGCATGTTCAGCCAAAGGATGGCCTGATATCCGCTGGAATTGGGATCGTTCAGCGGGTACTCGGTGAGCTCGGTGATGTTTTTGACCCGATAGAAGGTGTAGGGGATGCGGGGCTCCACCAGCTCCACATAGTCCTTGGCGCCCTTGGGCAGGAGCCCGGCCACGATGCTGTAGTTCTGGCCCAGATAGTACCCCGGCTGCCGGGCGATCTTGAAGTCCTCCAGGGGCACAGCCTGAAGGCCCTGGGCCTCCACCATGGCCTTGTGGACGTAATAGGCTCCCCGAACGGTCCAGTGGTGGTCGGTCATATAGTACACGTACTCCCCGGCCCGGATGTGGGGCTCCAGGATGTCCATGGTGCGGAAGACGGTGATGCGCTCGTCCAGCAGGGGCTCCAAATAGTCCTCCACCTCGCTCACGTAGGCGGTGTACTTGTCGAGGGCCATGCTGTACTGGATCACATGCTCCCCCCGCTGGGCCATGGCCACGTACATGTGGCCGCCCTCGGGCAGCAGCGCCGCCAACCGGTTGAACTGGCTGGCGCTGTGGCGGATGTACCATTTCTTATACTGGGCGATCTCCTTCTCGCTGCCGTCGGCGGCCACCAGCTTCACCGCCGCGGCATCCTGCCGCTCGGTGTCCTTCGTCACGTCGTAATCGTGGAGCGGGGTCCGCCCGCTGCCCGGCGTCGGGGTATGGGAAAGGAGCGTCAAAGACGAGCGCGGCTGTTCCTCCGCGGGAGCTGGGGTCGGCTCGGGGGTGGCGGGGGGGTCCGTGGCCTCGGGCGTGGCCGTGGGGGTCGGCGCAGGGGTGGCCGGGACGGGCGTGGACGCAGGCGCGGCGGTGGGTCCCGGGGTGGCAGGGGCTGGCTCGGGCTCGTCGATGGCCGCGTCCATGGCCGCCAGCTTCACCCGATCCGCGCCGGAAAGGAGGGAAAGCCGCTCCTGGAGGGCCTTAGAAAGGGCGATCCAGCGGTCCCGCTGGAAGAAGCGATCGGAAAGATATCGTTCGAAGGCGGAGGAAAACTCTCCCGACAGCACGTGCTCAGCGTCCAGCTGGGGGAAGGGCTCCAGCATCCGATTCTCCGTCTGGGAGGGTGTGGCTTCCCGGGGCGCCGTGTACAGCAGCAGCACGTCGCCCGCGCCCAGGCTCACGCGCCCGTTGCGATACGTCATCTCGTGGAACGCGCCCACCACGCCCGACTGCACGTCCAACGCCTCGATCGCGCCCGTGGACGCCCTCACCAAAAACGCGGGCGGGTGTCCGGCGCTGCAGTACGTCAGCCTGCCGCCGCGCAGGTCCACCATGCCCACAAACAGCGTCGCGAACGTCTCGAGCCTAGAGAAGCCCAGGAGGAACTCGTTGAGGAGCCTTACCATGTGCGCCGGGGCAAGTCCCTGCCAGCTGTACGCGCCGAGTGCCGTCTTGACGGCGGCGCTGACCGAGGCGGCCTCCACCCCCTTGCCGGACACGTCGCCCATGATCACGCAGGCACGGTCGTTCGGAAGGCGTATGAGGTCGTAGAAGTCACCGCCGATGACGGCCGCCTGCGTCGCGGACGAGTAGATGCCGTCCGCGGATATGCCGGGCACGCGCTGCAGCTCGTTGCGCATGCCGGTCTGCAGCGCCTGCGCGATGTGCTTGTCCTGGCGGCGCACCTCGTCGCCGTGGGCGAGGCCGGACGCGTCCGTCGCCACGCGCTCCAGAAACTTCAGCTCGAGGTCGTCCAGGGGCTCCG
>ONNZ01000027.1 GCA_900319345.1 uncultured Eubacteriales bacterium
AGCTGGGCTGCCGGGCGTTGATCGCCTTGAGGATGGCCTGGTGGCGGGCATCTCGGGGCGCAAGGGGTTCACCATGATCACCCTCACCAAGGAAAACCTGCACAAGCAGGTGGGGTTTGGGTACGGGCTGCTGAAGATACTGGACCGGCACGACATCAGCTTCGAAAGCATGCCCTGCGGCATCGACAATTTGACCGTGGTCCTGAACGACGCGGACATAAAGGGCAAGATGGACCAGCTGTACCACGAGATCCGGACGGAGCTGAAGCCGGACACCGTGGAGATCGCCAGCTCCATCGCCCTCATCGCCACCGTGGGCCATGGCATGGCACGGACTTTGGGCGTGGCCGCCCGGCTGTTCACGGCCCTGTCTGAGGCGGGGGTCAGCTCCCGGATCATCGACCAGAGCCCCAAGGAGATGAACCTGATCGTGGGCGTGGACCAGCGGGACTTCGAGAACGCGGTGCGGGCCATCTACCGGGCGTTCTGTCAGTAGACCTTTTTGCTTTTTTCTTTGCGACTTTTTCTTTTCGGTGAAAAGAAAAAGTCGCCCAAAAAGAAAAGCTTAGGAAGAATAATGGAAAGTGCAGCGCAAGCCATACTTCCCATTTGCGTTCTTTTGGGCAGCTTTTCTTACAAGAAAAGCTGCATGCTTTCAATAAACACCTTATCTAATACACCAGCGGAGGAGCTTGGTGCGGTCCACGGTCATGCCCAGGTGGGATTGGAGGGAAAAGGACTTCTCGTTGTCGAAGAACACCTGGCCGTAGGGGATCCAGCCCCGATCCAGGCAGAAGTCGATGAGGAAGATCTCCAGCGCCCGGCCGATCCCCAGCTTCCGGTACTCGGGGAACACCTCCAACAGGCCCATGGACCCGTCGTCGTGGAGGCCGATAAACCCTGCCAGCTCCCCCTCGTACTCCCCGGCGAACAGCTCCCCCTTCTCGATATGCACCCGGGCCTCCGCCTCGTCCTCGATGTCGTAGTGGGCCAGGAACGCCGGCAGCTCCTCCACCCGGTAGGGCCGGATGATCAGGCCGGGGCAGTCCCAGGAAAGCTTCTCCCCCTTGAGATACGCGGCGTTGCAGCAGGGATCGCTGAGCTGCAAGCCGAACCGGTCCCGCAGCATCTCGGGGACCCCCGGCCCCCGGGCCGTCACGAGCCGGGGCGCTGGCCGCCCCTGGAAGGCCGCTTCCGCCGCCTCCGGGCTCCCCGCGGTCAGCAGATAGAAGCCCGGCGTCTCCCGGCGCTGGACGAGCACCGTATCCCCTTCGAAATAGACCACCTGCCCCCGGTCCCGCCGGAGGGCTTCCAGCATGTCCACATGCCACATATGATCCCGCTCCAGAAAGCGGACGGCCGCCTGTCGTGTGCTGTCGTTCATCGCTGTATGCCGCTCAATTCCTTATAGAAGTGCTGGTAATCCTTGTCCCCGTTCCAATCGCCGCCCCACTTCCAGCCGTGGGCGATGAAGACCTTGTAGCAGTAGTCGCTGTGATCGATCATATGGGGCCGCTTGTCCTTCCGGTCCAAATACTCCCGCGCCTCCTCCGGGGACACCCGGCCCTTGTTCATGTAGGGGTTCTGGAGGGGGTTGACGTCGATGGCCGCCCCGAAGCTGTGCCAGGACAGATGGGCGGCGCCGGTGACCTGCCGGTAACAGAAGGCGGAGGTGTTGTTGGCCCGCATGGAGTTGCCGTCGTCCCCGGGCTGGCCGAAGTCGTCCACCAGCTTCACGGAGGCCAGGGGGTACTGCTTTTTGTAGAGCTTGTAGAAGATGTCGATCACGTCGTTGGCCACCCGCCGATGGACCATCAGCTCCCCCTCCTGCTCCGCGCCGTCGAAATCGATGTACAGGATCCGCACGTAGCGAAGGTCGTCGTAGCTCACCCGGCAGGGCTCCCCCTCGGCCGGGTAGCTCATGCCCGTGATCCGCGCCTTCAGCTCGTCGGTCAAGGTCACATAGAAGAACCGATCGTCCTTCTTGTGGTTCACCCGCTTCTGCCCCTCGTAGGGGTCCGGGGTGGCCGTGGGCACCGGCGTGGCCGTGGGCACCGGGGTCGGCGTGGGCGTCGGTTCCGGGGTGGGCGCGGGCGTCACGGTGGCCTGGGCTTGCGGCGCGGCGATCACCGCCTCCTGGGCTTTAGCAGGGGCGGCGGTGAGGGTGGGCGCAGGGGCGTCCGCAGCCGCGGGGGCCGCCTCCGGTTCGGAGGGCGCGCTCCGGCAGCCCAAGAGCAGCAGGGCCGACAGGGTCGTCAGCATAAGTCGTTTCTTCCACATGGTCCCATTATAGCGTATGTTTTGAATTCTGTACACAAAAATCGGTTTGGGTCTTTCAATCCTGAAATTGTATGGTATAATGATCAATACGTAAATACGAAACAGGAGAATCACACCATGAAAGTCAGCCAACTTTTGGGCGAACGGTACAAGGACCGGGTCGCGGACATCGAGAGCCAGAACCTGATGACCCGGGGCGGATATATGAAGCAGGTGGGCAACGGCATCTATTCCCTGCTGCCCCCCGCTACGCGCATCCAGCGCAAGATCGAGAAGATCCTCCGGGAGGAGATGGACCGGATCGACGGCCAGGAGGTCCTCTTCCCCGTGGCCATGCCCGCCAGCCTCTGGCAGTCCTCGGGCCGCTGGGACAGCATCGGTAGCGAGCTGCTTCGCTTCAAGGATCGGTCCGGGGCGGACATGTGCCTCGGCATGACCCACGAGGAGGCCGCCGTCCACATGGCCAACAACATCGCGGGGACCTACCAGAAGTACCCCTTCATGATCTATCAGATCCAGACCAAGTTCAGGGACGAGCCCCGGGCCCGGGGCGGCCTCATCCGCGTCCGGGAGTTCACCATGAAGGACGCCTACTCCTTCCACACCTCCCAGGCGGACCTGGAGAAGTACTACGACCGGTGCTACCGGGCCTACGAGCGCATCTACGCCCGGGCGGGCATCCCCGAGGTCATCGCCGTCAAGTCCGACTCCGGCATGATGGGCGGCAAGGTGAGCCACGAGTTCATGCTCCTCACCGACATCGGCGAGGACACCTCCACAACGAGGCGGACGCGGTGCAAAAGCCCCTGGAGACCGTGTACACCGGGGAAGCCAAGACCATCGAGGACGTGTGCACCCTCCTGGGCAGCAAGCCTGAGAAGTCCTGCAAGGCCGTGGTCTACCAGCGCAACGCCGACGACAGCTTCGTGCTCATCTTCACCCGGGGCGACATCGAGGTGAACGAGACCAAGCTCACCAACTACCTGAAGGCGGCCGTCCACCCCGCCGTGGACATCGAGAACGCCAACCTCTGCGCCGGGAACATCGGCCCCGTGGGCCTCGCCGCCAAGGCCACGGTCCTCTTCGACCGGTCCCTGGTGGGCGCCACCAACCTTATCTGCGGCGCCAACAAGGAGGCCTACCACCTGACGGGCTTTAACCCCGCCCGGGACCTGCCCGCGGACACCGTGTACGTGGATCTGGGCAAGGCTCAGGCTGGCGGCGAATGCCCCAGCTGCCATAAGCACAGCATCCAGATCCGCCGGGGCATCGAGGTGGGCAACATCTTCCAGCTGGGCCGCCGGTACACCGAAGCCATGGGCATGACCTATGACGACGAGAACGGCAACCGGGTCAACCCCATCATGGGCTGCTACGGCATCGGCGTGGGCCGGCTCATGGCCTCCGTCTGCGAGGAGAAGCACGACCAGTACGGCCCCATCTGGCCCATCACCATCGCCCCCTGGGAGGTGGAGATCTGCGCCCTCAGCTCTACGACGCCCTGGATAGGGCCGGTGCGGAGGTGCTGCTGGACGATCGGGCCGTGTCCGCCGGGTTCATGTTCTCCGACGCGGACCTGTTCGGCTGCCCGGTGCGCGTCATCGTCAGTCCCAAGACACTGGGCCGCGGGGTCGTCGAGCTCGTCACCCGGGACAAGTCCGTGAAGGAGGACGTGGCCCTCGCCGACGCGCCCGCCCGGATCCTGGCCCTCATCCAGGAGCTCAAGGACCAGGTGTGGGCCAAGGTGCCGGAAAGCATCTGACCTGATTTCAACATAGACGGCCCCACGCTCCTGCGGCGTGGGGCCTTGTTTTCCAATTATTCACTTTTTCCGGCGGGGAAAAAGGCCCCGGCGGTTTGCTTTTCCCCCGGGTTGCGTGTATACTACAGGATAAGTATAGTAGAAGCAAGGAGTCCTCTGTTCCCGTGAAAGATCGCCGTCAGATATGGAGCATCCCCAACCTCATCAGCCTGTTTCGGCTGCTGCTCATACCCCTGCTGGTAGCCCTCTATTGGAAGGGCCGGACCCTGGCCGCCCTCATCGTGTTCGGCGTCTCCGCCGCCTCCGACATCCTGGACGGGCAGATCGCCCGCCGGTTCGATATGGTGACGGACCTGGGGAAGATGCTGGACCCCCTGGCGGACAAGCTGACCCAGGGGGCCGCCGCCATCTGCGTGGCCCGGAACCACCCCCAGCTGTTCCTGCTGTTCGGGCTCATGGCCGTGAAGGAGCTGACCCAGGCGTATATCGGCGCCCGGTCCATGAAGCAGACCGGCCAGGCCTTCAGCGCCCGGTGGTACGGCAAGGCCTGCACCGTCATCACCACCACCTGCCTCATGGTCATGTTCGCCTTCCCCAAGATACCGGAGAGCTGGATCAACGGCATGCTGATCCTGTGCGCCATCGTGATGCTGGTCACGCTGGCCCTCTACGCCAACTACTTTATCAAGTCCAGAGCGGCCGCCGTCCCAGGAAAGGAGCAAGCCTCGTGACGGGCGTTCAGATGGCCGTGTTCGACCTGGACGGGACGCTCCTTCAGCACGGGGCCCTGACCGGGGAAGCCGTTCGGATGCTGCGGACCCTGCGCAAAAGCGGCGTCCGGGTGGTCATCGCCACGGGGCGGCACCGGGGCACCGTGCCTCCGCGGCTGAAAAGCCCCCGGCTGGTGGACTACCTCATTTGCTCCAACGGGGCCCTGGTGGCCCCGGCCGGCGGGTCGCCCCTGCAGGAGAAGACCCTGTCCAAGGCGGAGCTGAAAGCGTTGATGGAGCTGGGGGACCGGTTCGGCTGCCGGTATTCCGTGAACATCGGCAGCACCACCTTCCTGTCTCGGCAGGCGCCTTTGCAGCGGCCCAAGACCGACTGGCTCAGCGACACGAAGAAGTACTTTTGGCGATACTACATGTACCCCCTTCACACCCGGACCGTGGAGGGCTGGGGCGACTACCTGGCGCGTCCCGACGCCGGGGCGGAGAAGGTGATCTGTATCCCCGCCCGTGCGGAAGAGGAACGCACATTTCGAGCCCAGGCGGAAGCCGACGGTCGGTTCACCGTCTCGGGCTCCAACCGGATGACGGAGATCACCGTCCGGGGCGTCAGCAAGGGCAGCGCCCTTCAGTTTTTGGCGAAGCAGCTGAACGTGCCTAAAGAGGCCATCGCGGCCTTCGGCAACGACGACAACGACCTGTCCCTGCGGCCCTATGCGGGCCGGTTCATCGTCCCCCGGGATGCCTCCCCCGCCGCCCTGGCTGCCGCGGATCAGGTGGTGGAGAGCATCCTGGCGGCGGCCCTGGGGCTGTGCATATCTTCCGAAGGAAAAGAGGCGAAACGGTCATGGTGAAACGTCGGGTACCCATCGCCATCGGCATGGTGGCGCTGACGCTGCTGTGCTGCCTGTGGGGGCCCGTGCCCCGGCTCCTTTTCCTGCTCCTCTGCGGCCTCGCCGCCACCGGGGAGACCTGGGCCATCCTGTCGAAGAAGGGGCCTTGGACCTACGGGGCCCTCCCCCTCCTCTTCGTGCTGGCCTGTGGCACCCTGAGCTTCTTCCATGGGAAGCCGTTCTGGTACGCCGTGGCCTTCTTCGCCGCCGCCCAAATCGTTCTGGCCCTGGGCGCCCTCGCCTACCGGGAGGGGCATGGGCAGGAAGCCCTTCGGGCGCTGACGGTGCTGGTGTATCCGGGGAGCCTGTTCGGGCTGCTGCTCTATATGAGCCAGCTGGAGCGCTGGCTCTGGCCCTTCGCCGTGGGACAGCTCACGGCCTGGATCTGCGACTCGGCGGCCTTGATCGTGGGGAAGCAGTGGGGCAAGCATCGCCTGTCCACCCCGGTGAGCCCCCACAAGACCTGGGAGGGGTGCCTGGCCGGCGCTGTGGCAGCCCTGCCTACGGGCCTTTTGTGCTGGGCCCTGTTCCGGGGCGGCTGTCCCCTGTCCCTCTGGGCCTGGATGCTCGTTTGCCTCGTCTGCTCCAGCTGGGGGCAGCTGGGGGATCTGGCCGCTTCGCTGGTGAAGCGGGCCGCCGGGGCCAAGGATTTTTCGAACCTGTTGGGGCCCCACGGCGGGATCATGGACAAGTTCGACAGCATGGTGTTTTCCATCCCTTTGGCCTATCTTTGTTTGAGAATCGCGGGGGTCATGTGATATGAAGAAAAAGGTCCGTTTGGACAAGGACAGCAAGAAGCTGCTGTTCATCGTGAACCCGGTGGCCGGGCGCAAAATCTACAAGCGCTACTTCCCGGAGATGATCCAGCAGTTCATGGAGGCCGGGTATCTGGTGACCACGTATCTGACCCAGAGCCCCGACGACGCGGAGCGGTACGCCGCCCTCTGCGGGGCCGACTACGACCGGGTGGTGTGCCTGGGCGGCGACGGCACCTTCGCCCAGGTGGTGGCCGGCATCAAGCAGTGCGGGAAGGACATGGCCATCGGCTACGTCCCTGCCGGGTCCTCCAACGACTTCGGCGCCCTCCACGGGCTCTCCTCCGATCTGGTGGCCGCCGCCCGGGACGCGGCCTCGGACCAGGAGAAGGCGGTGGACTGCGGCACCTTCAACGGCAAGCTGTTCGTGTACGTGGCGGCCTTCGGCGCCTTCATCGCCACCTCCTACGTCACGAGCCAGGACCTGAAGAACGCCCTGGGGCGACCCGCCTACTTCCTGGACGTGATGCGGGAGTTGCCCCGGATCAAGGCGGAGCATCTGAAGGTCACCGCCAACGGCCAGACCTACGAGGGGGACTACATCTTCGGGGCCATCACCAACAACACCTCCGTGTCCGGGGTGGTGAGCCTGCCCGAGGGGGCCGTGGTCACCGACGACGGGAAGTTCGAGGTGGTGCTCATCGAGAACTTGACCACCCTGCCGGAGCTTTCCGACACGGTCTACTCCGTCCTCTCCGGGGACTTCATCTCCCAGCAGATCACCTTCTTCCACGCCAGCGAGATCACCATCGAGGCGGAGAACCCCTTCGACTGGACGCTGGACGGGGAGTATCAGAAGGGCTCCACCCTGGTCCACATCCAGAACCACCGGCAGGCCCTGCGGGTCTACGCCCCCGAGACGGGCGCGCCCGAGGAGCCCTTGCCCTGAACGCGCATAGGAGGCACATGCCATGCAAAGCGAGAAAAGGAAGGAACTGATCCGTTCCCTGAAGTTTTTGCTGTTCTCCATCTCGGCGGGGGCCATCCAGATCCTCAGCTTCACCCTGCTCAACGA
The DNA here is from genome assembly GCA_900319345.1 of uncultured Eubacteriales bacterium. Taxonomy (GTDB): domain Bacteria; phylum Bacillota; class Clostridia; order Christensenellales; family CAG-138; genus RUG472. The sequence continues at coordinate 7,491 of ONNZ01000027.1, forward strand.
GCTCCTTCACCTGCCCTACTGGGTGTCCTACCTCATCGCCCTGGTCCTCTCCGTGATCTGGAACTTCACCCTGAATCGGCGCTTCACCTTCCGGGCCGCCAACAACGTACCCGTGGCCATGCTGAAGGTGGCGGCCTACTACGCGGTGTTCACGCCCCTCTCCACCCTGCTCGAGAAGTATCTCACGGACACCGTGGGCTGGAACGAATATCTGGTGACCTTCCTCAACATGGTGATCAACTTCGTCACCGAGTATCTCTTCGACACCTTCGTGGTCTTCCGGGGCTCCATAGACACCAACGATCTGGCCCAAAGGGAAGCGGAGAAGGAGAAGCGAGAGACAGATCTTTCCGCACCCAAAGGAGAATGACGATGGATAGAGCCGCCGCGAACGCCCTGTTTGAAAAGTACGTCCGCAAACTGCGGATCACCCCTGCCTGGGATGTGAAGCTGGAATTCGTGGAGGACCCGGCGTGGCAAAAGACCGGGGATTTCAAGATCGACTGCGACGACAGGAAGGCGATCCTGCTGCTGAACGCCGTCGATCCAAAGCAGGAGAACCTGGAGGAGGTCATCGTCCACGAGCTGATGCATCTTAAGATGTACCCGCTGGATCAGGTGACCGAATCCCTGATCACGAGCTGCTTCGAGGAGGGCTCCGCAGCCAGCGATTTCGCCTATCAGCAGTTCTTCACGACCCTGGAGCAGACGGTGGAGGAGCTGACCAAGTGCTTTCTGCTGGAATTTGGCGAGAACAGGGAATTGTCCTTCGGGCGATGCAGCCGAAAGAAATCCTTTGACGAGCTGTTTGAGGGATTGAAAAACATCGAGTAAAGCAAAAAGCGGCGGGAAGCCGCTTTTTTTCTTGTCTTTTACAGCTTTTCCATGACCGCCTGCACCAGCTCCTCCACCTGCCGGGTGCCGTCCAGGGTGAGCAGCGGACAGGAAAGCTTTTGTTGCCACAGGTCGTGGAGGGCCCGGCTCCGCAGGGGCGGGACCCCGTCGTCGTAGCGGGCGGCCCAATCGAGGAACGCCTGGCTCTGGTCGTACATGTCCCCGCCGGGCAGGACGCGCGCGCCGTACCGGGCGTACTCCCGCTGCCGAAGCCGCTCCATGCGCACGGGCGTAGGCGTATCGAGCCGCACCGCCAGGGTGAACCGGGGGATCAGGGGGGCGCCCCAGCCCACCAGGGAGCCGGAGAGGACCGCGTCCTCCGCCTCGTCCAAATCCCGTTCCATCAGCGCCAGCCGCTCCGATATGGGCCGCTTCAGGGTATACATGGGCTCCGCGGGCAGCCAGTAGTAGTCGTCGGTGTCCAGGAACCGGAAGCCGGCCCTGTCCGCCACAGCCCGTCCCAGGGTGCTGGTGCCGGAGCCCGAGGCCCCGAAGATGTGGATCACGCGCTTCATGCTTCCGGCAGGTCCAGTCCCTTGAGAGCGTCGCCCAGGGCGTCCGCCAGGGTAAAGGAGGTTTGTTTCTTGGGGTTCACCGCCTCCCTGAGGGGGCCGATGACCGCGTTGAAGCGCTTCTCGTCCCGGTAGATGCGGTAGAGCTCGGCGGTGTTCCGGGCGTCCCACAGGGCGTCGTGCTGGTGGCCTTCGAAGCTGATGTCGGCGATGTTCACCGCCTGCTCCAAGGACAGCTCCCGCTTCAGGCCCACGGCTCGGGTGAAGATCTTTTGGAAGTCGGCCCACTTGTCCGCCAGCCGGTCCAGGGGGAAGCTTAGCTCCTTCATCCTCACCTCGCCCCGGAGCTGGTCCAGATCGCTGCCGCTCCAGGCGTAGACCGTCTCCGCGTCCTCGCACCAGGCGGCAAAGTCCTTTAATACCGTCTCGAACCCCGCGGCGTCCGCCACCATGTCGTTGGTGATGCCGGTGAGCCTGGCGTACCGGGGAGGTATCTCCCCATAGGCGGGCTTCACCAGGGCCCGGAAGCTGTCGACCTCACGAAGGTCCTCCCCCAGCTTCACGGCCCCGAACTCGATGACCTCCTGCCGACACAGGTCCCACTGGCGGCGGAACTGCTTGTCCACCGGCTTCATCTCCAGGTCCATGAACACCCACGCCATATCCTTTTCCCCCGTTTACAGCTTTGCCTCGTACCGCCAGCCCTTGTCCGTCCGCGCCATAGGCGCGAACCCGCAGGCCGTGAAGCAGCGGATGGAGGCGGTGTTGAAATCGTAAATCTCCCGTACGCCCAGGGCGGGAAAGCCCAGCTGTCGCCCCCGGTCCATGAGGGCCAATATCACCTGCCGCCCCACGCCCCGGCCCCGGTACTCCGGCACGCCGATGACGATGGGCAGGTCCGTTCGAGAGAATGCCACGTCCCCGATGGGCGCGAAGCCCTCCCCCGCCCTGGCTTCGATGAAATAGAGCTCCCCGTGCTGATCCAGATAATTGTACATGTTGTACAGCGTCTCCCGGTCGTAGGGCCTTTTCACCCCGTCCACCAGGTACACGAGCTCCGGGTCCTGATACCATGCGAACGCAAAATCGGCTGCCCCATCGTACCGGCGCAGCCGCAAAGTCTCGTTGATCTCCAGTAATTCGGGCTGTTCCACGCCCTCCATGGCCATGCTCAGCCCTCCGCCTTCTGCTGTTCCAGGGCCTTGAACTCCCGGGCGAAGTACCGCATGATGTCCTGCCGGGTGACGATGCCGATGAACATGCCCCGATCGTCCACCACCGGCACGAAGTTCTGCGTCACGGCCACGGACAGCAGTTCGTCCATATCCGCCATCACGTTCACGGGCTTCTTCACGTCCGTCCGCATGGCCTCCCGGAGGGGTATCTGCTCCCACTCCGCCTTGTTCTCATGCTGGAGCACCTGCCGGAGGAGGTCGCCCTCGGTGACGGTGCCGCAATACTGGCCCTCGTCGTCGATGACGGGGACCGCCGCAAAGCCGTACTGCCGAAGCTTCTCTATACCCTGTCGGAGGGTATAGTTCTTGTGCAGCACGCACACCTCCTGCTTCGGCTTCAGAAAGAACAACACATTCATGAGCTATCCTCCTGATACCACTTTATTATGCTTTGTGTCGAAAGTCAACCGACGCTCGCAGGAATACACAAACCATTCACAATCGCAGGCGACCGATACAGGCGCCAGACCATTTGCGGCAAAAATGATATTGTTTTCTACTGGCAGGTAGAAATGGCGTACCGCCATTTCCTTTATCCGATTGCCGCAAATTAGCCGTGTTTTCGACCTCTCGCGGTAGGTTACTACAGCTTCGGGTCGAAGAACACGGCTTCTGACGCGCTTTCTTGGCCGCCTGGTCAGCTTGCCAAAATGTTTTTTGACAAGCTGAGGTCCGGCGTTTATCTCTGGGCTTTCAGCGTATGGGTGGGGTCCCAGCTGTTCAGGATCTGGACGGAGGAAAAGCCGGCGGACAGCAAGGCCTCCGTTTCATGTTGGACGATAAGGGGCGTATCGTAGTGATACATCTCCTCGTCCCGGATGCCCTGCTCCGCTTTGAGGCGAAGATACTCCGCGCGCCGGAAACGCTCCTCCTCATCGGACGCGGCAAAATAATCCGTCAGGATAAAGTAGCCGCCTGGCTTCAGCGCCTGGCGGACTTTTTCGTATAGGGGGACCTTCTCTTCCTTGGTGAAGTGATGCAGCGATTCCACGGACACGGCGGCGTCGAAGGCGCCCTCCCCCAGCGGGACGTCGAAATAGGAGCCCTGCACCAGGGTCAACGCCTTGTCGGGGAACTTGCGGCGCAGCTCGTCCAGCATCCCCGGCGCCAAGTCGATGCCGGTGACCTTCGCCGTGGGGACGGTTTCAAAGTAGTACCCCAGCTCCAACCCCGTGCCGCACCCCAGATCTAGGATCCTCGCACCGTCCGTCTGCGGCAGGCAGGCCGCCGTAAAGGGATAGAACTCCCGAGCCGACGCGATGCTCGTCAGCTGGTGATCCTCATACCCCTGCAGGCGGGCGTCGAAAAAAGCCCCCATTTCCTCCAGCTTTTTGCCTGACCTCTCCAAGCTTTCCTCTGCCATGTCCCTGCCGCCTTGCGTCATTCGTCCTCCCCGTCGCCTTCCGCCCCGTCCTGGGCCGCCTGCGCCTCCTCCTGCTGCTGTCGCTCCATCTCCTCCATATAGAGGAAGTAGCCCAGCTCCTCCATGCTCATCTTGTCCATGGTCATACCTCCTGTTTAATGAAATCATTGGTCTCCAGCCACCCCACGGACCGCTTCAGGGCCTCCACAGTCTTGGTCTCCAAGACGCAGCGGACGCCTAAGCGGCGGGCCAGGGCAAGGCGGGCATTTAGGTCGATATCGCCGTCGCCCAGGGCCAAGTGGTTCCGGGGCGGGGTCTCGGTGCCGTCGTGGATGTGGAAGTGGAGCAGCCTATCCTCATGGGCAAGAAGGAAGGGCACGTCCCGCTCGCCGGTGGCCTTGGAATGGCCGATGTCCCAGGTCAGGCCGAAGACGGGGCTTTGGAGCAGGTATTCGATGGCCCGCCGCTCGTAGGCGCGGAAGCCGTCCGTGTTCTCGATGACGATGCGCAGGGGGCTGTCCCCGATCCATGCCTCGCACAGGGACCGGAAGGCGGCGAAGGACGCCATATAGGCGTCGAAATCCCGGTCGTACATCTGCACCTTCCGATCCGGCAGGGTGATGTGGATGCCGTGGTGCATGTGCATATTCAGCGTCAGGGGCTGGGCGCTGTTCCCAAACCGGTCCCTAAGAGGCAGCAGCGCCTTGGCCACCGCCACGGTCCGGCGCACGGTCTCACGATACGCCTCCACCACCAGGGGATTGAAGTCCGCTACGTTCAGATTTTCGTCCAGGTGGATGGTGAAATAGACGCCCGCCTGCTCTCCCAGCCGCAGCAGCTCGTCCGTCTGCTCCAGCCGCGCCACCTGGTACTCCGGGAAGTTCATGTTGAGCTCCACGAAGCTCAGGCCCAGCCCGGCGCACATGGCCACGTTGTCCTCCAGCGTCCTATTCTCGATCAGCGTCGGCATGCCGAACTCCATGGCTCCACCCCCTTCCTCTTTCCAGCAGTATACCGCGCCTGGCGCTCTTTTTCAAGCCGCGGCGGCCGCCCCCGCGATCTGCCCCATTTTCCCCCGTTTCGCCTCTTGACAAACCCGCGCTTTGCTGATATACTCCCTTATACTTCCTCAGGGAAGCTATTCGTCGCGGGGTAGAGCAGTCGGTAGCTCGTCGGGCTCATAACCCGGAGGTCGGAGGTTCAAGTCCTCCCCCCGCAACCATAAAAAAGCCCCAATTCTGGGGCTTTTTCCTTTTCCATCCTATGTGCAAATCACTCATTTTCGCGGTTTGACGACAAAATTACGACACTTTGAAATCACGGCTTTGGGTATGATCGAACCGCCATCCCGCTTTTTAGATGAATATGCATTCCGGCAGGGGCACTATAATTCAAGAGGAAAACCGATCTTCACACTTTTCAACAGAAAATATGTTCTCATAAACACACTTTTCAATACGTTTTGCTTCCCGGTTTTCGCACAAAGCAATTTCTCGCATATCTTATTCTATACAAGAAACACCGCACCGGTTACCCGATGCGCCGTAAAAAGCTATATCAAAAAGTGTTTGCAATCAATCCACTATCTTCTGGTCTTTTGCCATCTGTACCAACGAACGAATGAACTCTTGATGCTTTTCATATTTTGAATAACTGTCAAATCGTATTTCGTACTGTTTGTTCCGTCCTACAAACGAAGCATCAAATCCCTTGTCCTCAAGCTGCTTTGTGATTTCTTCATCTTCACCCAACTTGATACAAAAATAGATAAATTGTTTTTCGGTCTGAACGAGATGAAGTTGTTTGCTATCAAATCCTGTTCCAGTATACTATAGATGGCAACGCCCCGCTACAGGATGTGCAGCGGGGCGTTGCCAGGAGGGACCGTCATGAAAAAAGAGTTTGAATATCTTGTTTAGAGGGCATGGAGCGGATAGCGCCCTTCTTGGTGGTGACGAGATACGCCGCAGCGTTGGCGAAGCGCAACATGGCTTCAAGGCTCTCCTCACTCCGATCGTTCAGGCCGTTGTTCAGCACGTCGTGGAGCACGCAGGCGCAGAAGGTGTCCCCGGCGCCGGTGGTCTCGATGGTGCCGCCCAGGCGGAAGGCCGGGACGTAGATCCGATGGCCGCAGCAGTAGGAATAGCTGCCGTCGGGTCCGGCGGTGACGTTCAGCAGGCGGATGTTCGGGAACCACCGTTGGAGGATGGCCGCGCCCTGATCAAAGTCGGATTCGCCCGTCAGGAACAACAGTTCGTTGTCCGCGATCTTGAGAATGTCGCACTGGCTGAGGCCCCAGGCCATGGCCTCCCTTGCGTGCGCTTCCGTATCCCACAGGGGCGGGCGATAGTTGGGGTCGAAAGAGATCAGCGCGCCGGCCTTTTTGGCCATGGCGACGGCCTGATGCGTTGCCTCCCGCACGCCCTCGTGGGTCATGGACAGGGTACCGAAGTGGAAGATGCGGCAGTTTTGCAGCATGTCCCGGGGCAGCTCCTCAGCCCGCAGCATCATGTCCGCGCCGGGATTGCGATAGAAGGAGAAATCCCTGTCCCCGTTGGGGAAGGTATGGACGATGGCCAAGGTGGTGTGGACCTCCGGGTCCGTGAGCAGCGCCGAAGTGTCGATGCCGGCTTCGGATACCACCTGCCGCAGCTGACGGCCGTAAACGTCGTTTCCCACCTTGCCTATGAAAGCGGTCCGCCTGTCCAGCTTGTTCAGCATGGCCAGCACGTTGCAGGGAGCGCCGCCGGGGTTGGCTTCCCATAGGGGATTCCCCTGCTCGCTCAGTCCGCTTTCGGTGAAATCGATCAAAAGCTCACCCAGAGCCACGACGTCATACTTTTTCACGGGACACCTCCTGAAACAGATCGTATTTATCGATGTCCATCTCCATCTGACCCTCTGCAAAGAAGGATATCCCGGTGGCGGAAAGGTCGGTGAGGACCGTGGCAGTGACGGTCTGTTCGCCGTCGTTGAGGAACACCTCCACGCTGTAGCGGTCCAGGATCATCCGCAGTTTCAGCTCGCCGCCCCGATTGGGCACCAGCGCCCGGCGCTGATGGATATAGGCACGGCGGGAACCGGAGAACTTGCGGTCGATCCGCAGGATGGATTCATGGGGGCGATAGCTGAGCTTGGTGAAGAACCGCTCGTCCTCCATGAACCGTATCTCAAACTTATGATAGACACATCCCGGGGCGGGGCGAATGGTGATCTCCATGTCCACCATGCGACCCTCGACGCCGGGAAGACGCAATTCGCCATCCACCCGGACGTTTTCATAGGAGACCCGGTGGCTCCGATGCTCCTCCAGCTCTCGGATGGGCCGCTGGTACAGTCGCCCGCTGCGAAGGAACAGCTCCCGGGGCAGGCTCATCTGGCCATACCACAGCAGATCCTTCCGGCCCGCGTTTTGGCAGGCGTCCCAGTTCTGCATCCAGCCGATCATCACCCGCCGCCCGTCGGGGGTCAGAATGGTGGTGGGGGCATAGAAGTCGATGCCGTAGTCCACGGCGTGGTCCGTTTCGGGAACGAACCGCTTGCCGTCGTCCTCCAGATGACCGATGAAGGCCACGGTGCCGTTTCCGTTGTGATACTCGAAGTCCTGGGGCAGCATGTCCTGAGGGCTGACGAGCAGCACGGCCTTCCCGTCCAGCATAAAGAAATCGGGGCACTCCCACATCAGGCCCAGGCGGCCGTCGTTCTCCGCAAAGACGCTTTCAAAGCGCCAATGAAGCCCGTCCTCGCTGGAAAACAGCAGAAGCTTTCCCAGCCGCTCCTTGGTGCAGGTGCCGACGATGGCCCGGTAGGTTCCGTCCGATTCCCGCCAGATGCTGGGGTCTCTGAAATCGTAGGGGCTGCATTCATCGGGCAGATCGGCCGCGGTGAGCACGGGGTTGCCGGCATACTTTTCATAATCTATCCCATCCCCCAGGGCCAGGCATTGAACCTGCAGGTTTTCCCGGGTAGCCCCGCTCTCCCGGCGATTGCCGGTGTACATCAAAAGCTGCCGCCCATCCGGCATCTCCATGGCGCTGCCGGACCAGCATCCGTCAGCATCATACCACTCATTGGGCGCCATGGCCGCCGGAAGATACCGCCAGCTCAGCAGATCGCCGCTGACGGCGTGGCCCCAGTGCATGGTGTCCCAGCAGGTGTCATAGGGATTGTACTGATAGAACAGATGATACTCCCCCTTGTAGAAGGAGAACCCGTTGGGATCGTTCATCCAGCCCGTGCAGGGGGAAAGATGGAACTTGGGTCGAGCCATCTCAGGTATTTGCCGGGACGCCTCCCGCTCATAGGCTCTTGCGAACAACAGTTTCTGGTTCATTCAAACTTCTCCTTTTCCATCCGCGCCTTGTCCTCGGGCCGCATGTGTTTGAGGAACGTCCATTCGATGGGGAACGTGGCGCCCCAGTACACCGTGGCGGGAATGAAGACCACCGTGGCGGGCAGTGTCAGGGCAAGAGCCATGCCGCCCATCACCAGGACCATCACGCACAACATCTTGACGGGATGGGCCCTGAGCAGCATAAAACTATACCGCAGCACCTCTTTCACGGTGCCGTTGAACCGGGCGGCGTAGGCAGCGAGATACACCGTCCACGTCAGCGCCAGGACCAGCAGAGCCAGCGTGACGCCATAGAACCAGCCGAAGGGATATCCCCGTAGGATCAAGCTCCTGAGCAGCAGGGCGTCCGCGCCAAGGAACCCAAGGATGGCCAGCGCCACCAGCCAGGTGAGGGTGGACCGTTTGAAGTTCTCTTTGAAGGCGGAGAAAAAGCTGTTCCAGAGATAGTCCTCTCCCTTGCGGACGTGGTGGTATGCGGCGCTGTACAGAGCCGTGGAGGCGGCCCCCATGGTGAAGATGGGCAGCGAGAACACCACCCATAGCACGCTGAGGGCCATAAGGTCGAACATCGCCGTCAGGAACCGCATGATGGGGTTGTTGATGTCCAGCAATCGGCGCATGAAGCGCTCCTTTCCTTATCGGGTATATTGTTTGAGAGCAGAGAACGTGACGGTGTTGTTTTCGGCGAACAGCTTCACGGGTTTGCCGGACACGCCGTAGAGCCGGACCGTCAGGGCAGCCAGGCCGTCCAAATAGAAGACGCCCACGGAACCCTCCTGGATGTAGGTGAAGGTATATTCCTTCCCCGCCTCCAGCTGGACTGCTGTCTCGGTGATGAGGGTGCTGCCCTCGTTGAATTGAAGGGACAGCGTGCCCTTGGCGGGGTCCAGCACGATGGTCTTATATTTTTCCTGACGGCCGTTGTAGTCGAAGGCCAGGCCGAAGCTACCGGTCTTCTCAAACTTCAGCGTGCCGGTGAGGACATAGCTTTCGTAGGCCGTGAACAAATCGGCGTAGTTATAGGCGGAACCGGCGGCGATCTCAGTCTCCATACTGTCCACAAGGAGCTGACGGCGGGCGGTGTGCTGGGCGATCACGCCCGACACGGGGGCCAGATACAGGGAGCCGTCCGGATTCTGCAGAAGCTGCTGCACCGCCAGATTCCCCGCCCATCCATTCACATCCTGAGTGGAGGACACGGATTCCGAGCGCCGGGCCCATCCAACCATGTAGGTGTCGGCGCCGTTATCCACGTGCTTGGCGGCATAGAAGAGCTTGCCGTCCAGCCGGACCGCGTCGCCGTAGGGGCCGTAGGGCGAATCGGACATGGCGTACCACAGGGTATCATCCTGGCCGGAATAGGTCAAGTAGTATTTTTCACCCATCTTAAAGGTATCGGAGCACTCCAGGTTCCAGAAGGAGGCCGTGGGGTCCGTAAAGATGATGCCGTCGTAGGTGACGGTCTTCAGATCCCCGGACAGGGTGAACTTGATGATCCGGGCCTTGTTGGCCTGAGCGGCGGTGACTGTCAAGGTGATGGTGTCCGTGGCCTCGTCGTAATAGGCCTGCGGATCGCGGAAGTCGTTCTTCTGCCCCAGCTCGGTGGGCGGGATCAGCTCCCAATCGGTCACCTTCTCAAAGGAAGTGAGGTCGGTGCTCTTGGCCACCAGGATCTTCTCCTTGAACTCGTAGCTGTCGGAGAAGGCGTGGCCGGTGTAGAAGAAGTAATAAACGTCCTTCACCTTCACCACAGAGCCGGTGCCTATCCAGCCGTCCTGGCCGCCGCTGCGGGAGGCTTCCAGGACCACGTCGTCCTTCTCGGTGTAGGTGACGAAATCCTTGGTGGTGGCCAGATAGATGGAATGGTTGTAGGAGTCGCCGCCCTCCTTCAAATAGTAGATGTAGTAGGTGCCGTCCTCATAGTAGGGCATGGTGTCCCCCACGAAGGGCTGGGCCCCGTTGTCCTGGGCGGGCAGGAAAAAGGTTTTATAGGTGTATTTGGCCTCCTGGCTGCCGGGCGTCCTGAGGGCGGCGTAATCCGTTTCGTTTTCCGGGAACACGAAAGCCTCCCCGTCTGCGGCCACATTGGCAGGAGCAGCGGGCTCAGCTTCTTTCCCTTTGCAGCCGAAGGCGAGGCTCAGCAGAAGCAAGAACGCCAGAAACAGGGCTTGAATACGTTTATTCATAGGTGCCTCCTATAAACGGGACAAGGGGGATGGCGAACCATCCCCCACATGTGGTCAGTCAGATCACATCACGGGCATCTGATAGATGGCGACGCTGGTGAACTCGATGGTCACGCCGTTCAGAGCCGCGGTGGCTTCGGACCCGAACTGGAACAGAAGCTCACAGGGCATGTCGGTGATGAAGATGTCCTTGGTCTCGAAGGTGAAGGTCTTCTCCTCGGTGGTGAAGTCCATGCCCTCGGACACGCGGGGATCCCAGCTGCCCTGAGGATTCAGGAAGAAGCCACAGGAAACGGGCTTGTCGGCCTTGGCCTTGATCTCCACGGTGAAGTAGCTGTCGGCGGGCAGGGTGATGGGGCAGATCAGCTTGTTGTGCCAATCCACGGTGCCGCCGTCGTCGATGCGGTAGAAGAGGCTGCCGTCGCTGGTCCAGATGGTGCCCACGCCGCGCTCGTTGTCCTCATCGGTGCCGTTGAAGGTCTCCCAGGGATACTTCTCCTTGTCTACGTTCTCCGCAGCGCGCATACCGAAGGGAGCGAAGTCCTCAATGGTCTTCTTGGTCTCCTTGTCGCCGCCCACCTTGTTGAACACGAAGTTCTTGACGGTGATCTTGTTGGCGGTCACGTCCTCGGAGGGGTTGCCGATCTGCATGCGCAGCACGGGGTCGCTGATGTTGGCTTCCGCCGTGAAGGTCTTGCTGACGGTCACTTCCTGGCCGGCTTCGAGGCCGATGCCGTTGAAGTTGGCGCGGGCAGCCCATTCCTGAGTGTCGCTCTCCACCAGCGCCTCGCCACCCTGATTGTTCTCGGAAACGACGGTGAAGCTGTAGTTGTACTTCTCGCCCTGCTCGATGGTGATGCCGGGGAGCTCCAGAACGGCCCGGATGCTCCAGACGCCGCCGCCCTCGCCGGGGTACGCGTCGATGGAGAACACGGCTGCGCCGTCCTCATAGGCCACGCTGGCCGCAGCGCCGTCACCGGCCGCGGCAGCAGCGCCGCTGCCCGCGAACTCGGCGGTGTACAGGGGCTCCAGCACTTCCGCACCGACGCTCTCGTAGATCTCCACCTTGTCGATGATCACAGAGAAGTTCTCGGGGGTGGTGTCGGCAGCGTTGTCGGGGTTGGGGGTGATCTTGCCCAGGTGGAGGCGAAGCTCCGCGACGCCGTCCTCGGGGGCGGTGAAGTTGGATTCGACGCACTTCATGGTCTCATCCAGCCGGAAGTTCCACACCTCGCCGCCGAAGGTCTTCCACTCGTCGGTGGAGCCGTCTTTGGGAATGAAGTGAGCGAAGGTGGGGGCGGTGGACTTGGCCCAGATCTTGATCTTATAGTCCGCGCCGGCCTTCACGTCCAGGTTCTTGACGAAGCGGATGGCGCCGTCGCCCTCGCCGGGGTTGACGATGTCGATGACGAACGCGCCGTCCTTGAGCGCGCCGGCGGCGTCAGCGCCGTCCACGACGGCTTCCCAGCCGTGGGCGTTGGCGGTGTCGGCGGTGGAGAAGTCGAACTGCTTGAGCAGGGTGGCTTCACCGGTCTTCTTGGTGACGGTCAGCGTGGCATAGGCTTCCGCCGTGGCGCCGGCCTTGTCGGTGACGGAGTAGACCAGCTCATAGGAACCGGCGTTCTCCGGGGTGGCTTTGCCGCCCTTGAAGTCCAGGGAGGGAGTGGATTCCACGGTGATCATCCCGGTGATATCCCCGTCCTCGGGGTCTGCGGCGGTAACGCCGGCCAGCGCGTCGAAGCTCTGACCCGCTTCCACAGACGCGTCCTGAACGCCCTGGATGGAGGGCTTCTGGTTCTCGCCGGAAGCCGCGGGCGCCGCGTCCTTGCCGCCGCAGGCCGCCAGGGACAGGAGCATCAGGAGGGACAGCAGAATTGCAAACGCTTTCTTCATGAACGTATCCTCTCTATTCTTTATTTGCCGATGTAACGATCATAGGCGTCCTGATAGACCTTCTGGATGCCAGCGATGTTGCACTTGCCGTTGAGATCCTTCTGGAAGGTCTCCCACTGGGCATCGCTGACGCCGCCGCCCATGAGCCACTTGATCAGGTTGGTACGGATGTAGTCGTTCAGGTTGGTCTCATAGTTGGCCAGGGTGTTCAGCTCGTCCAGGGTGAACTGCAGGTTGGAATAGCAGGGCTTCACGTTGGCGGGCATGAAGGGAGTGGCATGGGCGGTGAGCCGCTCCAGACGGAGCTTGGCGCGGGGCTCCATGTTGACCACGTTGTTCCAGGCGTAGTCGCTCAGGTAGATGATGCCCAGCGGGGCGTTCTGGAGCCGCAGCTCGTCGGAGGTGACGCCTTCGGGCAGGGGCTTCTGCACCAGCATGCCCTTCTCATCCAGCTGCTCCTCATAGACGATGCCGATGGGGCCGTAGTTGATCTGCGCGGAGATCATCGGATCATAGTAACGGTCAAAGTAGGTCAGGAGGATCTCAACGTTCGGAACCCCGTTGAAGAAGATCAGTTCGCCGGTGCTGATCTCTGGGCTGTTGGAGACGCAGGCAGTCTGATCGCCCTTGGGACCGACAAGCGGAGTGCAGACGATGTAGTTCTCGGGATTGGAAACGACGGTCTCGCTCTCCCACCAATAGAAGGCGCCGTAAGTCTCCAAGCCCTTGCCGTTGGCGAGGAAGTTATCCTGGCTCAGTTCGAAGGAGACCTTGTCGATAATACCCTTGCTGACCCAGTCGGCAATGAAATTGGTCGCTTCCTTGAAGCGCTCGTCAAGCACGGTATAGGTGATCTTGTCGTTCACGACCACGCGGTGCTCAAGGTTGTCGTTCAGACCGAACATGCCGTAAAGGTCGCACTGGTTGCCTTGCCAGTTGTTGTAAACAAAACTGAGAGGACGTTCGTCGTCGGGCTTGCCGTTTCCGTTCATGTCGTGGTCGCGGAAATAGGCCAGGATGGCTTCCATCTGATCGGCTTTCAGCGTCAGGCCGTCTTTCAGGTCTGCTTCGGCAATGCCGGAGACGGCGCCGGCCTTGATGGCTTCAGCCGCCCAGTTCTTGTTCAGGAAAAGGATATTGGGGCTCTGCAGCAGACCCATTTCTTCCACACGGGGCAGAGAATAGATCTTGCCATCTTCGCTGGTGAGCTGGCTCTTGATGTCAGGGCGTTCTTCAAGGATCTTGGAGAAGTTGGGCATGTACTCAAGATAGTCGCTGATGGGAAGAAGCACCTTGCGCTGCGCATACTTGATGATCTCGCCGGCGCTCATGCCCGCATGGTAGATGGCATCGGGACGGTCGTTGGCATTGCCGAAGATCAGGTTCTTCTGCTGGCTGTAGACGGATTCGGATACGTTCTCCCAGCTGACGAATACGTTGGTGCTGTTGTACAGATCCTGCATGATCTTCATGTCGTTGTAGTCGAGAGCCGACGCGTTCTTGGAAGAATAGACGTTGAACGAGATCTCCTTGGCCCCCTTCTCATTGACGATTGGGGCCTTGGTATCTTTCCACTGGTAGCCGTATTCGGAAACCAGGGTGTCCACTCCCGAGCTCTTGCGGTCATCAGGCTTCGTATTTCCGCCGCCACCGCAGGCAGTCAGGGAGAGGAACATCGCAAGAATTGTTAAGACGGATATTATCCTTTTCATCTTATGTTCTCCTTTTGCTTCATTAGTGTTTGTAGTGATCATTAACCCTTGAGGGAGCCGATCATGACGCCCTGGGCAAAGTACTTCTGAACGAAGGGATACAGCAGCATGACAGGCAGGCTGGACACGATGACGGATACGTACTTGATCTGGTTGGCCAGACGGTACTGTTCCAGAATGGTCTCGCCGCTGCCACCCATTGTGCTCTCCGACGCGATCAGGATCTCTTTCAGCACGAGCTGCAGAGGATAAAGGTTCTCGTTCTGCAGGAAGATCATGGCGTTGAAGTAGCTGTTCCACTGGCCGATGGCATAATAAAGAGCCATGACTGCGAGGATCGCTTTGGAAAGCGGGATCACAAGCAGAGTAAAGATCCTGAACTCGCCTGCGCCGTCGATCTTCGCGGCTTCCACAAGGCCGTCCGGAATGCTCGATTCGAAGAAAGTCCTCGACATGAACAGGTTCCACACGGACAGGATCGAAGGCAGGATAACAGCCCAGATGGTATTGACGAGGCCCAGGCTGCTCATGACGTTGTAGAACGGGATCAGGCCGCCGCCGAAGAACATCGGAATGATGAAGTAGATCATCAGGAATTTCCTGCCGGGAATGGACTTGCGGCTTAACGCCCAACCTCCGGGAATTGTCACCAGCAGAGACAGAATGACCGTGAGGGCCGTGTAGATGATGGTATTGAGATAGCCTCTCCACACGTCGGTACGCTGCAGGATCTTGGCGTAGCCTTCAAAAGTGACCTGTACAGGGTACAGGATGACTCTTCCGCCCAGCACTGCGTCGGGATCCGAGAAGGAAGCGATGACAATGAAGTAGAGCGGATACAGCACGATCAGCGCCAGAATCGCCAGGAGGATGGTATTGACGGCATAGAACACGCGGTCGCCTGAAGTCAGGCGGATGGGACCGACTGCCGATTTTCTTTTCTGCATGGCTCGTCCTCCTTTACCACAGGGAATTCTCGGAGAATTTCTTCGAGGTCGTGTTGGCTATGATCAGCAGCAGCACGTTGATGACGGAGTTGAACAGGCCGATTGCCGTTGCGTACGCCTGGTCGGGCACGCCGGTAAGACCTTTCTTGTAAACGTAAGTCGCGATCAGTTCGCTGACGCCCAGGTTACCGTCAGTCTGCATTAGCAGGGCTTTCTCGTAGCCGACGCCCATCAGGCCGCCGATGGACATGATCAGCATGACGCTGACCATCGGCATGATCGCCGGCAGGTCAACGTGGAGCACGCGCTGCCACCGAGTGGCGCCATCAAGGATGGCCGCCTCATGCTGGCCGGGGTCGACGTTAGACAAGGCCGCGATATAGATGATGGCGCTCCAGCCGAAATCCTGCCAGTTGCTGGAGAGGATGTACATCGGACGAAAAGCAGAGCTTTCCAGGAAGTAGGAGACGCGCTCTCCTCCGAGGCTCGCAATGATATTGTTCACCAGGCCGTAGCGGCCGAAGAAGAGGGTCAGCATACCCACCATGACAACGAGCGAAATGAAGTGAGGGCCGTTGAAGATGGTCTGGAGGAATTTTGCCGTCTTGCGGCTCTTGGTCGCGTTCAGCAGGAGAGCCACGATGATCGGAAGCGGGAAACCGATGATGAAGCCGTAGATGCAGAGCAGGAACGTGTTCTTCATCAAGGGCCAGAACTGCACGTCAGTAAAGAATCTCGTGAAGTTCGTAAAGCCGACCCAGCGGGTGTATTCGCCAAGGATCGGATCGCCGGGCATGAAGTCCTGGAAGGCGATCAGCACGCCGTAGATCGGCAGGTAGTTGAACAGGAAAACGACCAGCACGGCAGGGAAGACCATGACCAGGAACGGATAGTTCTCACGAAGCCGTTTGAACCAGCCCTTCCGTTTTGCCGCCGTTTTTTTAGCAGAAGCCATACGTTATTTCTCCTTTCCGTTTACTCGAATGGGACTGATCAAAACTCAAGGTTCTTTTCGGTTTCCTTCGAGAAAACGTGAGCCACGTTGCCCTTGAAGGAGAAGTGGACGGTGTCGCCGATGCGGTAATTGCCCTTCATCTCGACGGTCGGAACAATGATGATGACGTCATGGCCATCTGCGTTGACGTGCAGGTGCACCGAGGATCCCATCATCTCGGAAACTTCCACCTTGGCAGCGATGCCGTCTTCAGAAACGTCGGTGTGCTCCGGACGGACACCCAAGGTGATGTCCTGAGTCTTCACGCCGTTCGCTTTCAGGCGGGCTTCCTTTTCGGAAGAGAGCTCCACGGAGACGCCGCCCAGTTCCACGCAGTATTTTCCGTCTTTTTCCACGAGCTTCGCATCGAAGAAGTTCATGACAGGCATGCCGATAAAGCCGGCAACGAAGAGGTTCGCGGGATGGTTGAACACTTCCTGAGGGGTGCCGATCTGCTGGATATAGCCGTCCTTCATGATGACGATCCGGTCGCCCAGGGTCATGGCCTCGGTCTGGTCGTGGGTGACGTACATGAAGGTGGTGTCGATGCGCTGACGGAGCTTGATGATCTCGGCGCGCATTTCGTTACGGAGCTTCGCGTCCAGGTTGGAGAGGGGCTCGTCCATCAGCATGACCTTCGGGGCGCGAACGATGGCACGGCCGATGGCCACGCGCTGCCGCTGGCCGCCGGAGAGGGCCTTGGGCTTGCGGTTGAGGTACTGGGTGATGTCCAGAATTTCCGCGGCCTCCCGCACCTTCTGGTCGATGATGTCCTTGGGGGTATGGCGCAGCTTCAGAGAGAAGGCCATGTTCTCGTACACGGTCATGTGGGGGTAGAGGGCGTAGTTCTGGAAGACCATGGAGATGTCCCGATCCTTGGGCGCCACGTCATTGACCAGCTTCCCGTCGATGTAGAGCTCCCCCGCGGTGATCTCCT
>ONNZ01000016.1 GCA_900319345.1 uncultured Eubacteriales bacterium
AGGACGCCTCCTTCCTGGAGGGGTTCCGGGGCGTGTATCTGCCCTACTGGAACATCGACGTGCAGATTCCGGAGAAGGAACTGAAGTTGGACGGGAGCCGAAACTACACCCAGGGGCAGTATGATTACCACGAGACCTACGACGTCAAGGCCCAGATCGGCGGGCAGGTGGAGGGGGCCGTGTACGACGCCTCCGCCGCCTTCGACGACACCCTGGCCGCCCAGATCGCCCCCTTCGATCAGAAGGGCGCCAAACCCTTCGACGAGGCGTATTTGGCCGGTTTCTACGCGGACAAGGTGACCTCCTCTCCGGAGGTCTACACCACCTTGGCCACGGAGCAGGCGGCCGACAAGGTCTTCGATACCATCAAACAAAAGGCGGGGAAGGTCAGCGTCTCCGTGCCCGCCAGCCGGGAGAAGCGGGTGGAGCAGATCGGCGCCAAGGCCACGGGCTATGAGGTGTCCTTGTTCCCCGTGTGGTTTTTGACCTGGCGCAGGAAGGACAGGGTGGCCTATTCGGTCATGAACGGCCAGTCCGGGAAGATCACGGTGGACCTGCCGGTGGATCTAAAGCAGTTTTTCCTCTATTCGGCCGCGGCCGCGGCGGTCCTGTTCCTGGTGCTGAGCCTCCTGCCGGCCTTCATCCAGCCCATGACTATGGCGGCCCTGTGCGCCGTGCTGCTGGTGCTGTCCGGGCGGCTCCTCAACGGGGAGCTGAAGCAGATCCGGCTCCAGGAGCGCCATGTCTACGACTATGGCGACAACTCCGGGGAGAAGAAGGGGAAGCCCAAGACGAAGGCCGTCTCCTGCCTGGGGACGGGGCTGGCGTACGTGTTCTACGGGATGACGGCGCTCATGGCCTTTGCTACCACCACCGGCAGCAACGGCACCGTGGGCCCCGCCTTCCTGTTGGCCCTCATCGGACAGATCGTATTGAGCGTGAAGCTCATCCGCAACGCCGCCGGGGCGAAGAACAAGTCCGGCATGGTGCCTGCCCTGGTGGCGCCCGTCATCCTGCTGCTGGGGACCTACGTGGGCATCAACCCAGAGGTGTTCCCCAACGACGCCTGGTACTACGGCCTGGCCACCGGATGCCTGGCGGGGATATTGATCAACGCCCTGTTCGTCATCGGGCGGTACAACGATCTGGCCACCCGGCCGGTCCCCAATTTCTTCAGAAGGGAGGGCGCCAACAATGCAAGATCGTAAACGGTTCCTGGCGGCGCTGCTGTGCCTGTGCGCGCTGCTGATGGCCCTGCCTCAGAGCGCGCTGGCCGCAGAGACGGGGGAGAGCGCCTATCGGGTGGTCATCGACGACGAGGCTGACCTGCTCACCGAGGCGCAGGAGGCGGATCTGCACGCGATCATGGAGAAGGTGCTGCCCTACGGCAACGCCGCCTTCGTGTCCGTGGACCAGAATGCCACCACCACGGAGCGGCTGGCGGAGACGAAGTTCCTGGAGTTCTTCGGGGACACCTCCGGCGCGCTGCTCATCATCGACATGGACAATCGCTACATCCAGCTCATCGCGGACGGGGCGGTGTATAAGACCGTCAACAAGACCCGCTGCAACGAGATCACCGACAACATCTATCGGTACGCCTCCCAGAAGGACTACTACACCTGCGCCGCTAAGGCCTTCGAGCAGGTGACCAGGCTCCTGGAGGGCGGAAAGATCGCGGCTCCCTTCCGGTACGTGACCAACGCCTTCCTGGCCGTGTGCCTGGCGCTGATCGGCAACTTCGCCGTCATGAGCCTCCAGCGGCGCAAGAAGGTGGCGCCGGAGAACGCCCTCAACGTGAAGGTGGCCGTGAACACCGCCGGGTCCGTGGCAAAGTCCGCCATCGTGGCGGGCGTGGTGCTGAAGATGCTGTCCCAGCGGAAGACCAAGCACGTGGAGAGCTCCGGCGGCGGGCGTTCCGGCGGCGGCTTCTCGGGCGGCGGCCATTCCGGCGGCGGCTTCTCGGGCGGCGGCGGCGGACACCGGTTCTAAGTTCTTATCCCATGATATAGGAGGCGTCCTTTGATCCACGGAAGAAAAGTCATCGGCATCATCGGGGGCATGGGCCCCATGGCCACGGCGGACCTGTTCATCAAGATCGTCGAGAACACCGCGGCCAAGACCGATCAGGAGCACCTGCACGTGCTCATCGACAACAATACGGACATCCCGGACCGCACCGCCTGCATCCTGGCGGGGAGCGACGCGCCTCTCGCGCCCATGGTGGAGAGCGCCCGGCGGCTGGTGGACCAGGGGGCGGATGTGCTTATCATCCCCTGCAACACCGCCCACTACTTCCATCAGGGCGTACAGGCGGCGGTGGACGTGCCCGTGCTGAACATGCCCCAGATCTCCGCCCAGTACTGCGCCGACCGGGGCCTTGGCTGCGTGGGGCTGCTGTCCACGTCCGGCACCGCCCGCGCTCGGATCTACGAGCCCTACTTCGAGGCGCTGGGCATCGACCTGCTCCATCCCACGGAGGTGGGCATCCAGAACCTCATGTACCTCATCTATGACGAGATCAAGGCGGGACGGACGCCCCACCCGGAGCGGCTCTACCCGGAGATCGTGGCCCTGGAGCAGCAGGGGGCCCAGGCCTTTCTGCTGGCCTGCACGGAGCTGCCCCTGGTCTTCCACGACGGGGGCCGGGTGCCCTTCATCGACCCCACGCGGCTCCTCGCCAGGGCGGCCGTAGCGGCAGCCGGTGGCAAATTGAAAGAGGAATAGAGGATAGACTGAAATAAACTGTCCTCTCCAGTCCGTTTTCTTCTTGTGTTTCTCTTTTTCCGCCGCTTTTTCTCTTTATTAAAGAGAAAAAGCGGCAAAATAAAAGGAGGCCTATATGACCATTCTCACCCAGCTCAACGCCCCGCCCATCTACCTCATCTGCGGCGGGATCATCGCCTTCGTGGCGATCCTGTGCGTGATCTTCCTCATCCGCGCCTGGCGGGCGGGCATCGCCCTGGGCATGGACAAAACGAAGATGAAGCGGGCCATAACCGCCAGCGCCACCTTCTCCCTCCTGCCCAGCGTGGGCATCCTCCTGGGCGTCATCGCCCTCTCCGGGAGCCTCGGCATCCCCTGGCCCTGGCTGCGCCTTTCGGTCATCGGCGCGCTGCACTACGAGACCCAGGTGGCCCAGGCGGCGGCGGAGCAGGTGGGTATGGGCACCCTATCCGCGGCCAAGATGACCCCCGGAAGCTTCGCCACCATCGCCCTGCTCATGAGCATCTGCATCATGTGGGGCATGGTCCTGTCCATCTTCTTCAATAAAAAGTACACCCAAAAGCTCACCGTCAAGGAGAACAAGGCGGGCGGCGGCTTCGGGGACGTGGCCATGACCGCCATGTTCATCGGCCTGGTCTCCGCCTACATGGGCAGCTACATCGGCGGCTTTGTGTCCGGGAACGGGCTGTTCACCTTCTCCGGCGATTGGACGCCCATCGCCGTGGCGGCGGTCAGCGCCCTGGTCATGGCGGGGTTCGTGTACCTGGCCGAGCAGAAGAAGAAAGCCTGGGTGGAGAGCTTCTCCGTGGCGGGCAGTATGATCGTGGGCATGGCCGCGGCGGTGGTCATTGGCCTGCTGGTGAAATAGGGAGGGGAGCGCTATGGAAAACAAGCACAACGAAAGCTGGGCCGCCTACACCCGGGGTACCCATCGCATCGGCCGCATCTGCACCCTGATCACCCTCTGCCTGCTGGTGGGCGCGCCCTTCCTCATGGGCTCCTACCTGGGCGCCCTGCCGGATCTCGGCGCGGTGGCGAAAGCCTTCCTGTCCGTGGGCCTCGTGTGGACCGTCAGCAGCGTGGTGGAGTTCCTCATCTACACCCCCATGCTGGGCGCCGGCGGCGGATACCTCGCCTTCATCACCGGCAACCTCATCAACATGAAGATCCCCTGCGCCGTCAACGCCCGGGACATCGTGGGCGCCAAGACCGGCACCCCGGAGAACGAGATCATCTCCACGCTGTCCATCGCCACCTCGTCGTTGGTGACCATCCTGGTGCTGGCCTTCGGCGTGCTGCTGCTGACGCCCCTGCAGCCCATCCTCCAGAGCGAAGCCCTGCAGCCCGCCTTCTCCAACGTGGTCCCCGCCCTGTTCGGGGCCATGGCCTATAAGTACTATCGCAACCATATGAACATCGCCGTGGCGCCCCTGGTGCTCATGAGCCTGCTGTTCATCCTGGTGCCCAGCCTCATCTCCTCCACCAGCATGATGATCATCCCCTCGGGCGCCCTGGCCATCGGGATCGCCTGGCTCCTCTATCGCAAGCAACAGAAAGGAAACTGATATGCTGTACGTTGGCATCCTCCTGGGGATCGTGGTCCTGCTGCTCCTCGTCGCCCTCGTCAAAACCCTGCTGACCCCCACGCTCAAGAGCACCTACGTGGCCGACGAGCCGGAGGAGGTATCGCTGCCCCTCGCAGAAAAGCTGTCGAAGATGGTCCAGTGCGACACCACCTCCTTCGAGGCCCAGAACGACCCGGCGCGGTGGGAAGCCTTCCACCAGGTCCTCCAAGAGCTCTTTCCCCTGGTCCATGAAAAGCTGGAGGTCACGGACATCGACGGGAACCTCCTCTATTACTGGCAGGGCAAGAGCCGGGAGAAGCCCATCCTGCTCATGAGCCATCAGGACGTGGTCCCCGCGGGCGGCGAGTGGAAGCACCCGCCCTTCTCCGGCCTCATCGAGGACGGCAAGGTCTGGGGCCGGGGCACCTCCGACACCAAGTGCTCCGTCATGGCCTTCCTGCAGGCCGTGGAGGAACTGCTCAGCGAGGGCTACACTCCCGACTGCGACGTGTACCTGTCCTCCTCCTGCACCGAGGAGTGGGGCGGCGACGGCTGCCCCAAGCTGGTGGAGGAGATCCGCCGCCGGGGCGTGGATTTGTTCCTGGTCATGGACGAGGGCGGCGGCATCATCCGGGAGCCCATCGGCGGCATCCCCGGCAACTTCGCCATGATGGGCGTCTTCGAGAAGGGCTGCGCCGACGTGACCTTCACCGCCCGGGGCAAGGGCGGCCACGCCAGCGCCCCGGGGAAGGATACCCCCATCGACCGGCTCTCCGCCTTCGTGCGGGACGTGAACAAATACCCCTTTAAGAAGAAGCTGCTGCCGGAGGTCAGCGCCATGTTCGGCCGCCTCTCCGCCTACGGCTCCTTCCCCCTGAAGCTCCTGCTGGGGAACCTGTGGCTCTTCGGGCCCCTCCTGAAGCTGGCCCTGCCCGCCATCAGCCCCACCGCCGCCGCCATGCTGAAGACCACCGTAGCCTTCACCATGTCCTCCGGCTCCGCTGCCTTCAACGTGCTGCCCCGATCCGCCACCGTCAGCGCCAACCTCCGGTACATCCCTCATCAGGGGGAGAAGGAGACCTTGGCCATCCTCGAAAAGCTGGCGAAAAAGCACGACCTGGAGATGACCGTGGTCCACAGCGACGACTTCTCGCCCTCCTGCGACATCCAGGGCGAAGCCTTCCGGTCCGTGGAGACCGCCATTCGGGAGACCTTCCCGGGCCTGCCCGCCATCCCCTACGTGGTCACCGGCGCCACCGACGCCCGCTTCTATCAGCGGTACTTCCAAAACTGCGTCCGCTTCGCCCCCGTGATCTACGGCCCCGAGCAGATGGCCGGCATGCACGCCCCCAACGAGAACATCGAATACAACTGCCTCCCCGGCGCCGTCCGCCTCTACAAGAACCTTATCAAGGGCCAAAAGCGGTAAGCCTTGCCACAACCCCACGGATCGTGCTATACTAAACAAAACCACATCGGAGGAAACGCTATGGAACGGGTCAGCAAGCGGCAATACTATCTGGACATCGCGGCGGAGGTGGCGCGGCGGTCCACCTGCCTTCGGCGGCAGTACGGGGCCGTCATCGTGAAGAACGACGAGATCGTGGCCACCGGCTACAACGGCGCGCCCCGGGGCGACGAGAACTGCTGCGACGTGGGCGTCTGCTGGCGGGAGGCCCACGGCATCCCCCACGGGGAGCAGTACGAGAAGTGCGTGGCCGTCCACGCCGAGTGCAACGCCATCATTTCGGCCAGCCGCAACGAGATGCTGGGCTCCACCCTGTACCTCTACGGCTTTGAGAACGGCAAGCCCCTCGAAAAAGCCGAGCCCTGCGTCATGTGCTCCCGGATGATCAAGAACGCGGGCATCACCATGGTCATCAACCAGACCGAGGACCGCCCCGTCTGAATCCCCTGATAATTCCGGCCGAAAATCCCGTTTTTCCTCTTGACATTTCGGCCGCAGATGGCTACAATAGATAAGCGTTCCGGGTCATCCGGGACGAAATGCGCCCATAGCTCAGCGGATAGAGTGCCCGGCTACGAACCGGTAGGTCGAGAGTTCGAATCTCCCTGGGCGCGCCAACAAAACAGACACCCCAACGGGGTGTCTGTTTTGTTATTCGGCGCAGCCCATGGAGATTCGAACTGGGTTCGGTAGTGAATCAGGCCACAGTGTGGCCTGAGAGCCGAACCCTGAGCGAGGCCGCAGCCGAGTGTTCGAATCTCGAGAGAAGACCCCAACGGGGTGTCTGTTTTGTTATTCAGCGCGTCCGGGGGAAGAGCCGAGCCCCGAGCAAGCCCGTAGGCGCGTGCTCGAATCTCCCCGGGCTGCTTATTTCAGCACATACCACAATATCGCTATCGCCTGCAGAACGCTCCCCAGGATCACGAACAGGTGGAAGACGGAGTGAAACCAGCGGCGCTTGCTGCCGATGCCGTAGAGGACGGCGCCCACGGTGTAAGCGATGCCCCCCGCCAGGAGCCAGTAGAACCCAGCCTGGGTCATGGCTTCGATGGTCTGGGGCACGGCCAGGATGATGAGCCAGCCCATGGCGATGTAGCAGATCATGGACAGCACGTCGTATTTATCGAGGTCGATGGCGGTCAGCGTGGTGGCCAGGGCCAGCAGCGCCCATTCGAGGCCGAAGAAGACCCAGGCGAGGACCGGGTGCAGGGGCCGGATGCCCGCCAGCAGGATGGGCGTATAGGTGCTCGCGATCAGGGCGTAGATGGTGCAGTGGTCCAGCACCTGCAGGACCTTCTTGGCCCGGCTGGGCTTTAGTCCGTGGTAGACGCTGCTCATGGTGTAGAGCCAGATCATGGTGAGGCCGTAGATGGCGGCGCTGACGATGCCCCAGGCGTCCCGCTTGAGGGCGGAGAGGATGACGCCGGCGATCAGCACCAGCACCCCGATCCCGCCGCCCACGATGTGGGTGACCATGTTCATGATCTCCTCGCCCCGGGTATAGTCCGGCAGCTCCCGCTGGTCGATGGGCGTCCGTTTCATGGCGTTCACCTGCCTTTCCACACCAGTATAGCACATTTATCGGACAGTTTACAGCTTTTTCTCCTGTACCCGGCGGCTGGGATGTGGTATGCTATAAGCAGGAAAGGAGGCGCGGATATGGAGGAGCGCTGGTATGCGGCCATCGATCTCAAGTCCTTCTACGCCTCCGTGGAGTGCGTGGAGCGGGGCTTGGACCCCCTGGACACCCTCTTGGTGGTGGCGGACCGGAGCCGGACGGAGAAGACCATCTGCCTGGCCGTGTCCCCGGCCCTGAAGGCCCACGGCATCTCCGGCCGGGCCCGGCTTTTCGAGGTGGAGGAGGGCATGCGCCGGATCAACACCCTGCGGCGGATGGCGGCCCCCCGACATCGACTCCAGGGCAGCTCCACCTTCGCCCGCGAGCTGGCGGCGGACCCGGCCCTCCAGGCGGACTATATCACCGCCCCGCCCCAGATGAAGAAGTACATGGCCTACAGCGCCCGGATATACAGCGTCTACCTGCGCTACGTGGCCCCGGAGGACATCCAGGTCTATTCCATAGACGAGGTGTTCATCGACCTGACGCCCTATTTGAAGACCTATGGCCTCACGCCCCGGGCGCTGACGGAGAGGATGATGGAGGAGGTGCTGCGGGAGACCGGCATCACCGCCACGGCGGGGGTGGGCACCAACCTGTACCTCGCCAAGGTGGCCATGGACATCGTGGCCAAGCATGCCGAACCCAACGAGCACGGGGCCCGGATGGCGGAGCTCACGGAGCAGACCTATCGGGAACAGCTGTGGGACCATCGGCCTCTCACCGACTTCTGGCGGGTGGGTATGGGCACGGCCAGGCGCCTGGCCAGCCGGGGCGTGTACACCATGGGGGACCTGGCCCGCATGTCCCTGAGCAGCGAGGACGCCCTCTACAAGATCTTCGGCGTGAACGCGGAGCTGCTCATCGACCACGCCTGGGGCCACGAGCCCTGCACCCTGGCGGCCGTCAAGGCCTACACGCCGGAGTCCAGGAGCGTGGGCAGCGGCCAGGTGCTGATGCGGCCCTACGCCTTTTCGGAGGCTCGGCTCATCGTCCGGGAGATGGCGGAGAACCTGTCGTTGGACCTGGTCCATCGGGGCCTGCTGGCGGGGGAGGTGTACCTGTATATCGGGTACGACGTGGAGAACCTGGCCCAGGGCACCCCGTACAAGGGGGAGGTGGTGGTGGACTACTACGGCCGCTCCGCCCCCAAGCCCACCCACGGCAGCCACCGCTTCCGGGAGCCCACCGCCTCCACCAAGGACATCGCGGCGGCCCTGGTGGCCGTCTTCGATAGGGTGGCGGATCAAAGCCTCACGGTGCGCCGGGTCCAGGTGGCGGCCGGGCGGCTGGAGGAGATGGGCATGGACCCGGCAGGCGGCAAGAGCGAGCAGCTGGACCTGTTCAGCGACCCGGCGGCGGAGGAGCAGGCCCGTCAGGCCCGCCAGAACCAGCTGCAGCGGGAGCGGCAGGCCCAGCAGGCGGTGCTGGACATCCGCAAGAAATTCGGCGGCAACGCCATCCTGAAGGGAATGGACCTGAAGGACGGGGCCACCACCAAGGACAGGAACGCCCAGATCGGCGGCCACAAGGCCTGATGAAGTGAATATATGCAGCATAAACGCATAATCATACATGGAGGTACCAGATGAAAGTATTGATGCTCAACGGCAGCGCCCGGCCCACGGGCAACACCTATGTGGCCCTCAGGGAGATCGGCGAACAGCTGAAGCGGGAGGGGATCGACTACGAGATCGTGAACGTGGGCAACGACCCCCTCCGGGATTGCCTGGGCTGCGGCAAGTGCACCGCGGCGGGCTGCGCCTTCGGGGCGGACGACGGGGTTAACGACTTCATCGCCAAGGCCAAGGCGGCGGACGGCTTCGTCTTCGGCACCCCGGTCTACTATGCCCATCCCTCCGGCCGCATCCTCAGCTTCCTGGACAGGGTCTTCTACAGCGGCAGCGGGGCCTTCGCCTTTAAGCCCGGGGCGGCGGTGGCCGTGGCCCGGCGGGGCGGCACCTCGGCCAGCTTCGACGTGCTCAACAAGTATTTCGGCATCTCCCGCATGCCCGTGGTGGGGGCCACCTACTGGAACCTTATGCACGGCGCCAAGGCGGGGGAGGCGGCGGAGGACGCCGAGGGGCTCCAGACCATGCGGAACCTTGCCCGGAACATGGCCTACCTCCTCAAGTGCCAGGAGGCGGGGCGCCTGGCCGGCGTGCCCCTGCCCGAGACGGAGCGGGGCAACCGCACCAACTTCATCCGCTGATATGCCCGGCCCGTACGACGACATCATAAACCTGCCTCGGCCTGTGTCGAAGAAGCACCCGCCCATGCCCATGGGCAAGCGGGCGGCTCAGTTCTTGCCCTTCGCGGCCCTGACCGGCTTCGAGGGGGAGATCGCCGAGACGGGGCGGCTGACGGAAGCGGCTCCCGAGCTGGGGGAGGACGCCCTCGTTGCCCTGGACCGGCAGCTGGCCCTGCTGCGCCAGCGATTGCCGGAGCAGCCGGAGGTCACGATCACCCGCTTCGTCCCCGACGAGAAGAAGGACGGCGGCCAGTACGAGACCCTCACCGGCCGTGTCCGCCGCCTGGACGAGCCCAATCGCGTCCTGATCCTCACCGACGGCGTCAAGATCGACCTGGACGCCGTGGTGGAGCTGACGCTGGGGGCGTAGGCGGCAAAAACTTGTCGCCGAGTGTTGACAGAGGGGCGGGGGATAACTTACAATATAAAGGATGAGTACCCGCGAACGGGCGGGGAAACACCGATAAAAACATATCAGGAGGATCTATCATGGCAAAGTTCGTATGCAGCATCTGCGGTTACGTGTATGAAGGCGACAAGGCTCCCGAGCAGTGCCCCATCTGCAAGGCCCCCGCTTCCAAGTTCATCGAGCAGGCCGGGGAAATGACCTGGGCCGCCGAGCATGTGGTGGGCGTGGCCCAGTGCGCAAGAACTTCACCGGCGAGTGCACCGAGGTGGGCATGTACCTGGCCATGGCCCGGGTGGCCTATCGTGAGGGCTATCCCGAGATCGGCGAATACTGGGTGAAGGCGGGCCTGGAGGAGGCCGAGCACGCCGCCAAGTTCGCGGAGCTGCTGGGCGAGGTCCTGACCGATTCCACCGAGAAGAACCTGAAGATGCGGGTGGAGGCCGAGAACGGCGCCACCGCCGGCAAGACCGCCCTGGCCAAGCGCGCCAAGGAGCTGAACCTCGACGCCATCCACGACACCGTCCACGAAATGGCTCGCGATGAGGCAAGGCATGGAAAGGCCTTCGCCGGCCTTCTCAAGCGCTACTTCGGGAAATAAGAAACCCAGATAAACAGGGATTTTTTGGAGAGAGGGACTTAAGCCCTTCTCTCTTTCTTTTCGCTTTCTTTCCCATCAAAAGTGTACAAAAAGCGTATTACTGGGCGACGTCTTCGGCGACGATGACAACGAGTACGATAAGAAGCTTTTTTAGTCTTGTGCCTGCTCCTCCGGCTTCCAGATTCCAGCATAGTATTCGTCCCTGGCGCAGGTGCGCAGCAGCCTCACCCAGATGGCTTTGGCGATATCGTTCGGGTGGAAGGAGTAGTCCGGCCCGCTGTATTCGTATTTCAAAAAGCCGTCCTCGTCGCGGACCAGGTCCGCCAGTTCGATGTAGGTATAGCCGTTCTCCTCGCAAAAAGCGCGCAGCAGCTCGTTCGCCTTTTTGTTTCCCGCATAGGTCAGATTGACGCCTTCGGCGTAGAACTTGAGGGTCGGCATGATGGAATGGATGTATATCTTGAGGTCGGGATAGTTCGCCTTGACGATGGAGAGGATCCTGTTGTAGACGTCGATCAGCCTTTCCGGCGAATACCACTCCAAATCTCGCACGCCCATCATGAGGAACAGGCGCTTGGCGTGGGTGATCTCCACCACCTCGGAAATGGTCATGAACCGGGAGCGGAACAGCACCTGACCGGTCGTATCCTTCGTTTCGCCGGTCAGGGCCTTTTGCAAAGTCAGCCCGCTGACGCCCACGATGCGCATACTGCCGAGGCAGGGGCGATCGTTCGCCCTCTCGTTCATCACGTACACGCGTAGCCCTCCGGCGATGGAATCCCCGATCATCAAAGAATCGTCGAACCAGGCGTCCAGGTACCCTTCGTCCAGCTGCTCGTCGCTGACGGGCGGGATGGTCGGGTCGGGTTCGGCTGTGGGGGCTTCGGTGGGGGCTTCGGTGGGAAGGGAGACCGTGGCTTCTGCTGTCGCCTTCGTCGCGGCCGGTGTCTCCGCGGAGGATTCGGCGGGGGATGCGGTTTCGGTGGCGGCGGGGGCAGGCGTGTCAGCAGGGGCAGGCGTGGCGGTGGGCACAGGCGTGGCGGCGGGGGCGGAGGTGGCAGAGACGGTCGAGACCGGGGCGGCAGGTTCAGCCGTGGGCCGGAGGTTCGAGGCGATCATGAGAAGGAGACAGCACACCGCCAGCGCGATGGCGGGGACTTTCCTGGACCGCCCCTTGCGCGTTTGGACGAATATGCTGATCAGCGATGCTATGGCCCCCAGCGATCCCACGAGGCCCAACGGTGCATACATGATTCCCGACTCCTGAACCGATTCTTCGGCGTATCTTTGCGTAGTACGTTCATAATACCATAACGCTCCCCGGTTTTCAATAATCGCCTTGGCTTTTCGTTTCCCTTCCAACCGTTTTACGATAAATGGAAATTCTCCTGTTTTTTATATTGAAACGCGACCCAAAACGGGCTATAATGTGAACAGAATATTAAGAAAGGGAATGAACTCAAATGAAAAAGGTGGTTTCTATTCTTCTTGTTGTGCTGCTGCTCTCCGTGAGCACGGCGACGTATGCGGCGGGAAAGCTGACCGTCGATCAGGAGAATTTCCATGTGGTCAGCAGCTATTGGACGTACGGCTACGCCTACGCCAAGGTCAGCAATGCAGGGGATAAGGCGACGAAGATCAATGCCGGCGTGCTGGAGATCTATGACGAAGCGGGCGACGTCCTCACGTCCAGCGATTATTTGACCGCCTATGCCGAGTATCTGGAGCCCGGCGAATATACATACGTGAAGATGTACAGCGAGATCACGTCCGGAAAGGCCGCCGACTACAATCTGACGCTGACCCAGAAGACGGACAACTCCAAGCGGACGCTGCGCCTGCCCGTCGAGACCGATCTGCAGATGGATGTCAAATCCGGCTGGTGGACCTACAACTATATGTATGCCACGGTGACCAACAACACGGACAAGCCGATCTACGGCATCCGGGTGGTGCTTGTCCTGCTGGATGCGGAAGGGAACATCCTGGATATCGAGGATGAGAGCATGTATGACAACAAGGCGCTGACGCCGGGCAGCAGCATGATCGTCCGCAAGGACATCCCGTCCGCCCATATGGATTATTTCAAGGCGAACGGCATCGTGCCCGCTTCCGTGGACGCCATCGCGTATGTCATCGAGGGCGCGGAATGATCTCTTGACGGTGGGCTGAAGCACTGCTTTCAGGATCCATCGAGGAGAGGAGGATGGCCATGGGCTTCTTTGGAAAACTCTTCATCGGGTTTATCGCCGCTGTCGTCCTACTGGGCATCGTCGGATGGATCGTTTCGAAGCGGAACGCCGGGAGAAAGGGCTCCGGTTCCGATCAAGCAGATGAGATCCTGCCCGAAAAGACGGTAAACAACGTCCTCGACGTGAGGGACCGTTTCAATCGGGCCCGGTACATGGACGAGGACGGCAAGTGATCCCGGCGGCGAAAAGCGGAAAGCATCGGGGATAGAGATATGGCAAGGGAACGGCATACCACGCAATCCGTGTTCTTTCTGGTGGCGGCCGCCATCCTGGCAGCAGCCGGCCTGTTCATGCTCGTAAAGGGCGCGGTGGGCGGCGGCGTCGGCTGCCTGGCGGTGGGGCTCCTGGGGGTGCTGGTCCACTTCCACAGCAAGAGGAGCGCGTAACGGAAACAGAGAAAGGAGGGCCGGCAGCGGCCTTCCTTTTGTATAGAACCGTTCCTTGAGTATTTTACCCCGGCGCTCAAGGAGCGTTCGATTGTCAGGGGCGCTCTTCGGTGGTATCCTTGCTTTGGAAAGGAGATGAAGATCATGTATTTGGATTTGGAAAGGATCGGCGCGTTCATCCAGATGGGCCGCAAAGAGGTGGGCCTGACCCAGGCGAAGCTGGGGGAACGGCTAGGGGTCAGCGCCCAGTCCGTCTCCAACTGGGAGCGGGGGGAGACTCTGCCCGACGTGTCGCTGCTGCCGGATCTGGCGGTGCTGCTCCACTGTTCCGTGGACGCCATCCTGACGGGCGGAGAGGGCACGGGCGGCTATCGGCGGCACGTGCTGGTCGCTCAGGTGCAGGAGGCCCTCAACAGCCTGGATCGGCTGGGAGAACTGCTGGGACGGGATCACTTTATCTACACCTGCATCCTGGAAGCGCTGAACACCCGCATGAACACCACCGTGGAGCAGGCTTTCTCCAACCCCCATATCTTCGACGTGTTCACCGTCGAGTTTCTGTTGGCCTGCGTGGACAACGGGGACTATGTGGACCCGCGGGACGTGCAAGCTCACCTGCCGCCCAGCAAGGCTCGGGACTTCCTGCTGAAGTCCATGACCGAGCACGGCATCCGATAACGCACAAAAGAAGAGGGCCTCGGCCCTCTTTTGCTATGCGCAAGAAACGCTATTTTCCCAACTGCCTGTCCTTTTCGATGACGGCCCGGATGGCCTGCTGGACGGCGGATTCGAAGCCCAGGCGCTTCAGGGTGTGGACCCCTTCGATGGTGGTGCCGCCGGGGGAGCAGACCTGGTCCATAAGGGCCACGGGATGATCCTTGCTTTCGGCGGTGAGCCGGGCGCTCCCCTCCACCACTCGGCAGGCGATCTCCTGGCTCAGGGGGCGGGGGATGCCCGCCTGGACCCCGGCGGAGGCCAGGGCGTCGATATACAGGTGGACGAAGGCGCCGGAGGCCCCGCCGATGGCGGAGAAGGCGGAGAAGAGCCGCTCCTCCACGTCGTAGACCGTGCCCACGGTCTCGAACATCTCCCGGGCGATCGCAAGGTGCTCGGGCCTGGCCCATCTGCCGCCGCAGAGGGCGCTGACGGACAGGCCCACCCGGGCGTTGATGTTGGGCATGACCCGGACCACGGGCGTCTCCTTCAGCCTCGCCTCGTACCAGCCCGTCTCCTTGCCCGCGGCGATGGTGACGATGAGCTTGTCGGGGCCGACCGCCGGCGCGATCCTTTTCAAAACGCCCTCCAGCATCTGGGGCTTCACGGCCAGCACCACCACATCCGCCCGTTCGGCCACGGCCCGCTCGCTGTCGCAGGGCACGAGGCCCATCTCCGCCTGCAGCGCCAAGGTCTTGGCGGGGGTCCGGTTGTAGCCGCAAAGGCTCCCCTGGGGGAAGCGGCCCGACTGGGCCATGCCCCGGAGGATGGCGGAGGCCATGTTCCCCACGCCGATGAATCCGTAGATCATATCCGTTTCCTTTCTCTACACGCTGAGATCAAAAAGGCGGGCCGCTGTTTCGGTCCGCCTTCAACAGGCTTAGTACCCTGGCTCGTAGGACTCCGCTGTGGGCGTGGTCTTGGGCGTCTTGGTGGGTTTGGGGGTCTTGGTGGGGGAGGGGGTAGGCGTGGGCTTGGTGCCGTAGACCCACTGCTCCTCGATCTTGTCGTAGGTAGCGGTATAGCTGTAGATGGTCTGGGGATTGGCCTTGTTGGTGTACATGTCCACGTAGGTGGTCACCACGTAGCCGTCGTGGGCGTTGCGGGTCTTCTCCTGATATCCCTCGTACTGCTTCTTGTCGTACTTGATCTCCGGGTTGTTGGCCTTGTCCTCGGAGATGAGCTCGGACCGGGTCTTGTAGGTGATGCCGGGCTCCTCCATGCCGTACACGTCCACGTGGATCTCCTTCTTCCGGGTGCTGTCCTTGTTCTTGGTGATGTATACGAACAGGTAGATGGTGTTCTTCTTGTTGTTCTTGAACTTGAAGTCGATATGATTGGAGTCCACCGTGGCGTCCCAACCCAGGTCCACATAGTCCGAAGGGATGGAATGGGGCCGATGATAGGTGATCTCTACACCGGCCAACAGCAGAGCGTTGTACATGGTGGTGCTCACCTGGCAGATGCCGCCGCCAGGCTCCGGCCGGTGATCCTTGCCGTAGATGGCGGGGGCCATGGCCCAGCCCTTCTTCTCGGTCCTATCGCCGGTCTTCTTGTTGAAGCTGAAGCTTTCGCCGGGCTTCAGGGTGATCACGTTCATGATGCCCACGCCCTTGCTGATGTTGGCGTCCCGACCCTGGCGGGTCTCCATCACGTCCTTGTCGGTGGAGCTGGTGCCGGTGAAATAGTACAGCGTATGGTAGGAGGACAGCTTGGTGGTGGCCTTCTTCAGGCTCTCCACGGTCACCGCCGGTTCGGACACGGTCACGCTGGGGGAGAAGGACAGCTGGTAGGTGCCCGCCTGCAGCGCGCTCTCGATCTGGCTCGCCACCGCCGCCGTATCGAGCTGCATGCCGTTGGTGCCCTCGGTGTAGACGAATTTGGGCTTCTGGTAGGTGGTCTTGCCCACGGTGTAGCTGTCGTAGGCGATGGACATGGTGGCGTTGGTGGCGTGGCCGGGGACCTTCTCGTTGAGGGCGGTCAGGGCATCCATCAGCACCTCGCCGTCGTAGAGCATGGTGGCCTTCACCTGCGCGCCGCTGCCGGAGGCGGCTGCGGTAGCCAAAGCGGCGTCCACGTCGAAGGAAGCGCCGATGTCGCTGCGGTTCAAGGTGGCGTTGAAGTATTCGCTGTTCAGCGTGATGGCCACGCTGTTCAAATCGTTTTCAAGGCCCTGCACCAGGACGGGACGAGCCTGGTCCACGGTCATGTCGCCCACCGCTACACCGTTCACCGTGACGCCGTGAGCGATGACGGTGGAGGCGGGGAGGACGGAGCCGGGGTCGCCGCTCTGGTTCGTGGGCTCCGAGCCGCTTTGCGCGGGCGCCGTGTAGGCGGAGGCGCCGGGGCTGGCATCCACCATGGTCACTTCGGAGCGGCTGCGCTTCACCATCAGCACCACGGCCCATACCAGCACCACCACAGCGGTCAGGAACATGCCTGCCGCCACCATGAAGATGCGCTTTTGCCGCTGGCGCTCCTTCTCCTTCCGACGGGCGGCGGCGCGCTTGCGGGCGGCGGCCCGGCGGGCCTTCTCCTCCTCGGTCAGCTCTGCCGCCGGGGCAGACGAAGAGGACCGGGCGGCGGCGCTGTCGGCGGAGCGTTTTGCGGATGCAGTTTTGGATGCCTCCTTCTCAGGGACATTCTTTCGCGTATACATGCTTGCATTATACCGTCTATTCACAGATTGTTCAACCGCTGTCACAAAAATTATGCTAAAATTTTACGTAAAAGAGAGCAGTCGGAGGAAAGATCGGCCTATGTTTCATATCGTCATGGTGGAGCCGGAGATACCCCAGAACACGGGGAACGTGGCCCGGACCTGTTCGGTCACCGGCTCCAGTTTGCATCTCATCCGTCCCCTGGGGTTTTCCGTGGACGACAAGCACCTGAAGCGGGCGGGCCTCGATTACTGGCACACCCTGGACATCAGCTATTTCGACAGCCTGGAGGAGCTACAGGCCCTGTACCCGGAGGCCCGGTTCTTCTACGCCTCCACCCACGCCCGGAACAGGTACACGGACACGGCCTTTCGGGACGGGGACTTCCTGGTCTTCGGCAAGGAGACGGCGGGCCTGCCCAAGAAGCTGCTGGCGAAAAACGCCGATCATGCCATCCGCATCCCCATGGGGGAGGGCCAGCGGTCCTTGAATCTGAGCAACTCGGTGGCCATCGTCCTCTACGAAGCCCTGCGGCAAAATAATTTTTTAGATTTGGCCTAAAAAAAGCTTGCATTATCAGAATGTGTATGGTAATATAGCTCCGTTCGATTTTTGCAAAGGAGGTGGACTTGAATGGGTAAGTTCTGTGAAGTCTGCGGAAAGGGCAAGATGTCCGGAAATAATGTCAGCCATTCCAATCGCAAGACCAAGCGCAGCTGGGCTCCCAATGTGCAGCGCGTCCATGTGATCGTTGATGGCAAGACTCAGATCATGAACGTTTGCACGCGTTGCCTCCGTTCCGGCAAGATCGTCCGCAGCGTCTGAGCGACTGACACAAAACAGGCCACCTGAAAGGTGGCTTTTTTCATTCATTCTGTTGAGGTAGAACTATGGAGCGCATCACCAGCCGCACCAATCCCCGCGTCCAGCGGGCCCGCTCCCTTCGGGAGAGCAAGTATCGGAAGGAGACCGGCTGCCACTTCATCGAGGGGGACAAGCTGGTCCGGGAGGCTCTGTCCTCTGGGGTGGAGCTGGAGACCGTCCTCGGGCAGCGTCATGGACGCCCTCGCCACCGCGGGCACGCCCCAAAGCCTGTGCGCCGTGGCGAAGACCCCCGCCGCCCCGCTGCCGGAAGCCTTCCAGGGTATGGTGCTGCTGCTGGAGGACGTGCAGGACCCGGGCAACGTGGGAACCCTCATCCGCACGGCGGACGCCCTGGGCGCGTCGGCGGTGATCCTGTCCCCCCAGTGCGCCGACCCCTTCTCGCCCAAGACCCTCCGGGCCTCCATGGGCTCCGTCTACCATCTGCCCGTCTACGTGACGGACGTTCCTGCCGCCCTCCGCGCCCTGAACGCCCAGGGCTACACCTGCCTCTGCGGCCACCTTCGCGGCAGCGAGACCCTGCCGCCCAAAACGGACAAGATGGCCCTGCTGGTGGGGAACGAGGGCAACGGAGTCACGGACGAAGCCGCCGCCCTCTGCTATGCCTATCGCCTCCCCATGCCGGGCCGGGCTGAGTCCCTCAACGCCGCCGTCTTCGGGGCCATCATGCTATACGAGCTGACGAGAGAGGGATGAACCTTTCCCTTCGCCGCTTTTTCGTAACGAAAAAAAGAGCCTCCGCTTGGAAGCTCTTTTCTTTTTGCTTTCGGCTTACGCTTTCTTGGCGGCCAGGGCGGTGTCCACCAGGGCCTTGAAGGCGTTCATGTCGGTGACGGCCAGGTCAGCCAGGACCTTCCGATTCACTTCGACGCCGGCCAGCTTGAGACCGTTGATCAGGTTGGAGTAGTTGGTGCCGCAGATACGGGCGCCGGCGTTGATACGGGCGATCCAGAGGCGGCGATACTCACGCTTCTTGTTCTTGCGGCCCACGTAGGCGTAGGCCATGGACTTCATCACCTGCTGGGAGGCTGCCCTATACTGCTTGGACTTGGCTCCGAAATAGCCCTTAGCCAGGCGCAGGACCTTCCGGCGCTTCTTGATGGAATTGACGCTTCTCTTAATTCTTGCCATGGTTCACATCTCCTTACTTATAGGGAATCAGCTCGCGGATCTTCTTCTGCTCTTCCTCGGCGATATAGCCGGTCTGGCGCAGGCCGCGCAGCCTCTTGGTGGTCTTCTTGGTGAGGATGTGGCTCTTGTAAGCCTTGCCGCGCTTGATTTTGCCGGACTTGGTCACGTCAAAACGCTTAGCAGCGCCGCGATGGGTCTTGATCTTTGGCATGTTCTTTCCTCCTGATAGATTTTTAATTCTTCGGTGCCAGCACCATGTACATGTTCCTGCCCTCCTGTTTGGGCGCCCTCTCCTGGACGGCCTTGTCGGAGACCATGTTGTAGAAGGTGGTCATGACCTCCTCGCCGATATCGCCCCGGGTGATCTGGCGGCCCCTGAAGCGGATGCTCACCTTCACCTTGTTGCCGTCCTGCAGGAACCGGGAGCAGGCCTTGGACTTGACTTCCATGTCGTGCTGGTCGATGGTGGCGGAGAGGCGGATCTCCTTGATCTCGATGATCTTCTGGTTCTTCCGCTGCTCCTTTTCCCGCTTCATCATGTCGTAGCGGTGCTTGCTGTAGTCCATGAGCTTGCAGGTGGGGGGATTGGCGTTGGAGAGCTTGACCAGATCCAGCTCCCGCTCGTCGGCCAGACGCTGGGCGGCCCGGACATCCATGATGCCCAGCTGGACGCCGTTTTCATCGATCAGACGGACTTCCGGGTCCCGAATCTCCTCATTGATAGGCAGTTCTTGGGTAGCGATGGGTCAACACCTCCTAAAAAAATAGCGGACGCAAATGCGCCCACCACGAAATAATCCCATCATACCGTGCCTGATCCTTTTCGATCGGCAGGTGAGAGGCGGGCGCCTCTGCTTAAGCGTACTTATTATAGCGACCGACCCCGCCCCTGTCAAGGCCTTTTTTGCGGGTTTTTCAACCTTTTTTCAGGGCAGCAGCCCGCGTTTGACCATGTATACGGCCAGGGCGATATGCAGGATCAAAAACAGGGGGACCAGGATCCTGAACTTCGCGTGCCTGGTCTTGTGGCGAAAGACCTCCATGCCAAGGAGCGCGCCCACCGACCCGCCCAGGAAGGCGACGAGCAGGAGCGTCGCTTCCGGGATGCGCCAGGCGCCCTTCTTCGCCTTTACCTTATCGACGCCGTAGAGGGCGAAGGCCAAGAGGTTCACAGCGGCCAGGATCAATAAAACCCATTTCATACGCGTTCCTCCTGTTCCGAGGGGCGGGGGAGGGGCCAGGCCTTGGGAAAGTGCTTGTGGCCCAGCTTTTCCGCCCAGTTCTCCGGGTAGTGGGCTTCGTAGGGGATGTGCCGCAGGGAGCGCTTCTGCACGTTCCGGGGCAGGTTGGCCCAGAGGAAGGAGGGCACGCCCACCAGGAGCAGGTACAGCGGCCCCAGCAGGGCGGATTGGAAGGTGTGGCCGTACTCGTGGGAGAGGAGCTCCGCCTCCCGATCCGGCCGCAGACCTTTGGGCACGAAGATGAACATGCCCAGCGACACGCCGCCCCAATCCCCGTCGTGGAGGGTGGCCACGGCGCCGCCCACCCGTTTGCGGGGGCAGCGGTGGTATTTGAGGGCCATGGCAAGGCCCACCAGGGTCTGAGGCAGGCCCCAGGTCCATTGCCAAAGCCGATATAGCGCTATCTTCCAGCCGTTCATGCCACCATGATAGCATGGCCGCCAGATCGCGTCAAGAAAGCATACTTTTTCCGGAAAGTCCATACAATAGGATCATGGAACGCAAAAACAACTTTTGGCCCTACGCCATCTTCATCGTCCTCTCGCTGCTGACGGGAGGTCTCGCCACCCTGGTGTCCATGGACGGGATGAAAGCCTTTCAATACCTGCCCCAGTCGCCGCTAACGCCGCCGCCGGTGGTGTTCTCCATCGTCTGGTCCGTCCTGTACATCCTCATGGGCGTGTCCGCGGCCCTCATCTATGTGGCCCCGCCTCGGGGCCTGAAGGACCAGCATCTCTTCTACACGGGGACGCTGCTCCTCAACTTCCTGTGGCCGGTGCTGTTCTTCGCTTTGGGGCTGCGGCTTGCGGCGCTGGTGACCCTTCTCGTGATGCTGGCCCTGGCCATCGGCACGGTGCTCCGCTACCGGCCCGTCAGCAAGCCCGCCTCCTGGCTCCAGCTCCCCTACACCCTGTGGCTCTGCTTCGCCTTCTATCTCAATTTGACGGCGTACCAATTGAACGGATAAAAAACGAAGGGGAAGACGGCTCCTGACCGAACCATCTTCCCCTTCTTGAGCTTTTCTTTTTGGGCGACTTTTTCTTTTCACCGAAAAGAAAAAGTCGCAAAGAAAAAGGTTATAACAGCTTTTCCAGCTCGTCCACGGTATCCGCGAAGACCTTCAGGGCGTTTTTCACCGTGTCGGGCTTGGTGAGATCCACCCCCGCGATCCTGAGCTCGTTCAGCGGATAG
Organism: uncultured Eubacteriales bacterium; assembly: GCA_900319345.1. GTDB lineage: Bacteria > Bacillota > Clostridia > Christensenellales > CAG-138 > RUG472. Next base: position 21,094 of record ONNZ01000016.1, read on the forward strand.
TCGCTGCCGCCGGTGGTGAGGAACTTCAGATACCCGGAGGAGTCGCCGGTGGCGAGGATCCGATCCGCGATGGCCACGGCGGAGGAGAAGCCGGTGGCGTACTGGTACACGTAGAATCCCCGGTAGAAGTGGGGGATGTAGCTCCACTCGGGGTCGATGTCCGGGTCGATCTCGGCCCCGTCGTAGTAGAGGGCCACCAGGTCGTGATAGACCTTGTTCAGCGTGGACGCGGTCAGCGGCGTGCCGGCGGCGGCCAGCTCATGGGCCTTGCGCTCGAACTCCGCGAACAGGGTCTGGCGGAACAGGGTGGTGCGGAACCCCTCCAGGAAGTGGTTCAGCACGTAGGCCCGGCGTTTGGGGTCCGTCTCCGTCTTCAACAGGTACTTGGTGAGCAGCACCTCGTTCACCGTGGAGGCCACCTCCGCCACCATGATCTTGTAGTCGTGGAGGGGGTAGGGCTGGGCCCGATCGGAGAAGAAGGAGTGCATGGAGTGGCCCAGCTCGTGGGCCACGGTGAAGGCGTCGTCCAGGGTGTCCGTGTAGTTCAGGAGCACGTAGGGGTGCACGCCGAACACGCCCATGGAAAAGGCGCCGCTGCGCTTGCCCTCGTTCTCGTACACGTCCATCCAGTTCTCCGCAAAGGCCCGATCGAGAAGCTGCCCGTACTCCTGGCCCAGGGGCTCGGTGGCCCCCTTCACCAGCGCCTTCACGTCGGCAAAGGGCACCGGGAAGTCTACGTCCTCCACCATGGGCGTGTACAGGTCGAACACGTCGATCTTCTCGAGACCCAGCACCCGCTGCCGGAGCTTCAGATACTTCTTCATAGCGGGCAGACTTTCATGGACCGCCTCGATGAGGCTGTCGTACACGCTGACGGGCACGTTGCCGCCGTCGAGAGCCGCCTCGCAGGCGGAGGAGTACCCCCGGACCGTGGCCTGGAAGTTGTCCATCTTCACCGCGCCGCCGTAGAGGGCCGCGAAGGTGTCCCCGAACTGGCGATAGGCGCCGAACATGGCCCGAAACGCCTCCTCCCGGACCTTCCGATCCCGGCTCTCCCGGAACACGCCGAAGTTCCCCTGGGTGAGCTGGACCTCCTTCCCCTGCTCGTCGTGGACCAGGGGCAGCTTCATGTTCACGTTGGTGAGCATGGAATAGGCGTTAGAGGGGGTCTGGGCCGCTTCGCCCAGCATGGCCAGCATCTTCTCCCGCGCCTCGTCAAGGATGTGGGCCCGGCCCCGGGTGATGTCCGCCACGATGAACCGGTACACCGCCATGTCCTCTTCAGCCATCCAGGCGGCGAGGTCGTTTTCGGGGATGGACAAAATCTCCGGGTTCATGAAGGCCAGCATGGACATGCCCTTGACCAGCAGGGTCATGGCCCGGGCGTCCATGTTCTGGTGCTCCGGCTCGCTGCCGTCGGCGCACTTGTGGAGGTTGGCGTAGATGAAGGGCAACTCCAGCTTTTCCATGGCGGCATAGGCCGCGTCCAGCCCCTTCTTCAAGCCCTCCTTGCTGACCTTCAGGGTCCCGGGCAGGGCGGCGAGCCCCGCCACAGCCTGCTCAGCCTCGGCCATGGCCGCCTCCCAGGCCGCTTTGTCGGGATAGATGTGGGTGAAGTCCCACTGATACTTGGGGTCCATTTCCTTGCGCTTCATTTGGTTGCTTCCTTTCCTGTTGAGATTTCGTATAGATTCACACGCCGTAGCGGTATTCCCATGCTTCCTTCTCGTTGGGGACGAGCCCGAAGGCCTCGATGATCCGGTCCGCCACCTCGTCGGGGGTCAGGTCCGTGTTGTCGATCTTCAGGTGATGCGGGAACCAGACCTCCCCCTCCTCGGAGTTCAGCCGATGCGCCCGGGCGTCCTTCAAAAGGTTCCGGCGGCTCCATGCCACGTCCCGCTTGGAGGGCTTGCGCTCCATCCGATGGGGCGTCTCGTTCCGCTGGAGCCGGGCGTCCAAACTGGCGCAAAGCTCCACGAAGAAGAACCGGCCCCCGTGCTCCGTGAACAGGTGGTGGAGCCCCGTGAGATAGTCCCGCTCCTCCTGCATCTCGAAGGCGCAGACGTAGGTGAAGATCAGGTCCACTCCGTGCTGGACGGCGAGATCGAAGGCGCTCTTGCGGATGGCTTCGTTGAAGGCCCGTTGGGCGGGAGTGCCGAAGCCGAAGATCCGGTCCGACAGCTCGATGCTGTCGTGGTTCATCATCAGTTTGTATTTGAGCTTGTCCCTGAGACTCTCCGCCACCGTCATCTTGCCCACGGCCTGAGGCCCGCAGACCACGATCAGATCCGCCATGTCCATCTCTCCCGTATTTGATACTTCTTTATATATACCACAAAACCGGCGGCCCTGTCACTATGGTTTGCTGGAAAACATGGCCCCCCTTTGCAAGGCCGGACGGCTTGTGGTATACTTTTGTCAACGAACCGCAAGGAGGATGATCATGATCTACGATTTCACCACCCTGCCCGATCGCTGGGACGCGGGCGCTTTCAAATACGAGCACATGAAGGAGCTCAAGCCCGACGTGTCCCGGGACGCCGTGCCCCTGTCCGTGGCGGACATGGAGTTTCTGGACCCGCCCGAAGTGGTGGCGGGGCTCAAGGACTACCTCGATCACAACGTGCTGGGCTATACCGGTCCTACGGCGGGGTATTTCGAAGCGGTCCAAAGCTGGATGGAGCGTCGCCACGGGTTCCGGCCCGACAAGGATTGGTTCATCACCAGCCCCGGCATCGTGCCCGCCCTCTATGAGATCGTCAAGGCCCTGACGGCACCCGGGGACGGGGTGCTCATGCTGAGCCCGGTCTATCACCCCTTCCGCTTCGCCGCCCAGGAGCAGGGGAGGGAGGCGGTCTTCTGCCCCCTGATCGAACGGGAGCGGACCTACGACATCGACTTCGACTTATTTGAAAAGCTGTGCGCTGAGCCCCAGGTGAAGCTGTTTTTGCTGTGCAGCCCCCACAACCCCGTGGGCCGCATCTGGACCCGGGCGGAGCTGCTGCGGCTCGCCGAAATCTGCCTCAACAACGGCGTCATCATGGTGGCCGACGAGATCCACGGAGACCTGATCCTGCCCGGATATACCTTCGTTTCCGTGGGCACCCTGCCGGAACCTTACGTGAAGAACGCCGTCCTCTGCACCGCCCCCAGCAAGACCTTCAACCTGGCGGGTATGCAGTGCTCCAACCTGTTCGTGGCGGACGAGGGGCTTCGGGAGAAGCTGCAGAAGGAGGGCCACTATCCCACGCTGACGGCCCTGGGCTACGAGAGCTGCAGCCTGGCCTACACCTACGGGGAAGGCTGGCTGGAAGCGCTGTTGACGGTCCTGGGGGAGAACAAGAAGCTGGTGGAGACGTATTTGGCGGAACATATCCCCGCTATACGGCCTTTCGAGCTCATGGGCACCTACCTCATGTGGCTCGATTGCCGGGCCCTGGGCCTGGACAAGGAGGGCCTCGAAAAGGCCATGATCGACGGGGAGCTGTTCTTCGACGAGGGTTACATCTTCGGTGAGGAAGGCGCGGGCTTCGAGCGCCTGAATCTCGCTTGCCCCACCTGGGTCCTCCAAAAGGCCCTGGACAAGCTGGCCGCCGTGGTGGGGAGGCTGGGCAAATGAAGCGATTGCTGATCACCGGCTTCGCCCCCTTCGGCGGGGATAGAATCAACCCCTCCTGGCAGGCGGTCCAGGCTTTGCCCGAGACCGTGGGCGGGTGGGAGCTCTGTAAGCGGGAGCTGCCCGTCACCTTCCGGGGTGCGCCTGAAGCTTTGTTCGCCGCCGTAGAGGAGGCGGAGCCGGACGCGGTGCTGATGGTCGGTCTCGCCGCCAGCCGGGGCATGGTGACCCCGGAGCGGCAGGGGGTCAACGAGATGGCGGCCCGGATCCCCGATAACGCGGGGAACCAGCCCCAGAACGAGCCCGTGGTCCCCGGCGGGCCGGAGATCCTCTTTTCCACCCTGCCCGTGGAGGACATGACGGAGGCCATCCAGGCCGCCGACGTTTCCGCCCGGCTCTCCGACAGCGCGGGCCGGTTCGTGTGCAACGCCCTGCTCTATGCGGCGCTCTATCGCCTGGAGCAGGCGGACGATCCCGTTCCCGCCGCCTTCATCCACGTGCCCGCCACGCCGGAGCTGGGGGAGGGGAAGGACTGGCCCACCCTGACCCTGGACGAGATCGTCACGGCCCTCACTGCCGCTATTAAAGCTATCTGATCCAAAATACAAGACCAACAAAAAAGCTTAAGAGGGATCAAGACGAATCCTTCTTAAGCTTTTCTTTTTTGCGCCGCTTTTTTCTCTTCACCGAAGAGAAAAAAGCGGCAAAATAATCCAATTACTTGTGATACAGCTTCTTGGTCTGGTACACGGGCTCACAGGTCACGTGGATGCCCAGCTTTCTGAGGAGGTTCAGGTCCACCTCCGCCAGGATCACCGTGGAGTGCATCTCGCAGCCCTGCAGGTCGCTGAGGTGCTCCATGGCGATCTCCGCCGTGGGGTTGGTGGCGGCGCAGATACTGAGGGCCAGCAGCGTCTCGTCCGTGTGGAGCCGGGGGTTGTGGTTCCCCAGATGGTCCACCTTCAGGTGCTGGATGGGCTCGATGATGACGGGGGAGATGAGCTTCATATCGTGGCGGATGCCGCCCAGCTCCTTGAGGGCGTTCAGCAGCATGGCCGAAGCCGCGCCGAGGAGCGGCGTGGACTTGCCCGTGACCACCCGTCCGTCGGGCAGCTCGATGGCCGCGGCGGGGCCGCCGGTCTCCTGGGCCCGCTGGAGGGCGGGGCCTACGGGCGGCCGATCCTCCGGCTTCAATCCGGCCTGCTTCATGAGGATGCGGAGCTTGTCCACCTCCTCGTCGGTGGTGAAGCCCTTCTTCTTGCTCATCTGGGCGGCAAAGAACCGGCGGATGATCTCCTGCTGGGCGGCGAAGCGGACCGCCTCGTCGTCGCTGATACAGAAGCCCACCATGTTCACGCCCATGTCCGTGGGGGACTTGTAGGGGGACTGGCCATAGATCTGCTCAAACATGGCGTTGAGCACGGGGAAGATCTCGATATCCCGGTTGTAGTTGACGGCGATCTTGCCGTAGGCCTCCAGGTGGAAGGGATCCACCATGTTCACGTCGCTAAGGTCCGTGGTGGCGGCCTCGTAGGCCAGGTTCACCGGGTGGTTGAGGGGCAGGTTCCAGATGGGGAAGGTCTCGAACTTGGCGTAGCCCGCCTTCACGCCCCGGAGGTTCTCGTGGTACAGCTGGGAGATGCAGGTGGCCATCTTGCCGCTGCCGGGGCCGGGGGCGGTGACCACCACCAGGGGCCGGGTGGTCTCCACATAGTCGTTCTTGCCGCAGCCCTGGTCGCTCATGATGAGCTGGGCGTCGGCGGGGTAGCCGGGGATGGAGTAGTGGTGGTAGCACTTGACGCCCAGGGCCTCCAGCCGGTTGGAGAAGTTCACCGCAGCCCGCTGCCGGGCGTAGCGGGTGATGACCACGCTCCCCACGTACAGGCCGAAATCCCGGAAGATGTCGATGAGCCGCAGCACGTCCTGGTCGTAGGTGATGCCCAGGTCGCTCCTGACTTTGTTCTTCTCGATGTCCGAGGCGTTGATGACGATGATGATCTCCACCTGGTCGCTGAGGGACCGGAGCATCTGCATCTTGCTGTCGGGCTGGAAGCCGGGCAGGACCCGGGACGCGTGATAGTCGTCGAAGAGCTTGCCGCCGAATTCCAGGTAGAGCTTGCCGCCGAAGGAGTCGATCCGCTGGCGGATGTGCTCGGACTGGAGCCTCACGTATTGGTCGTGGTCAAAACCGATCCTCTGCATGTACCACACCTCCCCAAATATACAGCACATTATATACAAGTCCGACAATTTTTTCAAGAACTTGTCTTTAGTCTTTGGAAGGTGTATACTATTTTACTACCCGAAGGAGACGGGGGACCATCAAAGAGGAGGAGTGACCATGCTGTTTTCTGACATGCCCTATGTTCGTCCGGACGTGGATTTTCTCAGGGAGAAGATCGAGGAGCACACCGAGGAGCTGAAGAACGCTCAGAGCTTCGCCGAAGCGGACCGGGCCTACGTGGCCCTGGAGAAGGCTTTCTCCGGGGTGGAGACCGCCATGACCCTGTGCTACATCCGCCACTCCCTGAACACGGAGGACGAATTCTACGCCGCGGAGCAGGAGTACCTGGACGAGTTCTCCCCCGAGCTCCAGGAGATCCAGCAGAGCGTTTGCCTGGTCCTGTACCATTCCCCCTGGCGGCCCGATTTCGAACGGAAATACGGTTCCCTCCTGTTCAGGAACATGACCATCAAGCTGCGCTCCTTCGATCCTAAGCTGATCCCGGACATGCAGGAGGAGAACAAGCTGGTCACCGCCTACGGCAAGCTCATCGCCTCCGCCCAGATCCCCTTCGAGGGGCAGGTGCTGAACCTGGCCCAGCTGGGGCCCTACAAGGAGAGCCCCGATCCCGCCATGCGTCGGAAGGCGTGGCTGGCCCAGGCGGGCTTCTACGTCGAGCATCAGGCGGAGCTGGACGAGATCTATGACAAGCTCACCGCCCTCAGGACCAAGATGGGCCGGGCCATGGGCTACGAGAACTTCGTGCCCCTGGGGTACGACCGCATGTGCCGCAACTGCTACACGGAAGCGGACGTGAAGAAGTTCCGGGAGGCCATCGTGCAATACGTGGTGCCCGTGGCGGACCGACTCTATCGGGAGCAGGCCCAGCGCCTGGGCGTCAGCTACCCCCTGAGCTACGCGGACACGGCCCCCATGTTCCTCTCCGGAAACCCCAGGCCCAAGGGCACGGCGGACGACATCCTGGCGGCGGGGAAGAAGTTTTATCACGAGCTGTCCCCGGAGGCGTCGGCCTTCATCGACGTCATGTTCAAGGACGAGCTCATGGACGTGCTGAGCCGCAAGGGCAAGCAGGGGGGCGGCTATTGCGCCGGCATCCCCGACTACAAGGTGCCCTTCATCTTCGCCAACTTCAACGGCACCCAGGGGGACGTGGAGGTGCTGACCCACGAGGGCGGCCACGCCTTCGCCGGCTACACCGCCCGGGACATCTTCCCCGAGGAGCTTCAGAGCCCCACCCTGGAGAGCTGCGAGATCCACTCCATGAGCATGGAGTTCTTCGCCTGGCCCTGGGCCGAGGACTTCTTCGGCGATCAGGCGGACAAGTACCGCTATGCTCACCTGGCGGGGGCCCTCACGTTCCTGCCCTACGGCACCATGGTGGACCACTTCCAGCACATCGTCTACGAGCAGCCGGAGCTGACCCCCGATCAGCGGCATGAGAAGTGGGCGGAGCTGACGAAGGTCTACATGCCCTGGATCCAGCTGGGCGACATGCCCTTCTGGGGCGAGGGGAAGGCCTGGCAGCGGCAAAGCCACATCTACGAAGCCCCCTTCTACTATATCGACTACTGCCTGGCCCAGTCCGTGGCGCTCCAGTTCTGGGCCCTCATGCAGGCGGACCGGGAGAACGCCTGGCAGCGGTACTACAAGCTCGTCAAGCTGGCCGGCACCCGGACCTATCGGGAGCTGGTGGCCGCCGCGGGTCTCAACGATCCCTTCGAGCCTGAGGGCCTGAAGGCGGCCTGCGAAGCTGCGGCCCAATGGCTGGACGGCTGTGATATGACCAAGATCAAATAAGGAGGACCGCCCATGCGCGCCTACGAACGTTTCATCACCTATGCCAAGATCCATACCGCCAGCAGCGAGGACTTCGTGCAGAACCCCTCCACGGAGCGCCAGTTCGACCTGGCCCGTCTGCTGGTGAAGGAGCTTCAGGAACTGGGCGTCAAGGACGCCCGGGTCAGCGACAAATGCTACGTCTACGGCTCCCTGCCCGCCACCCCCGGCTATGAGGACAAGCCCAAGCTGGGCTTCATCGCCCATATGGACACCATCCCCGACTTCTCCGGGGAGAACGTGAAGCCCACGTTGGTCCATGACTACGACGGCGGCGACATCCCCCTGGGGGATTCCGGCCGCGTCCTGTCCCCCAAGGATTTCCCCAGCCTCCGGGAGCTGAAGGGCAAGACCCTCATCACCACCGACGGCACCACCGTTCTGGGCGGCGACGACAAGGCGGGCGTGGCGGAGATCATGACCCTGGTGGAGATCCTTCAGCAGGGCGATATCCCCCACGGCTTCATCGGCGTGGCCTTCACCCCCGACGAGGAGATCGGCCACGGCCCCGACGGCTTCGACGTGCAGGGCTTCGGCTGTGACTTCGGGTACACCCTGGACGGTGGCAAGGCGGGGGAGATCGAGTTCGAGAACTTCAACGCCTGCGCCGCCAAGGTGACCGTCCACGGCCGGAACGTGCACCCCGGTGCCGCCAAGGGCGTCATGATCAACGCCCTGCAGGTGGCCATGGAGCTGAACGGCCTGCTGCCCGGGGCGGAGCGGCCAGAGCATACGGACATGTACGAGGGCTTCTTCCACCTGACCGACATGAGCGGGAACGTGGAGAAGGCCACCCTGTCCTACATCGTCCGGGATCACAGCGCCCCCCGGTTCGACAGCCGCAAGGCCACCCTGCGGCACATCGAGGCCTTCCTCAACGAGAAGTACGGCCCCGGCACCGTGGAGCTCGCTATCCGGGACCAGTATCGGAACATGGTGGAGAAGATCCGGCCCCACAACTACCATCTGATCGAGAACGCCATAGCGGCCTGTGAGCAGACGGGGGTGAAGCCCCTCATCCAGCCCATCCGGGGCGGCACCGATGGGGCCACCCTGTCCTTCATGGGTCTGCCCTGTCCCAACCTGGGCACCGGCGGCTACGCCTGCCACGGCCCCTTCGAGCACGTGTGCGTGGAGGAGATGGACGCTTGCGTCGAGATCGCCCTGAACCTGGTCAAAGCCTACGCCAACTGAACCGAACGAAAAGGAGATTCCCATGAAAAACCTGAAACCCCTGCTCACCTACCTGGTGGCCTTCGTCGCCTTTGCCCTGATCAACCGGTTCCTTTTCGCCCATCCCGTTATTGAGGTGCTGGCCATGGCGGCCATGGTCCTGTTCGCGGCCCAGCTCCTTCGCTTCCTGCTGAGCCTCATCAAGCCCAAGGAGCGCAAGGGCCTGACCCTCATCTCCCTGTTCTCCAGCCTCCTTCGCTACGTGGCGGCCCTGGTGATCCTCTGCTGGGGGCTCTCCATCCTGGGCGTCAACGTGAACGCCATCGTGGCCAGCGTGGGGATCGTGGCCTTGATCGTGGGCTTCGGCGCGGAGAGCCTGGTGGCCGACGTGGTCACGGGCATCTTCCTGCTCTTTGAGAACCAGTACAACGTGGGCGACATCGTGGAGGTCAACGGCTTCCGCGGCACGGTGAAGGAGATCGGCATCCGCACCACCTCCATCATGGATGTGGGCGGCAACGTCAAGATCATCAATAACTCCGAGATGAAGAGCATCCTGAACCGGTCCGACAACATCTCCCGGGCGGTCAGCGACATCGCCATCCCCTACGAGACGGACCTGGAGGCCCTGGAAGCTAAGCTCCCCGACCTCATGCAGGAGATCTACGAGCGGCGCGCCGACGTGATGCTGGCCGCGCCCCAGTACCTGGGGGTCCAGCAGCTGGCGGACTCCTCCGTGGTGCTCCGGTTCGTGGTGGAGGTGGCCGAGAAGGACATCTACACCGGCGCCCGCATCCTCAACCGGGATCTGTGGCTGGGCTTCCGCAAGCTGGGCGTGGAGTGCCCCTTCCCCCAGGTGGACGTGCACAGCAAGTAAGCTCCCATGGGCCGTACCAGCAACGACAACGAATTCTGGCGTCCCCCGGAGGAGTTTCCCGCCCCGGCCGCCCAGATGACCCCGCCGCCGGAGGAGTTCGGCAGCGGTGGGGTGAGCGCGCCCGCGGCGAAGAAGAAGCGCAGACTCCACTGGCTGGCGGCGGCCGTGGCGATGGGGCTCCTGTCCACCGTTAGCCTCTTCAGCGGCGCTGTGAAGGCCGTCCCGGAGCCCGTCGTTTCCCCCACGCCCATGGCCGTGGTGGCGGCGGCGCCGACCCTGACCCCCAAGCCCCCGTTGGACCATACGCCGTCCCCCAGCCCCGTGCCCACGGCCGTGCCTGCGCCGACGGCGGAGCCTACGGTCACGCCCAAGCCCACGCCTGAACCGAAGACCGTCCCTGCCGCCAAGCTCACCTTCTACCGGACCAGCGAGGTCTATCACGGCACAGTGGTCCTGGAGGCCCAGGACAAGATGACGGCCGTCACAGCCCGCATATGGGACCGGGTGCTGGAGGAAACCATGTGGGAATACCCCTTCACGGCGGAGGACATCGCCCGAGGTTGGTATACCTTCCCGGAGTTTGATCTGGGCGCCAGCGAGTTTGCCAGGAACCATTGGGATCAGCTGATGGCCGGCTATGAGCCGGACCCCATATTGGAGGTCGTTTGCACCGCCCGTACCGACGACGGCGAAGAGACCTTCACAGAGCAGGCGGAGGCCGCCTACGAGCTGTGGATCAGCGACCGTTACGACCTGAAGAATCCCGACGAGGATTTCCTCCACTATTTCCTGGAGGAGACCACCTATCCGGACTGCTTCGTGGTCCGCATGGACCCGTCGCCCTACGGTGAACTGAACATGACCTATGGCGAGGACGTGGAGCTGCAGCCCGGCGACGTATCTGTGATCCTCAAGGCGGGCGGGCAGAGGCTTTCCGGCGACGGCTGGCACATGGAAAAGACCGTGATCGTCCGCGAAGAGGGCACCTTCTATGCCTACGCCCTGGTGATCCCCCGGCCCGACAGCCTGCCGGAGCACGGTTCGGTAGAGATCGCCATCACCCGGAAGTTCATCCATTATCCCACCAGCATGGCCACGAATATCCACGCCATCGAATACTGAGATCATCCCATCCGTAAAGGAACGGGCAGATGCCCGTTCCTTTTTGCATATGAGCGCCGCCTCAGTCATAGGTTGTACCATGATTTTACGGAGGTGCAACATGCCGATCATCGTGCTGACGAAGAAAAACCTGCTCATCGCTCTCGCATGCGTGGCGCTGCTGGTAGGGGGCCTGTTTCTGTGGCTGCGGCTGCGGGAGGCGCCGAAGACGGGGGAGACCGCCTCCGTCATGGCCCCGGTGGAGAACTACGAGCTGAACGTGCTGCCCATGAAGAGCCGGGAGCTGCCCGTGTACGGGGTGGGCCGCAGCGACGATCGGATCGCCCTCACCATCGACGCCGCCTGGGACGCCGACAAGACCCCCTTCATCCTGGACACCCTGGATAAATACAATGTAAAGGCCACCTTCTTCCTCTGCGGCGTGTGGGTCAAGCAGTACCCGGACTACGTGAAGGAGATCGCCCGGCGGGGCCACGAGATCGGCAACCACAGCCTGACCCATCCCCATATGAGCCGCATGGACAGCATCGCCATCCAGAAGGAGCTCTCCGACCTGGACGACATGCTCCAGGAGCTGACGGGCAAGCGCAGCACCCTCTTCCGGGCCCCCTTCGGCGAGTACAACGACACGGTCATCAAGGCCGCCCACGAGGCAGGCTACGAGGTGATCCAGTGGTCCCGGGACACGGTGGACTGGAAGCAGGACCGCAGCGCCCAGACCATCCTGGACGGGGTCCTGAAGAAGCTCCAAAGCGGTGACATCATCCTCTGTCACAACAACGGCTACAAGATCGAGACCTATCTCCCTGTGCTCATCGAGACCGCCCAGCAGAAGGGGTTCACCTTCGTCACCGTCAGCGAACTGCTGCTCTCCGGGGAGACCTCCATCGACAACAACGGCATCCAGCAGGCCAGAAAGCGGCCCTGAAGAATAGGAAGGGCTGCGGGCGGCCATCCTATGGCCATGAAGCAGCGCGTGAAGAAGACCATGGCAGCGGGGCTCAGCGCCCTGCTGTTTTTCTGGTATTTTTCCCCAGCCATGGCCGCCCTCCGGGCCATGCCCCAGGCGGTGGAGCCGGGGACGGCGGCAGCAGCAGGCCCCCTGATCGAGGCCCGGCCCGTCCGGTCCAGCGGGGACGAGCGATTGCCGGGCGGGGAGCGAACCTATGCCCTCCTGGGTTTGGTGCCCCTGAGGACGGTCCAGACGGCGCCTCGCCTCCCCACCGTGCGGCTGGGGGGACAGGCTGTGGGCGTGATCCTGTACACCAAGGGGGTCCAGGTGGTGGGCCTCACCGCGGTGGAGACGGCGGAGGGGGCCCTGTCGCCTGCTTCCGCCGCCGGGCTCAAAAAGGGGGACGCCATCTTGGCCGTGGACGGCCAGCCGGTGTCGGGGGCAGCGGGGCTTTCGAAGCTTTTGCAGGACAGGGTGCAGGCGGAGTTGACCGTCCAGCGGGGCGGGGAACGGCTGACCCTGTCCCTGCGGCCCGCCCTGGAGCGGGATACGGGCGCGCGGAAGCTGGGGGCCTGGGTCCGGGAGAGCACCTCGGGCATCGGCACCCTGTCCTTCTTGAAGGGGGACCGGTTCTGCGCCCTGGGCCACGGGGTGGCGGACGTGGACACGGGGCTCACCCTGCTGACGGACCGGGGCTATATCACCCCCGCCGCCGTCACCGCCGCCCTGAAGGCGGAAGCGGGCCGGGTGGGGGAGCTGGCGGGGGAGTTCTCCACCCGGGAGAGCGACGCCGTGGGGACCGTGGACGTGAACGGGGACTACGGCGTGGCCGGGCTCTACCTGGGCAACGGGAGCCTGTGGGGGGCGGAGGTGCCTCTCGCGGCGGCGACTCAGGTGGAGACGGGGGACGCCACCCTCTACTCTGCGGCGGACGGGGCCTGGCGGGGGTACGGTTGCCGGATCATCCGATTGAAGGTCCAGAGCGCCCCGGGGGTCCAGGGCATGATGATCGAGGTCACGGACCGGGACCTGCTGGCCCTCACCGGCGGCATCGTCCCGGGCATGAGCGGCAGCCCCGTGGTCCAAAACGGCCGCCTGGTAGGCGTGGTGACCCACGTGTTCGTCAACGAGCCCAAAAGGGGCTACTGCGTCTACGCCCAGTGGATGCTGGAAAAACTGTTTTAGAAAAAAGCGAAATATATGCAAAATTGCGGAATTTCGTAATATTCATAAATTATTCATACAAATTGCGCGATTTTTGACGGTCCGCGTCTTGAAATACAGCGAAAATACGTGTATTATTCTAATCGAACCGGGGAATAATCCGGTTTCATATTTATTCATATCTATTCATATCATAATCGGGAGGGCATATGAAGACACTTCGTATCGTCAGCGCGGACATGGAGGCGGCGGAAGGCCTGCAAACCATGCTGATCCGCAACAAGCAGTTTCGCGTTTTGCCGATCCTGCGGGACGGCAGAGAGCTTTTGGAACGGTATATGGAGGAGCGCACGGACGTGTTGCTCATCGACCTGGAGCTGCCGGGCATCGACGGCCTGGAGATCGTGGAAGCCGTTTCGTCCCTGCCCGTACTGCGGCGGCCCCAGCTGTTCGTCATGGCCGGGGCGGGCACCTCGTCCGTGCTGGAACGGATGGGGGACGAGATCGATTACTGCTTTTTGAAGCCCCTGGAACCCAAGAAGGCAGCCGCCCAGCTCTATGCCCTGACCCGGGGCGAAGCGCCCGTGGTCCGGCCCGATTACGGATATGTGGAATATTTGGTGACCCGCACCCTCTTCTCCCTGGGCGTGCCGCCCCACTTGCAGGGCTATCATCTGCTGCGGGAGGCCATCAAGCTGGTGAACTGCGCCGACCATCCGGCCCGGCTTTCCGTCATGAAGGACATCTATCCCGCCACCGCCCGGCTCTGCGGCACCTCCGTGTCCATGGCCGAGCACGCCATGCGCCACGCCATCGAGTGCGCCTGGATGCGGGCGGACATCAACACCATCCAGACCTTCTTCGGCTATACGGTGGAGGCCCACCGGGACACGCCCTCCAACTCCGCCTTCATCTACATGGTGGCGGACCGGGTCCGCATGCGCATGGACAGCCCCTGGGGCGAGGGCCTTTCCCTGCGGGAGGAGGCGCTGAGAGCATGAGCGAAAGGAAGAACGCCTGTCTCCTGCTCCGGCCCCAGGAGAGGGCCCGGGCGGCGGCCTACCTCACCGGCCGGGGCATGGCCGTGACGGACCGGCTGGACCAGGACACCTGTTTTCTTTTAGCGGAGGAGGAGCTGCTGCCCCGCCCGGCGGAGGCGCTGGCGGGCCGGTGCCTGTCGTCCAGCGTCCCCCTGTTCCTGCTGGCGGAGCGGGACAGCGCCCGGGCCGAGGGCCTGGACGCCGCCTTCGTGTTCTACAAGCCCCTGGTGCTGGAGCTGGTGCTGCGGCGGATCGCCCTGCTCCTGGGGGAAACGGACGACGAGGGCGGGCGCCAGGGCTGGTTCACCCTCCAGGCCCAGTGCTCCCTGGACGCCCTCAGCGTGCCCCGGCACCTGCTGGCCTTCCGCTACTTCTCCGACGGGGTGGGCTTGCTGTCAGAGATGCCGTACCCCTCCCGGATCAAGCTCATGCAGCAGCTCTATCCCGCCCTGTCCCAGCGCCACAACTCCTCCCCGGTCATGGTGGACCGGGCCATGCGCCACGGGGTGGAGAGCTGCTGGCGGCTGGCGGGGAAGGGGGTCCAGCGCCAGTACTTCGGCTACAGCGCTCAGGACAAGCAGGGCATGCCCACCAACGGGGAGTTTCTCTTCGCCGTCTACGAGCACGTGAAGCTCCTGCTGCCCTACGATCGGGGCCGGGACGCCTTTTTGCGGGAGCTGCGCCGGATCAACGAACGGGATATGGTCCCAAACGGTTGTCAATCGGCCCAGGATTTGATATACTGATATCAAATATGGGAACAGGAGCATAGCGTATGAGCAAGAGAGCTATTTTGATCGTTCTGGACAGCGTGGGCATTGGCGCCCTGCCCGATGCGGTGGAATTCGACGACGTGGGGGCCAACACCCTGGGGCATATCCAGGAGCGCCACCCCCTGCACATCCCCAACATGCGCCGCCTGGGCATCGGCCATATCGAGGGCAGCCCCCTGCCCAAGTGGGAGGGCCCCGTGGAGGGCGCCTACGGCAAGTGCATGGAGGTGACCCACGCCAAGGACACCACCTGCGGCCACTGGGAGATGGCGGGCCTCATCCAGAAGACCGCCTTCAAGACCTTCCCCAACGGCTTCCCCCAGACCCTCATGGACGAGTTCGAAGCTAAGATCGGCCGGGGCACCCTGGGCAACGAGGTGGCCAGCGGCACCGAGATCATCGAGCGGCTGGGGGACGAGCACGTGAAGACCGGCAAGCCCATCGTTTACACCTCCGCGGACAGCGTGTTCCAGGTGGCGGCCTGCGAGGAAGTGATCCCCCTGGAGGAGCTCTACCGCATCTGCGAGATCGCCCGGGAGATGCTCCAGGGCGAATACCTGGTAGGCCGGGTCATCGCCCGCCCCTTTACGAAGAAGGACGGCAAATACGTCCGCACCGAAAACCGGAAGGACTACGCCATCCCGCCCTTCGAGGACACCATCCTGGACGGGCTCCACGCCAAGGGCCTCCCCGTGGTGGCCATCGGCAAGATCGAGGACATCTTCTGCCACCGGGGCATCGACCTGGTGGACCACACCAAGAACAACGAGACCGGCGTGGCGGCCACGGAGCGCTTCGTCGCCGAGGGCACGGGCAGCTTCATCTTCACCAACCTGGTGGACTTCGACATGCTCTACGGCCATCGGCGGGACGTGGAGGGCTACGCCAAGGCTCTGGAGCGCTTCGATGAGCAGCTTCCCGACATCATGGGGCTCATGAAGGACGAGGACATCCTCATGATCACCGCGGACCACGGCTGCGACCCGGCCCATCACGGCACGGACCACACCCGGGAGCACATCCCCCTGCTGGTGTGGGGCAAGCCCGTGAAGGGCGGCGTGGACCTGGGCGTCCGCCAGAGCTTCGCGGACATCGCCGCCACCATTTACGACTACCTGACCGGCGCCCCCTGGCACGCGGGCACCTCCTTCCTGAAGGATATTCTTAAGTAACTCATCTTTGCCCCCATCGGCGCATAGGCTTATCCCAAAAGAGGTTTGGAGGGATAGCCTGTGCGCCGTTTTCTTTCTGTGCTGTTGACCGTGTTCATCCTGCTCATGCCCCTGGGGACCTGGGGGGATGAGGACCCTGTGTCGGTGAACGTGCCCGCCTACTGCCTGTCCCTGCCGGGCCGGGAGGAGCCCCTGCTGGACAAGAAGGGGGCGGAGCCCATGGCCGTGGCGGGGCTTCGCAAGCTCCCCGCCGTGCTGACCCTCTGCCGGGCCTTCGACAAGGGGCTGATCTCCGAGAACGCCGGCATGCAGGTGTCCCCCCACGCCGCGTCCATCCCGGGGCCCACGGCCTTCCTGGAATCCGGGGAAAGGATCGACGCGGGGTCCCTGCTGATGGCCGCCGTCATGATCTCCGCCGGGGACGCCATCGTGACCCTGGGGGAGAACGCCTTCGGTTCCGAGAGCGTGTTCCTCAATAACATCCAGGTCACCCTGAAGGAGTTGGGGGTGGAGCGGACCCTCACGGACTGCCTGGGTTCGGGCACCGCCTTCTCCGCCCGGGACCTGTGCGCCCTGGGCACCGCCGCCGTGAAGAGCGAGCATTTCTGCCGCTGGTCCGGCCAGTACAGGGAGCATATCGTCCATGCGGGCGGCCGGGAGACGGAGCTCGTCAACGCCAACCGCATGATCCGCAGCTATTCCGGCTGCTTCGGCCTCATGACCGGCTCCCAGAAGGAGGAGGGGTATACCGGCGTCTTCGCCGTGAAGCGGCAGGAGGTGGTCTACGTGGCCGCAATTATCGGCGCCAAGTCCAGCGAGGAGCGCTTCGCCGCCGCCGGGGCCCTGTTCGACTACGCCTTCGCCACCTTCCAGCCCGTGCGCCTCACGGAGGCGCAGGAGGTGGTGGCCCCCGATTGGCCCGTGCTCTACGGGGATCGGGACGCGGTGGATCTGGTGGCCCACGAGGACGCCTCCCTGCTCCTTGCCAAGCAGGCGGGGAAGGTGGAGCGGCGGCTGGACGTGCCCGATCCTTTGATCGCGCCTCTGTTCACGGAGGACCCCGTGGGCAATGCCGTGTTCACTCTGGGCGGGGAGGAGGTCTACACCGTGGCCCTGTACCCGGCGGCGGACGTGGTCTCCCACTCCCTCCTGGACCTGCTGAGGCGTATCGGCGCCGATTACCTCCGCCGGGCCGGCTGACAGCTGGGGCTTGCCAAAGGGGGTCTGCATGGGCTATAATGGCCCCATGAGCAGAATCCGCTATTTTATCGACAACCCCCTGCAGCTCCTCTATCTGCTGCCCGCCCTGCTGTTGGGCCTGACCCTCCACGAGTGGGGCCATGCCTACGCGGCCTATCGCTGCGGCGATCCCACGGCCCGGAACCTGGGCCGCATGAGCCTGAACCCCCTCGATCACTTCGACATCCTGGGCACCCTGTGCCTGCTGTTTTTGGGCTTCGGCTGGGCCAAGCCCGTGCCGGTGAATCCCCGGAACTTCAAAAACTACAAGCGGGACGACATCATCGTCTCCCTGGCCGGGGTATTCATGAACCTGCTGCAGGTGGTCTTTTTCTCCGCCCTGTTCATCCTTCTGGTCCGGTGGGACAACCGGCTGTTCTTCAACGACGCCTTCTATTATATCTTCCTGAACCTGATCGGCATCAACACCACCCTCATCATCTTCAACCTGATCCCCATCCCGCCCCTGGACGGCAGCCATGTGGCGGAGAACCTGCTGGCCCGCCGCGTGCCCTACCGGGTCTGGGCCTTCCTCCACCAGTACGGCAGGTACATCCTCTTGGCCCTGCTGTGGCTGGGGATACTGGATTACCCCATCTCCTGGGCCCACAACTGGGTCTTCGGCCTGATCGGCAAGCTCCTGGTGGCGTAGATGGACGGGTATCGGGTACACATCCAGGATTTCGACGGACCCCTCGATCTGCTTCTGCATCTCATTGAGAAAGCGGAGGTGAACATCGAGGATATCTTCGTGTCCGAGATCACGGCGGAGTATTTGGAATACATGCAGGACCTCACAGAGGACGAGCTGGACGCGGCCAGCGACTTTCTCACCGTGGCGGCCCAGCTGGTATATTTGAAGTCCCGGCACCTGCTGCCCCGGCCCGCGCCTCTGGAGGAGGGGGAGGAGGAAGACCCGGAGGAGGCCTTCATCCGTCGGTTGAAGGAGTATAAGATCTACAAGGCCGCCGGCGAGGAATTGAACGAGCTCTACGAGCAGGCCCGGCTTCGGTTCGCCCGGCTTCCGGAGGAGCTGCCGCCTCCCAAGGAGGAGGCGGACCTACCTGACGCCACGGCGGAGGGGCTCCTCAAAGCCTTCCTGCAGGCCATGGCGGGGGCTCGGGAGCCGGAGGAGGGGCGGCGGGAGCAGCGGGTCCGCCAGGACACCTACACCGTGCGGGAGCGGTCCGGGCTCATCCGCAAGAAGCTCATGGAGAAGCAGCACCTGTCCTTTAGGGAGCTGCTCAGCGAAGCGCCCACCCGCATGGAGGTGGTGGTCACCTTCATGGCGGTGCTGGAGATGATGAACCGGGGGGAGATACACATCACCCAGGGGGACACCTTCGCCCCCATCCGCATCCACATGCGGACCCTCCGGGAGGACGGGGAGGACACGGTGTACATGGACGAGGAGGAAGCGCTGCCCACCGGCGAATCGTTTGAAAAACAGTTTTCAAACGATCTGTAGTTTGTGCCTTTGCTGCGGACCGGCGCAGCAATTTCGCAAGCGAAACCGGCAAAACTACTATAAAAGGAATGGGATTATAGTATATGGATCGGATCACGTCAAAGATAGAAAGCATACTGTTCGTGGCCGGGGAGCCGGTGCTGTTGAGCGAGCTCTGCCGGGGCCTGGAGCTCACGGAAGGGGAGCTGAAGCAGAAGCTCTTCGAGCTGCAGCTCTCCTACGAGGCAGAGGATCGGGGCCTTCGGCTCTTCACCACGGCGGACACCGTGCAGCTTACCACCGCGGCGGAGAACGCCGACGCCGTGGAGGCGGTGCTGAACCCCACCCAGCAGCGGAGCCTCTCTACCTCCGTGCTGGAGACCCTGGCCATCGTGGCCTACCGGCAGCCCGTGACCCGGGGCGAGATCGAGGAGGTCCGGGGCGTCCGCTGCGAGTACGCGGTGGAGCGGCTGTTGAAGCTGGGCCTTATCGCCGTCTCCGGCCGCAAGGACGTGCCCGGCCGGCCCATGCTGCTGGTGACCACGGACACCTTCCTGCATAAGTTCAACCTGACCAGCCTTAGTGAGCTCCCCCAGCTCCCTCAGGAACTGTTCGAAACCGTCTAAATAATTGTTGACAATTCCAACTGCATAGGGTATACTACGTAGGCTGTAAAGTAAAAATACTTTACAGCCTTTTATTGAGGTGCGCATGGATAAACTGATCGAGCTGGGCGAGCTTTTGGACTGGTACGGCCTCCTGCTGACGGAAAAGCAGCGGGAGATCATGGCCCAGTACGCCAACGAAAACTGCTCCCTCTCCGAGATCGCCGAACGGGAGGGCATCTCCCGCCAGGGGGTCCGGGACACGCTGAAGCGGGCCGAGGAGCAGCTGCGGGGGTACGAGAAGACGTTGAAGCTGGTGGAGAAGTTCAACCGCCAGGAGAAGCTCATGGCCGCCATGCGGCTGCTGGTGAAGGAGAGCCACGTCACGGACCGGGAGAAGGAGCTGCTGCAGCAGGGCCTGGACACGGTGGAAAGCGTTTGGGAAGAATAGTTTGAAAAACTGCGTTTTTCAACTATGTGCAGTGTTTGCCTTTGCTGCGGAATGGCGCAGCAATTTCGCAAGCGAAACCGGCAAAACTGCCGGGAAAGGAAGCAGAGTAAATGGCATTTGAGGGCATTTCCGGAGGTCTTCAGAACATCTTCAAAAAGCTGACGGGCCGCGGGCGCCTGTCCGAAAAGGACGTGAAGGACGCCATGCGGGAGATCCGTCTGGTCCTTTTGGAGGCGGACGTGAACTACCTGGTGGTGAAGGACTTCGTGAAGAAGGTCACCGAACGGGCCGTAGGCGCGGACGTGCTGGAGAGCCTGACCCCGGGCCAGCAGATCATCAAGATCGTCAACGAAGAGATGACGGCCCTCATGGGCGCCACCAACGCCAAGCTGGATTTCGGCTCCACCAAGCCCGCCATCATCCTCATGGCCGGCCTTCAGGGCGCGGGCAAGACCACCATGTGCGGGAAGCTCGCTATGCTCCTCAAGAAGCAGTACGGCAAGAACCCGCTCTTGTGCGCCTGCGACGTGTACCGGCCCGCCGCCATCGACCAGCTGAAGATCGTGGGGGAGAAGACCGGGGTGCCCGTCTTCGAGAAGGGCCAGATCGACCCGGTGAAGATCGCTTCGGAGGCCGTGGAGTACGCTCGTCGCAATTTCTACGACGTGCTCATCGTGGACACCGCGGGCCGCCTCCATGTGGACGAGGACATGATGGCCGAGCTCAAAAAGCTCCGGGACCTGCTGAACCCCGCCGAGGTGCTGCTGGTCATCGACGCCATGACCGGTCAGGACGCGGTGAACGCGGCCAAGGCCTTCCACGAGGCGGTGCCCCTCACCGGCGTGATCCTGACCAAGCTGGACGGCGACACCCGGGGCGGCGCGGCCCTGTCCGTGAAGGCGGTCACCGGCAAGCCAATCAAGTTCGCGGGCACCGGCGAGAAGCTGACGGACATCGAGCCCTTCCATCCGGACCGGATGGCCTCCCGCATTTTGGGCATGGGCGACGTGCTGACCCTCATCGAGAAGGCCCAGCAGGCCTTCGACGAGAAGAAGGCCGCCGAGATGGAGAAGAAGATGCGGACCGCGTCCTTCGATCTCAACGACTTCCTCGACCAGATGGAGCAGATGCAGAACATGGGCTCCATGGAGGACATGCTCAAGATGATCCCCGGGGCGTCGAAGCTGGGGAACGTGCAGGTGGACGAGAAGCAGCTCGCCAGGACCAAGGCCATCATCCAGTCCATGACCAAAGCGGAGCGGGCGAACCCGGACCTGTTGAACGCCAGCCGGAGGAAGCGCATCGCCAAGGGCAGCGGCACCAGCGTCCAGGAGGTGAACCGGCTCATGAACCAGTTCAACCAGAGCCGCCAGCTCATGAAGCAGATGACCAACAAGAAGTTTCTGAAGCGGGCCGGCCGAGGCGGCTTCCCCTTCGGATTCTGAGAACAGAAAAAATGGGGACGACCCGTTTTTCATACATCAAATAAGAAACATAAAACAAGGAGAAAACAAACAATGCTGAAGATCAGACTGCGCCGCATGGGCGCCAAGAAAGCCCCCTTCTACCGTATCATCGTGGCCGACTCCCGCGCGCCCCGCAACGGCGCCTTCGTGGAGGAGCTGGGTTACTACAATCCCGGCACCGAGCCTGTGGAGCTGAAGGTCGACAACGAGAAGGCCGCCGCCTGGATGAAGAACGGCGCCCAGCCCACCGACACCGTCCGCGCCCTGCTCAAGAAGTCCGGCGCCATCGAGTAAGCCATGGACCAGCTGGTACTGTTTATCGCGAAGAGCCTGGTGGACCAGCCCGACGCCGTGAAGGTGGAGATGCGGGAGGATGACGACGCCTTCGTCATCGAGCTCTCCGTGGACCCCTCCGATGTGGGCAAGGTCATCGGCAAGCAGGGCCGCATCGCCAAGGCCATCCGCACCATCGTGAAGGCGGCCTCCGTGGACGCCCCCAAGAAGTACGTGGTGGACATCCTGTGACGGAATACCTGCGCGTCGGGTTCATCGCCCGGCCTCACGGCCTCAAGGGGGCCGTCAAGCTGGACCCCCTGACCGACGATGTGACCCGGTTCAAAGGCATGCAGGAAGCGTATCTCGAGCTGCACGGGGACCATGTCCCTGTGCGGCTTTCTGTGCTTTCCGTCCGGCCGGACGCGGTGGTGGTGCACCTCGATGGCTACGAGACCGTGGAGGACGCCCAGACCCTGCGGGGCGGGTTCCTTTGCGTCGACCGGGCCCACGCAGCCCAGCTGCCGGAGTACACCTACTTCATCGCGGATTTGATCGGCCTTTCCGTCTCCGACACGGAGGGGAAGGCCTACGGCAAGGTGACGGACGTGCTGTCCACCGGCGCCAACGACGTGTACGTGATCGACGGCGGCAAGCTCATGGTCCCCGCCCTCAAGAAGGTCATCGAACGGGTGGACGTAGCGGGCGGCCAGATGGTGTTCAAGGCGGACGTATTGCGGGAGGTGGGTCTCTTTGCGGATTGACATCCTGACCCTGTTCCCGGAGATGTTCGCCGGGCCCTTCTCGGAGTCCATGCTGGGCCGGGCCCAGGAGAACGGGCTCCTGTCCATCGCCATCCACGACATCCGCGATTGGGCCGACAACAAGCACAGCAAGGCTGACGACTATCCCTTCGGCGGTGGGGCGGGCCTCGTCATGATGGCTCAGCCCATCTTCGACGCCGTGGAAGCAGTGGACCCCGCCCATGAAGCCCATCGGGTCCTGCTGACCCCCCGGGGAAAGCTCCTGACCACGGCCCGAGCCCGGGAACTGGCCCGATGCCCCCGGCTGCTGCTCCTGTGCGGCCACTACGAGGGGGTGGACGAGCGGGTCATGGCCCTGATGGACGAGGAAGTGTCCATCGGCGACTACATCCTCACCGGCGGTGAACTGCCCGCCATGGTGCTCACCGACTGCGTGAGCCGCTTCGTGCCCGGCGTGTTGGGCAAGGGCGAGAGCGCGGAGGAGGAGAGCTTCACGAGGAGCCTCTTAGAGTACCCCCAGTACACCCGGCCCGCCGACTTTCGGGGCATGGCCGTGCCGGAGGTGCTGCTTTCCGGCCACGCGGCCAACATCGAGAAATGGCGGCACGAGCAAGCCCTCATGAAGACTAGGGAGAACCGGCCGGAGCTTCTCGGCACCTTCGGAAAATACTACGAAAATAAGGGAAAATAGGGCTTGCATTCCCAAATCATCCATGCTATAATACGCCCGTTGCGGCAATGGACGGTCCACTGTCATGCTTTTTGCGGTCATGAACGCCCGTATCGCTCAAAGGAATTGAACGAGAGGAGAAAATCAAAATGTCCGACATCATCAAGGAATTGGAAAAAGAACAGCTGCGTACCGACCTGCCTGAGCTGGAGATCGGCGATCAGGTCCGGGTGTACGTGAAGGTCGTGGAAGGCACCCACGAGCGTCTGCAGAACTTCGAAGGCATCGTCATCAAGATGGAGGGCGGCGGCATCCGCAAGTCCTTCACCGTCCGCCGTATCTCCTACGGCGTGGGCGTGGAGCGCACCTTCCCCTATCACAGCCCCCGCATCGGCCGCATCGAGGTGGTCCGTCACGGCGTCGTCCGCCGGGCGAAGCTCTACTACCTCCGCGAGCGTTCCGGCAAGGCTGCCAAGATCCGCGAGCGCATCGTCACCAAATAAGGAACCAACGAGCCCCGGTCAGCGGGGCTTTTTTGTTTATTGAAAGGATAGACAATGATCATCCAATGGTACCCGGGGCACATGGCCAAGGCCAAGCGCATGCTCCAGGAAAACTTGAAACTGGTGGACGCGGTGCTGGAGATCGTGGACGCCCGGGCCCCCGAGGCTTCCCGGAACCCAGACTTCGACGCCCTGTTCACCAACAAGACCAGGCTGATCCTCCTCAACAAGGCGGACCTTGCGGACGAAGCTATGACCCGCCGGTTCGTGGAGTATTACAAGGGCCGGGGCTTTTTGGCCGCGCCCATGGTCTCCACCGGGGCCGCCGGGAAGAAGCAGGCCGTGTCCCTCATGGAGCGGGCCGTGGCCGACAAGGTCAAACGCATGGAGGAGAAGGGGGTCAAGAAGACCGTCCGGATCATGGTGGTGGGCATCCCCAACGTGGGCAAATCCACCTTCATCAACCGGATCGCGGGGGAGAACCGGGCAAAGACCGGCGACACCCCCGGCGTCACCCGGTCGAAGCAGTGGGTGAAGGTCAACGCCTATCTGGAGCTCATGGACAGCCCCGGCCTCCTCTGGCCCAAGCTGGAGGACCAGGACAAGGCCCTGTCGCTAGCGTTCCTGGGCTCCATCAACGACGACATCCTGGACGGGGAGGAGCTGGCCCAGAAGCTCCTGGTCCGGCTCCGGGAGCTGGCGCCCCAGGCTTTGACGGAACGATATAAGAAGATCACCGCCGACACCCCCGAAAACGAGCTGTTGGAAGCGGTGGCGAGAAGCCGGGGCTTCCTCCTGTCCGGCGGCGTGTTGGATACAGAGCGTGCTTCTCGTATCGTCCTGGACGAGTTCCGGGGCGGGAAGATAGCGAAAGTCACCCTGGACACCGTCCCGGAGGCATAGGCCATGAAGGTCAGTGAAAAGGAGCTCCTGCGCCTTACGGAGCTCTCCAAAATCGATAAAACCTATTGGGACCAGGGACTGATCCTTGCCGGCATGGACGAGGTGGGCCGAGGCCCCCTGGCCGGGCCGGTGGTGGTGGGCTGCGTGGTCATGCCCCCGGAACCCCTGCTCCCCTACGTCAACGATTCCAAAAAGCTCTCCGAGAAGCGCCGGGAAGCCCTCTACGAGCAGATCCTAGCCACGTCCCTGGCCCATTCGACCGCCTGGGTGGGGCCGGAGGTCATCGACGAGATCAACATCCTGGAGGCCACCAAGCGGGGCTTCGCGGAGGCGTTTTCCAAGATCGGCCTGCCCGTCACCGACGTGCTCATCGACGCCCTGCGGGGCCTGGACATCCCCGCCCGGCAGCATCCCCTGATCCACGGGGACGCCCTCACCTACTCCATCGGCGCGGCGTCGATCCTCGCTAAGGTGGCCCGGGACCGGTACATGATCGAGCAGGATGCCCTCTATCCCCAATACGGCTTCGCCCGGAACAAGGGCTACGGCACGGCGGAGCATATCGCCGCCCTGAGGGAGTACGGCCCTTGTCCCATCCATCGCCGGAGCTTCATCGGCCACTTCGTCCCATGAACGCGGGCAGGTGGGGGGAACGGCTGGCCGCCGGGTATCTCTTTTTCCACGGCTGCCGCATACTGGATCGGAACTGGCGCTACGGCCCCTACGAGATCGACATCGTGGCCCGGGAGCGCCGGACTGGCGTCCTCGTCTTCGTAGAGGTCAAGACCCGGTCCTCCACGGACCACGGCCTGCCCCGGGACGCCGTGACGCCGAAAAAGCAGCTCTTTCTCACCCGGGCTGCCCAGGGATACCTGAAGGCCCACCGGGCCCCGGACGCCCGCACCCGCTTCGACGTGGTGGAGGTCTACACCCGCCCCCTGCGCGTCGTCCATATCCCCAGCGCCTTTTAGCAAACCATAGCGAACTATAGCAAGGGATAGCCTGGCCATGCCCGATATGGCCTGGCCATTTTTCCTATGGCAAACATGGCCAAGACAAAGACAAGGAAAAAGACAAAGAAAAGGACAAGGACAAAGACGAGGACAAAGACTTTCTCTCTCTTCGGCTGCGCCGGGGGAGAGAGAAAAAAGCCCCCCTTCGGCGGATGGATGCTGTCGTATCCTCGCACAATGTGAACCCTTTTTGACAATGGATTGCAATATGCAGGGCCTTTGTGCTATCATACATATGAGGAAATATATCCCTGTGAAGGGATCGGAGGATAGTTCGTGCAGAAGAAAACGCTGAGCGCCATCGTGGCGGTGCTGGCCGTGGCCTTGATCGTCGTGGCGGGGTTCTATTTCAAAAAACACCGGGGCGGCGGGGCCTCCCTTTCGGCCGTCTACGACCTGACCAGCGAGCCCGGGGGCCTGCCCGAGGGCTGGTACGTGAACTCCTATGAGAACCAGTACGAGGCCTTCGGGGACGGTTCCGGCGTCGTCACCCTCCGTTCCGACGTGGCGGACGACCTCAGGCTCTGCAAGAAGGTGAAGGTGGAGGAGGGCTCCCTCTACGTGCTCACCGGCGAGATCGCCACGGAGGACGTGGCGGAGGGCCGGGGCGCCTCCCTGTCCATCGACAACTACGGCCTGGATCGAAGCTGCGTCTACACCGCGGGCCTCCAGGGCGACCACGATTTTGTGGAGGAAAAGCTTTTCTTCGAGACCAAGCCGGGCCAGACCGAGGTCATCTTGGCCCTGCGGCTGGGGGGCTACTCCGAGGCCAGTCGGGGCACGGTCCGCTTTCGGAACGTCTCTCTGCGCTCCGGGGCGGCGGACGAGGGCCGGTACCAGCTGCTGGAAGCCTGGGGCGGCGCCGACGACGACGGGGACGACGCCTTCCGGGACGAGGAGCACTACAAATCCTTCTTCGCCGTCATCGTCTGGGCGGCGGTGCTCTCCGGCGTGCTGCTCCTGTTCGGGGTCTACCGGAATCGGAGGCTCCTCACGGGCAAGACCCTGCCCGACAAGGCCTACTGGGGCGGCTTTGCCTTCATCGTGGTGGTGGGGTTGCTGCTTCGGCTGGTGCTCTGCGCCCTGTTCCGGGGCCACGACAGCGACATGGGCTGCTTCATCGGCTGGGGCCAGGACATCGCCCGCAACGGCACCCGGTCCTTCTACTGGGCGGCGGGCCACGACTGGTACGACTATCCTCCGGGCTACATGCTGTTCCTGGGCGGGTATTCGGCGGTGCTGAACCTGTTTCGGGTGGACACGGGCAGCGTTTTCGGCATCTTCCTCTACATGCTCCCCGCGGTGGCGGCGGACCTAGTTTTGAGCCTGCTCCTCATGGGCTACGCCCGGAAGCAGCGGATCAACAACTCCGGGGCTCTGATCCTGGGCGGCCTGGTGTTTTTGAACCCGGCGTTGCTGTTCCTCACGGGGGCCTGGGGCCAGATCGACTCCATCCTGACCCTGTGGCTCACCATCAGCTTCCTGCTGCTTCTCGACCGGAAGCCGGGGGCCTTGGATCGGAACCGCATCCTCTCCGGCGCCGTCTTCGGTCTGGCCGTCATGACCAAGTGGCAGGCCCTCATGTTCGGGCCGGTGTACGCCTTCGCCCACCTGTTCCTGGTCCGCTGGGGCGAGAAGGAGGCCTGGGAGGACCTGCGGGACACGGCGCTGGCAGCCCTGTCCGCCGTGGCGGTCCTGCTGCTCATCTCCCTGCCCTTCAAGGGCGATCAGGGCCTGCTGTGGTTCGTGGAACGGTTCTTGACCGCCTCCTCCCACTACGATTACGCTACCGTGGAGGCCTACAACTACTTCGCCTTTTGCGGCGCCAACTGGAAGCGGGCGGGGGAGTACATCGTGCCCAAGCTTTTGACCTACAAGCAGTTCGGCACCGTCGCCATCGTCTTCGCCATCCTCTGTGGGTTCATGACCATCTATCGCCGGAACCAGGCCCAGCGGCGGCTCGACCAGCCCCTGGACCAGGACAAGGGCTTCCTGTTCCTGGCGGCGTCGGTGACCATGGCGCTGATCTTCACCTTCGGCCATTACATGCACGAGCGGTACGTGGTGCCCATCCTGGTCATGCTCCTGTTCGCCTACGCCTTCTATAAGGACAAGCGCCTGCTGCTGGTGGCGCTGCTGTTCACCGTGACCACCTTCCTCAACGAGATGATGGCCCAGTACGTGGTGAGCAACCAGGCCATGAGCGTCATCCGGGGCGGCCGGGAGCACAACACGGTGCTCCGGTTCTGGTCCGGGGTGGAGGTGCTGGTGTGCCTCTATTTCGGCTACGTGACGGCGGACATGCTCCACGATCTGACCGGACGGATCAAGGGGGCCCTTTGCCGGGAGGAGGAGAAAAAGCCCTCCAAACTCTATGAGATCATCGAGGAGGGCCTGAAGAAATGAAGCAGAACGCCTCTCCGAAATTTGAGATATTGAGCCTCTTCGAGAAGGGGCAGAGCGAACGGTTGCTGAAGCTGGACAAGCTCCTGCTGTGGGCGCTCACCCTCGTCTACGCCGTCATCGCCCTCCTGAACCTGGGCACCCTGTCCTTTCCCACCACGGTCTACCGGGGGGACCCCGGGGACCAGTTCACCCTGGACTTCGGCATGACGGTGGACATCGACGAGATCTGGTTCAACGGGAACGTGGCCCAGGGGACCATCCGCTTCCTGGGGGACGACGATTCGGGGGAGCAGTACACCATGGACCAGGGGGACATGTTCAAGTGGCAGAAGGCGTCCGTGAGCCTGACCACCCAGTATCTGCACGTCAGCGTGGCGGACAGGGCCGTGGCCATGAACGAGGTGGCCTTCTTCTCGGACGGTCAGCTGCTGCCCGTCTCGGTGCTGGAGGTGTTCGACGATAACCAGACGGTCTTCAACCTGGTGGACGAGCAGGGAGTCGGCCTTTGGGGCACGCTGATGGTCCCGAAGGAAGGTATCACCTATACCTTCACCGCGGAAACCAATATGGAATTCTATGCGGAAGCGCCCGACGCTGACTGGATTACGGTAACCAAGGAAGGAAACGTGGTCACCGTGACGATTCCCGAGAATGCGGATTCTCCCCGGACGGAATACATCTATATGGGGTGCTCCCTCCAGGGCGAGGATTACAGTGACTACGGCGCCATGATCCAGGTAAAGCAGAAGGGACTGGCCTCCCTGGAACAGACCTGGACGAAGGATTTCTACTGGGCCATCTTCCCGAACAGTACCCGCGTTTCGATTGCTACCGCCGGAGATTACCTCGCCATGTACTCGCCCGGTGCGGTCACTCCGGGAATCCATCTGATCAACCGTTCGAATGGAAATGAGGAGAAGGTGCTGGAGGCGCCCGTTGCCCATGTTACGGGCATTACGAACGATGATGCCGGCCACGTGATCGTAACCACCGGCGGCAATTTCCCGCTGAAGGAAGACTGGTCGCTGGATGAGGCCGCGCAGATTCCGCTGCAGGTCTATGTCATGAGCGAAGCCGATTTCCTGGACGGGAACTACGGGAATCCGATCCTGACCTATCGGGACGGCTTCTATGGATATGGGCTTGACAATGCCCGGGTGACGGGCGATGCGACCGGAGACGCCGTCCTGGCAATGACTTCCGGTGCCGCCGGTGGCGGGACCTACTCCGTCGCCTGGGAAATCAAGGGAGGTGCGACGACGGACACCCCGACTGTCAGTGCCGTTTCTCCGTCCTCCGGCGGAGACCTTTGGGATTCCTTCCATGCCGTGACGCTGGGCTGCGGAACGACCGTGAACAACGGCTTCTATTTCGCCGGTTATGTCGGAG
>ONNZ01000013.1 GCA_900319345.1 uncultured Eubacteriales bacterium
CTGTGTCTTGCCGCCGTCTATGATGATGAGGTCCGGCCAGGGTGGGCCCTTCTTGAACCGCCGGGTCAGCACCTCCTCCATGGCGACAAGATCGTCACCGCCCGCCTCCGCCCGGATGCGGAAGCGCCGGTAGGCGTCCTTGTCCGGCTTCCCGTCGGTGAACACCACCATGGAGGACACCGTGTCCGTGCCCATGATATGGGAGTTGTCGAAGCACTCCATGCGGGTGGGGAATTCGTCGAGGCCCAGCAGTCCAGCAAGCTGCACCGCGGCCCCCTCGTCCCGATCCCAGGCCTTCTCCCGCAAGGCCTTCTCCTTCTCTAAAAGCTCCCGGCCGTTCTT
The DNA here is from genome assembly GCA_900319345.1 of uncultured Eubacteriales bacterium. Taxonomy (GTDB): domain Bacteria; phylum Bacillota; class Clostridia; order Christensenellales; family CAG-138; genus RUG472. The sequence continues at coordinate 343 of ONNZ01000013.1, forward strand.
CTCGGCCAGCTCCGTCAGCTTCTTCTTATCCCCCCGCTGGGGCACGGCTAACTTCACCTTTCTCCCGGCCCGTTCGGACAGCATCTCCCCGATGGCGTCAGCGTTGGGCACGGGGCAGGAGAGCAGCACCTCCTTGGGGGGCAGGATCCCGTCCCGGTCGTAAAACTGGGTGAGGAAGGCGGAGAGGATGTCCGCCGGATCGTCCTCGCTGACGGCGGTCAGGGAGAAGTGCTCCGTCCCCACGATCTTCCCCTGCCGCAGGAACAGGGCGAACACCATGGCCTGATCCTCCAGCTTCGCCGGGGCAAACACGTCCGCCTCGGTCTCCTTGGGGAAGATGGCCACCTGCTTTTCGTTCAGCCCCTCGATGGACCGGATCTGGTCCCGGAGCCGGGCGGCCCGCTCGAACTCCAAATTCTCGGCCGCTTCCGCCATCTGGCCTTTCAGCTCCGTTAGCACCTTCTCCGTGCGTCCTTCCAGAAAGGCGACGACCTCCTTCACGTACCCGTGATAGGTCTCCCGACTCACCTGGCCGGAGCAGGGGGCGCAGCACTTGCCGATGTGGTACATGAGGCAGGGGCGCTCCCTTCGGGCGATGGCCCGGGCCATGTCCTTCCGGCAGGGGCGGATGGGGAAGTGGGCCCGGATGATGGCCACCTGCTCCCGCAGGACGATGGCCGACAGGTAGGGCCCGAGATAGGTAGCCCCGTCCTGGCGTATGCGGCGCACCACCTCCACCCGGGGGAAGTCCTGCTTGAGGTCGATCCGCACGTAGGGGAAGTGCTTGTCGTCCTTCAAGAGGATGTTGTACTTGGGCATGAACTCCTTGATAAGGTTGCTCTCCAGGGAGAGGGCCTCCATCTCGTTGGTCACGCCGATGGTCTCGAAGTCCGCGATATGGCTGACCATGGCCCGGACCTTGGGCGCGTGGTCCTTGCCTGCCTGGAAGTACTGGCTGACCCGGTTCTTCAGGCTCACGGCCTTGCCCACGTAGATGACCGTGCCCCTATCGTCCAGCATCTTGTAGACGCCGGGGGTGTCGGGCAGGAGCTTCAGTTTGTCGGCGATGACCTGGTTCATAGGACCCGGTGCCGCTGGTCGATCACATGGGCGTCCAGCAGCATCTCGTAGAGGTTGGGGGCGGGCATGCCGATGATGTTGAAATAGTTCCCCTCCAGATGGTCCACGAACAGGCTGGCCGGCCCCTGGACCCCATAGGAGCCCGCCTTGTCCAGGGGGTCCCCGGTGTCCACGTACCAGTCGATCTCCTCGTCGCTCATGGGCCGGAAGGTCACGTCCGTCCGGGCGGAGCGAATGTCAACATGGCCCGGGGTCAGCACGCAGATGCCGGTGTACACGATATGGCTCCGGCCCTGCAAGAGGTGCAGATATTCCTTGGCCCGTTCCGGCGTGTGGGGCTTGCCCAGCACCCGGCCGTCCAGGTCCACCACCGTGTCCGCGCCGATGACGCAGTCCTCCGGATGGAGGGCGAACACCGCCCGGGCCTTCTGCTCCGCCAGGGCCTTCACCAGCTCCTCAGGCGTGGCGCCCACCGGCGGGATCTCCTGTACGTGGCTTTCGATCACCTCAAAGGGGATCTCCATGAGCTGCAGTATCTCCCGCCGCCGGGGGGATTGGGAGGCCAGGATGATCTTCATAGGGCCTCCATAAGCAGCCCCACGGGACAGTGGTCGCTGCCGTACACGTCGCTAAGAATGAGGCTGTCGGTGACCTTTTCCATGAGCCGTTCGCTGACCAGGAAATAGTCGATGCGCCAGCCCGCGTTGTTCTCCCGGGCGTGGAAACGGTAGCTCCACCAGGAGTACCTGTCTCGGGCGTCGGGGTACAGGCGGCGGAAGGTGTCGACGAAGCCGTTGTTGAGAAGCACGGTCATCTTGGCCCGCTCCTCGTCGGTGAACCCGGCGTTCATCCGATTGGTCTTGGGGTTCTTGATGTCGATCTCCTCGTGAGCTACGTTCAGATCCCCACATACGATCACGGGCTTCTTCTCGTCCAGCCCCTTGAGGTACGCTAAAAAGGCGTCCTCCCAAATCATGCGGTAGCCGAGCCGCCGAAGCCCGTCCTGGGAGTTGGGGGTATACACGGTCACGAAGTAGAAGCCCGGATACTCCAGGGTGATCACCCGGCCCTCGTGATCGTGTTCTTCAATGCCCATGCCGAAGGTCACGGAAAGGGGCAGCTCCTTGGCGAAGACGGCGGTACCGGAATAGCCCTTCTTCTCTGCGCTGTTGAACCACATCGAATAGCCGGGCAGGTCGAAATTTACCTGCTCGGGCTGCATCTTGGTCTCCTGCAGGGCCAGGATGTCCGGCTGTTCCGCCTGGACGAACTCCAAAAATCCCTTGCCGAGACAGGCCCGAAGGCCGTTTACGTTCCATGAGATCAGTTTCATGGGCCTATTATAGCATCTGCCCCTTTGGTTGACAAGAACGGACAAAAGCAATAAGATACAAAAACGGAGGAAGCTATGGAAGAAAAGCTGCTGGCGGCGCTGCGGGCCCGGGCCTATCGGGGCGCATGCCGCATCGAGGATAAACGGGCCCTGGCGGCGGAGCTGGGCGTCAGCGTGGGGAAGCTGACCGCGCTCCTCTACGCCCTGTGCGGGGAGGGTCGCATCCTGCAGGATCACGATATTATCCTGCTGCTGTCCGAATGAATGACGGCAATCTCTTGATATTTCTGTGATGATGTGCTAAAATATCATATCTTATGTATCGTGGAGGTTCATGGGGAATGAGCATCACGCAAAAGGAGCGCAAGTTTTCTTCGGCTACCGGGCTGTGCGATATCGTCTATCGGCAGTGGATACCCGAAGAGATCCGGGGCGCGGTGGTACTGGTCCACGGCATGTCGGAGCATATCGCCCGATACGATATCTTCGCCAAGTACCTTGCGGAGAACGGTTTTTTGGTTTCGGGCATGGACCTGCCCTCCCACGGCAAGAGTTGGAAGGAGGGACTGCCCCGGGGCTTCTTCGGCACCGAGGACGGCTGGGGCAAGATCCTGCTGGATATCCGCGCCCTCTGCGCTATCGTGCGTCGGGAGAATCCCCAGGTGTCCGTCACCCTGTTCGGCCATTCCATGGGCTCGCTTCTTTCCGCCGACTATGTTTCCCGCTACACCAACGACTTCGACGCCGTGGTGCTCTGCGGCACCTCCGGCCCCAACCCGGCGACTGTGGTGGGCAAATTCCTGGCCAATCGGGAGATCAAGGCCGGGCGAGGCATGGAACCCAGCCCCAAGCTGGACAAGCTTTGCTTCGGCAGCTTCGCCAAGCGAGTGCCTCACGCCAAGAGCAGCTTTGACTGGCTGAATCGGGACGAAGAAGGCGTCAAGCTGTATATCGAGGATTCCCTGTGCGGATTTCCCTTTACGCCCTACGGATATGTGGATTTGATGACCGGCATCAGCCACGTGGCCAGCCCCAAGTGGGCCGCCAAGGTGCCCAACATGCCGATCCTGCTCATCTCCGGCGACAAGGACCCGGTGGGCGGCATGGGCAAGGGTGTGAAAAAGGTGAACAAATACCTGGTCAACTCCGGACACACCCATATGACCTTCAAGCTCTATCCCGGCGCGCGCCACGAGATCCTCAACGGCATCTGCCGGAACGAGGTCTACGGTGACGTGCTCCTGTTCCTGGAGGCTGTGGCGGCGGGAGGAGAGCAGGCATGAGCGTCCTTGTATTCTCGGACGCCCAGACAGCAGCTGCCGCGGCGGCTACGCTCCTGGCCGGACAGCTGATCGAAAAACCGTCTTTAGTGCTGGGTGTGGACAGCGCACCGGCTTTGGCTTCGGCTTTCCATTCCCTCAGCGCCATGACGGCCAACGGGCTCTTGAACTGGGGGAAGGCCACCGTCTTCCAGCTGTCAGAACGGGTCCGGGAGGAGGGCAAGGCTTCCCTGCGTTCCTTTATGGACGAGACGCTGTATGGGGATCTTTCCCTGACGAACGGGCAGGTGCTGGCTCCGGCCGAAGCTTCCGAAAACTGGGCAGACAGCTGTCACAGCTTCGAGGACGCCATCCTGCAGGCGGGGGGCATGGACGTGGCGCTGCTGACGGTGGGGCCGGATGGGTCTCTGCTGTTCAACGGGCCGGAGGGGGAGATCGCCCCCACCACCCACGTGGAACTGTATCAGGGGGATAAGATCGTGACGGCGGGGCTCTCCACGCTGATGTCCGCCAAAAAGCTCATCGTGCTCATGACCGGCCCGGAGATGGCTGAGACGGCACGGAACGCTATTCGGGGGGCGGTGAATTCCAACCTGCCCGCCAGTATGCTGCAATTGCATGCGGCTGCCACCTTCCTTCTGGACGAGGAAGCCGCATCTTTATTGGGATAAAACTTTCAGGAGGTTACTATGTCCGGACATTCCAAATGGGCAAACATCAAGAACAAGAAGGAAAAGACCGACGCCGCCCGCGGCAAGATTTTTACTAAGATCGGTCGTGAGATCGTCATCGCCGTCAAGGAAGGCGGCGGCCCCGATCCCGCCAACAACAGCAAGCTGCGCGACGTGATCGCCAAGGCCAAGGCGGCCAATATGCCCAACGACAACATCAACCGCTCCATCAAGAAGGCGGCCGGTGAGGCGGGCTCCGTCAACTACGAGGAGATCACCTACGAGGGCTACGGCCCCGGCAACCTGGCCGTGTATGTGGAGATCGTCACCGACAATAGGAACCGCATCGCCGCGGAGATGCGCCACATCTTCTCCAAGGCCGGCGGCAACCTGGGCGCCACCGGTTCCGTAGCCTGGATGTTCGACAAGAAGGGCCAGATCATCATTGAGCGTACCGCCCTCATGGACGAGGACGAAGTCATGATGGAGGCCCTGGACGCCGGCGCGGAGGATTTCGTGCCCCAGGACGACGTCTTTGAGGTCTATACCGCACCCTCCGATTTCTCGGCGGTCCGGGAGGCCTTGGAGGGGAAGGGCTATACCTTCCTCAGCGCGGAGGTGGCTATGATCCCCCAGAACACCGTGGACATCAGCGATCCCGAGACGGTGGAGAAGGTGAACCGGTTCCTGGAGAACCTGGAGGACAACGACGACGTGCAGGAGGTCTATCACAACGGCAACCTGCCCGAGGAGGAGTAAGCAGGCATAACCGGTCATCCGGCATGCGTAAGCTCACAGTATAGGGAATAAGGAAAGGAGACGCAGCATGACGATTGAGGTCAAAAACGAATACGGCAAGATCTCCGTACAGGAGGACTTGGTCTCCGTGGTGGCGGGCTATGCCGCTGTGGAAAACTATGGGATCGTCGGCATGTGCTCGAAGCGCACAGGCGATACGCTGGCGGAACTGCTGGGCAGGGACAGCCTGAAGAAGGGGATCAAGGTGACCACCGTGGGCGACAACCTGGTGGACATCGATCTGTATGTCATCCTGCAGTACGGCGTTTCTCTGCCCGCCGTTGCTTCCAACTGCAAGAGCAACGTGAAGTACCGGGTGGAGGAAGTCACCGGCGTCAACGTGAACAGCGTGAACATCCATGTAGAAGGGATCCGCGTGGTTTAAGCAGCGCGGGAGGATACGAATTTGATTACTGATACGATAGACGGCGCCCTGCTCAGGGACATGTTCCTGGCCGGCGCGGCGCTGCTTGAAAAGAACCGGGCTTTGGTGGACTCGTTGAACGTGTTCCCCGTTCCCGACGGGGACACGGGCACCAACATGTCCATGACCATGCAGGGGGCCGTGAAGGACCTCAGAAATCTGCCCGAGACTGCCACCGTGGAAGAGGTCATGGCCAAGGTCTCCTCCGGCGCCCTTCGGAGCGCCCGGGGCAACTCCGGCGTCATCCTCTCCCAGCTGTTCAGAGGCTTCTATAAGGCCGCCAAGGGCCACGAGGAGCTGGACGGCATCAGCTTTGCCGCCGCCATGGCGGAGGGCACCAAGGCGGCCTACAAGGCCGTCATGAAGCCCAAGGAGGGGACCATCCTCACCGTGTCCCGCATGATCTCCGACGAGGTCCAGAAGGCGGTGGAGGAGGATGCTCAGCTGGGCTGCGAAGCGCTGATGATCACCTGCATCCAAAAGGGCGAGGAAGCCCTTCGGCTGACGCCCGATCTGCTACCCGTGCTCAAGGAGGCGGGGGTGGTGGACTCCGGCGGCAAGGGCCTGCTGTTCATCTACCATGGCTTCCTTATGGCCATGAACGGGGAGATGGATATCGAGGAGCTGCCCGCGGAGGAGAAGCCCGCGGAGAAGGAGACCTCCGAAGCGGCCAACTTCGCCGAGTTCAGCGCTGAGGACATCCAGTTCGGCTACTGCACCGAGTTCTTCATCGTCCATCTTTACGAGGGCTTCGAGGAGAAGGATCTGGACCAGTTCCGCAAGCATCTCGAACGGGTGGGCGATTCCGTGGTGTGCGCCTGCGACAACGACACGGTAAAGATCCACGTCCATTCCAACTGTCCCGGCAAGGTGCTGCAGATGGCCATGCGCTACGGTGAGCTGGACCGCATCAAGATCGAGAACATGCGGGAGCAGAACAGGCAGCTGGCCGCCCAGCGCAAGCGGAACGAGAAGGAGTTCGCCCTCATCTCCGTCAGCTGCGGCGCGGGGGTGGACGAGGTGTTCAAGGCCCTGTCTACGGACCACATCATCTCCGGGGGACAAACCATGAACCCCAGCATCGACAGCATCGTGAACGCGGTCCATCAGGTGAACGCCCGGAACGTGTTCATCCTGCCCAACAACAGCAACATCATCCTGGCGGCCACCCAGGCTTCGGCCCTCTGTAGCTGCCGTGTGGTGGTGCTGCCCACCAAGACCATCCCCCAGGGCATCGCCGCGGCCATGGCCTTCAATCCGGACGAGTCCCTGGAGACCAACGTGAGCAACATGACCGAGGCCTTCCAGGAGGTCGTCTCCGGCTCCGTGACCTTCGCGGTCCGGGAGACCCAGCTCAACGGCAAGGTCATTCACCAGGGGGACTTCATCGGCTTGCTGGACGGGGATCTGAATACGGTGAGCCCCGATGCGGACGAAGCCGCCTTCGAGCTGGTGGAGCACATGATCGAGAAGCTGGGGGACGAGGAATGCTCCGTCACCGTGTATTTCGGCGCGGACGTGGACGAGGAGCGGGCCGACGCCCTCATCGCCCGGCTGGAGGAGAAGTACCCCGAGTCCGAGTTCATGAGCCGCAACGGGGGACAGCCCCTCTACAGCTACTACTTCTCGGTGATCTAAGAAAAGACTTTCCAAGCCGCCCATCGGCGGCTTTTTTCAAACCATGGAGCTTGCGGACATCAAGGGCATCGGGCCAAAGCGCATAGAGCTGCTGCGTCAGCTGGGGATCGAAAGCCTCAGCGATTTATTGGCGTACTATCCCAGCAGCTACCTGGACTTCTCCGCCTGTACCCCAGTGGAGGAGCTGGAGGACGGGATGATGGCTTCCGTGCGCGTCACGCTGACCTCCGGCCCCTCCTGGTATTCCCGCAAGGGGCTGACCACCGTCACCGTCTATGGCCGGGACCCGGCGGGGAAGCGCCTGGCCCTTCGCTATTTCAACCAGCCCTACCGGGGCAAGGGCCTGGAACCGGCCCAGACCTACATCGCCTCGGGCCGGGTCCATATGGGCGAGAAGGGGGCGCCGGCCCTGCTGAACCCGCTGCTGGCCCGGGAGCTTCGGGGCATCGTGCCCGTATACGACACCCTCAAGGGCCTGACTCAGACCAACCTTCGGGACGGCATCCGGGCCGCCCTGGAAGGCGCCGTCGTGGAGGAGACCCTGCCGCCGGCCCTGCGGGAGAAGCGGGACCTGCCTGGCCGACAGGAGGCCCTGTGGGCGCTGCATTTTCCCACGGATCGGCAGAAGCTGGACGCCGCCCGCCGCCGCCGGGCCTACGAGGACGCCCTCTACTATTTTCTGGCCTCCCAGGAGCTAAAGGCGGAGCGAAAGCGCCGTAACGGTATAGCCTTCTCCGCCCAGGAGGCGTTGCCGGAATACTTGAGCACCCTGCCCTTCGAGCCCACCCACGCCCAGCGGCGGGTGCTGTTCGAGGTGGCCCGGGACATGTCCCTGCCCGTGCCCATGAACCGGATGATCGAGGGGGACGTGGGTTCCGGCAAGACCAGCATCGCCCTGTTCGCCCTATACGCCGCCGCCCGGGACGGCTGCCAGGGGGCGCTGCTGGCCCCGACGGAGATATTGGCCCGCCAGCACTACGAGGCATTGAAGGGCCTTTTTGGGGACCGATGCGGGCTCCTGCTGGGCAGCGAGACCGCCCGGGAGAGGCGGGAGGCCTTGCAAAAACTGGAAAGCGGAGCATGGCAGGCCGTCACCGGCACCCACGCCCTGTTCTCCGAAAGCGTCCGCTTCCATAACCTGGGGGTGGTGATCTGCGACGAGCAGCACCGCTTCGGTGTCGCCCAGCGCTCTGCCATGGAACAGAAGGGCGCCCGGCCCGACGTGCTGGTCATGAGCGCCACGCCCATCCCCCGGACCCTGGCGCTGATCCTGTACGGGGATCTGGACCTGTCCGTCATCGACGAGCTGCCCGCCGGCAGGAAGCCCATCAAGACCCATCTGGTGGGCCCCGCCAAGCGCAAGGATATGTACCGGTACTTGGCCGCCCGGGCCAGGGAAGGGGAGCAGAGCTACGTGGTCTGTCCCCTCATCGAGAAGACCGAGGGCCTGGAGGGCCTGTCCGTGGACGAGGTATACGACGAGGTGAAGGCGCTGGTGGGGGACGTGCCCCTCGCAAAGCTCCACGGCCGCATGTCCGAGGCGGAGAAGCAGGCCGTCATGGCCAGGTTCCACACCGGCGAAGTCCCCATCCTCATCTCCACCACGGTCATCGAGGTGGGGGTCCACGTGCCCCAGGCCGCCCACATGGTCATCGAGGGGGCGGAGCGCTTCGGCCTGTCCGCCATGCACCAGCTTCGGGGCCGGGTGGGCCGGGGGGCGCAGCAGGCCCACTGCTATCTGGTGGTCTACGAGCAGAAGAAAACCGCCATGGAACGGCTCCAGGCCATGCTGGACACCAACGACGGGTTCAAAATCGCAGAAAGGGACCTGGAGCTTCGGGGCGCCGGGGACCTGATGGGCATCCGCCAGGCGGGGGAGGAACGGGAGGACGGCTTTTTGAAGGACTGCCCCGTGTCCCTCCTGGAGGCGGCGTCGGTGGACGCGGCGGAGGTCTATAGCCTCCCCACCCTGGAAAACGAGCAGCTCATGGAAGCGGCTCGCCGCCGCTACCGGCATATGGAGCATATCGCCATGAACTGAAAAAAGCCCTTCCATGACGGGAGGGCTTTTCTCTTGCCTGTATCCTTATCATAGCGCCGGTCGAGCAGCCATGTTGTTGCTTGCGTATGCTTCCATACGCGGGTCGAATCCGTTTAGTCAGTGCATGTTCTTCTCAGCGTACTCGATCATGCGCTTCACCATCTCGCCGCCGATGCTGCCCGCCTCACGGGAGGTCAGATCGCCGTTGTACCCCTGCTTCAGATTGATGTTCAGGGAAGAAGCCACCTCGGACTTGAAGTTGCCGAGCTTATCCTGGTTTTCAGGAACCATAGAGCTGTTGCGTGCCATTTACGTTTCACCTCCTTTGCTTTGCTTTTCGCGATTACTTTTCCCTGGCAGCGCAGATTTATTACAGGAAAAAACTGCAATCGCCTGACGAAGGCGCGCGAAATGTAATATTTCTAAGCAACCTGTTCACATACTGGACAAATATCGGTTTATGTGATACAATGCAATGACTATAAATAGGTGGTAGTATGCCATGATGATCGTCAGTGCCTGCTTGGCCGGCTTTCCCTGTCGATACGACGGGAGATCCAAGCCCTGCGCTGAGGTGGTCGAGCTGGTCAAGGCGGGGAAAGCTATCCCCGTCTGCCCCGAGCAGTTGGGCGGTTTGCCCACGCCCCGGCCGCCCTGCGAGATCCTTGCGGGGCGGGTCGTCGACCGAAACGGGGCGGACCGAACGGAGAGCTTTCAGCAAGGCGCCCAGGCGGTCCTGACCCTGGCACAGACCTACGGAGCGACGCAAGCCCTGCTCCAAAACAGAAGCCCATCCTGCGGAACGGGGTGGATATTTAACCGCACGTTCTCCAAAACGCTGATCGCGGGAGACGGGATCACAGCCCGGCTGCTGCAGGAGAACGGGATACAGGTGATCGGCATAGAGTAACAGGAGGTCCTATGGATAACAACACCATTCTCGTGATCGATGATGACCGGAACATCCTTTCCATCATTGAGCTATATTTGAAGAAGGCCGGGTTCAACGTGGCGACCTGCGCCACCGGCTACGACGCCCTGGCCACTTTCCGCAGCGTGAAACCCACGCTGGTGGTGCTGGACGTGATGCTGCCAGGTCGGGACGGCTGGTCCATCCTCAACGATATCCGTCAGGAATCCCCCACGCCGGTCATCATGCTGACGGCCAAGGGCGACACGGGCGAACGGGTCCGGGGCCTGGAGCTGGGGGCGGACGACTATATCGCCAAGCCCTTCGACAGCAACGAGCTCATCGCCCGGATCAAGGCGGTGCTCCGCCGCAGCGCCCCCGCCGCCGAACAGGAGAAGGCCATCGTGCTGCCGGACCTGTCCATCTCCCTGGAAAACTATTCCGTGATCCTGGACGGCATCCAGCTGGAGATGCCCCCCAAGGAGATCGAGCTTTTGTACTTCCTGGCCTCCCACGCGGGGAAGGTCTTCACCCGGGAGCAGCTGTTGGAGCAGGTCTGGGGCTTCGATTTCTTCGGCGATTCCCGCACGGTGGATGTGCATGTGAAGCGTATTCGTGAAAAGCTGGGCGAGCGTCAGAGCTGGCAGCTGAAGACCGTTTGGGGCGTGGGATATAAGTTCGAGATCCATTCTTGACGATTTTTCCCCTTCATGGCGAAGATCCGTTTCAAATCCATATTCGACCGCATGCTGTTTCTGCAATGTGTGACGGTCCTTTCTCTGCTGCTCATTTTGGGGCTGGGGATGGGGTACGTTTCCCGCATGCAGAGCTTGAGCATGGAAAAGGATATCCTGGTCGAGAAGGGCCAGCAGGCGGCGGGCCTGCTGGAAAAGGGCGGCTCTTCCCCGGCACTGAGAGCGCTCACCGAGGAGCGCAAACTCCTCATCCAGGTGCTCTATCCCAGCGAGACCCTATCCGCCTACACCGACGAAAAATGGGCGCCCCTGGCGAGCCTGCCCGCGGAAAAGACCCGGGCGGCGGACGTGCTGCGCCGCAGCAGCGCTGTACCCGAGGCTATGGAGCGATACTTCTCCGGCGCCAAGTTCCCCGTGTACACCGTCTACGTCCGCGTGGGCGAGGGGAGCCGGGAGGGCGTGCTGCTGATCCACAGCGACATCACCCGCTGGAATGTGGCCTTTCGTCAGGTGGCCCTGTGGACGCTGGCCATCTGTGTGGTGGCGGCTTTCGTGGTCCTGTTCTCCTCGTACTATACCGCCAAGCGGATCATCAACCCCTTCGTGGACATGAACCATATCGTCCAGTGCTACTCCAAGGGCGATTTCTCCCAGCGCATCCCCGTTCAGGGCAGGGACGAGGCCTCCCAGCTGGGCAAGAGCTTCAACGAGATGGCCGACCAGCTGAAGAACCTGGAGGTCACCCGCCAAAGCTTCGTGGCCAACGTGTCCCACGAGCTTCGCTCCCCCCTGACCAGCATGAAGGGCTTCCTGGAAGCCATGATGGACGGGACCATACCGCCCGAGGAGCATGAGAACTATATTGGCATCGTGCTGTCCGAGACCCGGCGCATGACGGCCATGGTCAACGATCTGTTGGACCTCGCCCGGATCGAAAGCGGGATCATCACCGTCAACTACGAGGTGTTCGACATCAACGAGCTTATCCGCCGCACCCTCATCACTTTCGAGGCCCGGATCTCCGAAAAGCGGATGGAGCTGGACGTGCGCTTCTCCACGGAGCAGGCCTACGTCTACGCGGACAGCAACCAGATCTCCCAGGTTCTGCGGAACCTGATCGACAACGCCATCAAGTATTCCCCCGAGGGCCGGACGCTGGTGGTGTCCACCTACGCCCTGCGCAAGGAGGTCTACGTCACCATCCGCGACACCGGCATGGGCATCCCGGCGGAGGACGTGCCCCACATCTTCGACCGGTTCTACAAGGTGGAGAAGGCCCATACGCCCTCTCCGCAGGTGGGCTCCGGGCTGGGCCTGGCCATCGTGAAGAAGATCATCGAGGCCCACGGCCAGTCCATCACGGTGAAGAGCGCCCGGGGCAAGGGGACCCAGTTCACCTTTACATTGGAAAAAGCCAACACGCTCAAGCGTGTGACAGACGGAGGCAGAAAAAATGGAACTTGAGCAATATCGTACCAAGCAGGACAGAGGCGTTTGTGCGCTGATCTGGTGTTTGTCCATCCTGTTGTGTGTCGTTTTCATCGCGTGTCTGGTGGTGGGCGCGGGCTTTTTCCGCGTCATGCGGGCCCAGTCGGCCCTGTCCCAGCCCAAGGAGCCGGCGCCCTTCGGGGAGGAGCATGAAGTCGCCCCGGATACCCTCGTTCCGCCCACGCCGGGCGTCGATCCCGTGCCTACAGGAAAGGTCGAGGCCACGCCCATGCCGACCATGGCCCCGGCAGCCATGGAGGACCTGCCCAAGATGGAGCTGAACGTGCAGGAGCCCAACGAGATGCAGGTGTTCGCCTCCATTCCCGACGTGGTGGAGGCGGCCTCCGATTCCGTGGTGGGCGTCATCCACTATCAGCCCAATCTGCGCACCGGCAAGCTGGAAGAGTACGCCAGCGGCTCCGGCTTCATCGTTTCGGAAAACGGCTACGTGCTGACCAACGCCCATGTGGTCAGCGGCGCGGCGGCGGTGGACGTGCTCTTCAGCAACGGGGATAAAAAGCCGGCCCTGGTGGTGGGCGCGGACGTGAACACCGATATCGCCGTGCTGAAGGTGGAGGGAGAGGGCTATCCCGCCCTGCCCATCGGCGATTCCAACGCCCTTCGGGTGGGCGAATACGTGATCGCCATCGGCAACCCCCTCAGCGCCTATGAGCTCTACGGCACGGTCACCTTCGGCATCATCAGCGCCACCGCCCGGGAGATCAACATCGACGGCTTCGTCAACACGTATCTCCAGACGGACGCCGCCATCAACTTCGGCAACAGCGGCGGTCCCCTCATCAACATGGCCGGCCAGGTCATCGGCATGAACAGCGCCAAGTCCGTCACCGCGGGCTACGACGCCCGGGGCAACGCCATCTCCGCGGAGGGCATCGGCTTTGCCTTGCCCATCCAAAACGTGATCGAGATCGCCAACGTGATCCTGCAGGAGGGCGGCATGGTCCGGCCCGGAATCGGCGTCCAGATCCGTGCGGTGGACCAGGAGACGGCGGCGGAGAACGGCGTGCCCGTAGGCTGCCGCATTGAGGAGCTTACCGAGGGCGCTCCGGCGGAGCAGGCCGGGCTGAAGGTGGGCGACATCATTACCAAGGCCGACGACGTGATCGTGACCGTCAACGACGACGTGGTGGACCATGTGCGCTCCCTGAAGGTGGGGGATAAGATCGTTTTCACCGTGTATCGGGAGGGCGAATATCTGACGATCACGGTGACCGTGGGCGACATGAACAAATTCACCAACTGACGATGATATCGGAAAGAACCATACACACCCTTGAACTCAACAAGATCCAGGCCATGTTGCGGGGGTACGCCGTTTCCGACTTAGGGAAGGCTGCGGTGGACGCCCTGTCTCCTGCCGCCTCCCTGCCCGAGGCGGAGCGGCTTTTGCAGGAGACTATGGAGGCGGAGTCAGTGTTCTGGCGGTTGGGCCACACGCCCATCGACGTGTTCCCCGACATCCGCGCCTCCCTCCGCCGCATGAGCGCGGTGCTGGCCCTATCCATGGGGGAGCTGCTGGGGGCGGAACGGTGCCTCAAGGTGTCCCGCCGGGCCAGGGAAGCGATCCTGGGCGGCAAGGAGCAGGGAGGCGACGGGCTGCTGTGCCTGCTGGCCAACCGGCTCACGGCCCAGCCCTCCATCGAGAACGAGATCGCCCGCTGCATCCTCTCCGAGGAGGAGATGGCAGACAGCGCGTCCCCGGAGCTGGCCCGTATACGGCGGCAGATGAAGATCACCACGGAGAAGGTGCGTGACAAGCTCAACAGCATCATCCGCAGCGCCGGGGATCAGAAGTATCTGCAGGATTCCATCATCACCATGCGCAACGGCCGCTACACCATCCCGGTGAAGGCGGAGCACCGGCGGCAGATCCCGGGCCTCATCCACGACCAAAGCGGCACGGGCCAGACCCTGTTCATTGAGCCGGCGGCGGTGGTGGAGCTGGGGAACGAGTATAAGAAGCTCCTGCTGGACGAGCAGAAGGAGATCGAGCGCATATTGGCGGGGTTGACCGCTCTGCTGCAGCCCTATGCGGACGAGTTGTACGATAGCCTCCTGCTGCTGGGGCGTCTCGACTGCATCTTCGCCAAGGCCGTCCTGGCCCGGGAGCAGGGAGGCATCCGGCCCAAGCTCAACGAGGAGGGCCGATTGAAGCTGGTGAACGCCCGCCATCCCCTGATCGACAGGGAGAAGGTGGTGCCCGTCACCCTGTGGCTCGGGGAGGACTTCGACACCCTCATCATCACCGGCCCCAACACCGGCGGCAAGACGGTGACATTGAAGACCGTGGGCCTATTCACCCTCATGGCCATGTGCGGCCTGTTCCTGCCGGCGGAGGAGGGGAGCGAGGTCTCCATCTTCGATCAGGTCTTTGCGGACATCGGCGACGAACAGTCCATCGAGCAGAGCCTGTCCACCTTCAGCGCCCACATGACCAACCTGGTGTCCATCATCCAGCAGGCGGACCAGCACACCCTGGTGCTTCTCGATGAGCTGGGCGCGGGCACGGACCCCCTGGAGGGGGCTGCTCTTGCCCAGGCCATCCTGGAACGGCTCCAGGAGCAGGGCTGCCGGACCATGGCCACCACCCATTACAGCGAGATCAAGGCCTTCGCCCTGTCCCGGGATCGGATGCAGAACGCCTCCATGGAATTCGACGTGGATCGGCTCTGTCCCACCTACCGGCTCTATATCGGCATCCCCGGCAAGTCCAACGCCTTCGAGATCAGCCGCCGTCTGGGCCTCTCCACGGAGGTCATCGACCGGGCACGGCAGTTCTTGAAGAAGGAGGACGTGGCCTTCGAGGACGTGCTCAGCGGCGCGGAGGAGCAGCGGCGCATCGCCGAAAAGGCTCGCCACGACGCGCAGCTCGCTTTGTGGGAGGCGGAGAAGCTTCGAAACGACTACGAGAAGGAGAAGCGCAAGCTGGACGAGGAGCGGACCACCCTGCGAAACAAGGCCCGGGAGGACGCTCGGGACATCGTGCGCCAGACCCGGCGGGAGATGGAACGGCTCATCACGGAGCTGAGAAACGTCAAGAACATCGACTATAAGGCCCTGGAACGGGCCATCCAGCAGGCGCGGGACGGCATGCGGGCCTCGGAGAACGATCTCGTGGACACGGCCCTGCCGGTGGAGGACATGGGCGAAGCGCCCAAGACGGTGAAGGCGGGGGAGAGCTACCATGTGCTCAGCATCCACAACACCGCCACCGTGCTCAAAGCGCCCGACGCCCGGGGCATGGTCCAGATCCAGGCTGGGGTCATCAAGATGAACGTGCCCCTGTCGGACCTGCGGCCCCTGCCCAAGGTCCAGAAGAAGCGGGCCCCTGTGGCGGGGAAACCCATCCTGCAGGACATCCAGGAGGTCAAGATGGACCTGGACCTGCGGGGCATGACCGTGGACGACGGCATGCTGGAGGTGGACCGGTATATCGACCTGTGCGCCCGGAACGGCCGGAAGGAATTCAACATCATCCACGGCAAGGGCACCGGCGCCCTGCGGGCGGGCATCCAGGCGTATTTGAAGACCCACCCCCGGGTCAAATCCTATCGGATCGGGGCCTACGGGGAGGGGGACGCCGGGGTCACGGTGGTCACATTGAAATAAAAGGATCTGTTCGGGAAGCTGTCGCCAGGCGCGCGGCTTCCTTTTTGCTGCGCTGGCGGGCGCAAAGACCGGCGCCCACGAGCACGATATATTGGCAATAGAAGAGCCACAGCATGGTCAGGGCCATGGCCGCCATGCCTCCGTACAAGGTGAGGTCGAAGAATCGGCTGGCGTATAGGGAGAACAGACCCGAGAAGGCGATCCAGGCCACGGTGGACAGGGCGGCCCCGGTCCGTACCTCCCGGAAGGAGAAGCGCTGGCCGGGGATGGACCGATAGAGAAAGACGAACAGGAGCCACAGTAGCACCCCCATGAACAGGTGCCTAAGGCGCAGGAACAGGGCCAGCAGGCCCCTGGCTCGGGGAAACAGGTACCCGATGAACAGGGCGAGCCTGGCGCCGAAGATCAGTACCGACAAGGACAGCAGCAGCGTCATCAGCAGCGCCATGGTGAGGAGGATGGCCCGGAGACGCCGTTTGAGGAAGCCGGCCTGCCGGGCGGGGTCGGTCATGGCCGTCATCCCCTTCAGCAGCTCCGAAAAGGCCTGGGCGGCGGACCAGAGAAGTGCCAGCAGGGAGAGGGGCAGGGCGGGGAAGACGTTTTCATAGACGTTGGACAGGATCGCCTGCAGCAGGGCGGCCACGCCCACCGGGGCCACGCTGCCCAAAAAGCGCAGCAAAGCCGCCTCCGAGACGCCGATGCAGGGCACCAGAGAGGCGGCTAACGCGGCCATGGGAAACAGGGACAGGAAGGAATAGAAGGCGCAGGAGGCGGCATAGGTCACCAGCCCCCGGTCGTTCAGCTCGCGGGCGAACCCCCTGGCTCGGTTGAACAGGGAACGAAGCTCAGCCACGCAGCCGCCGGATCATATCCTTGGGGTCGTCCGCGGTGAACACGGCGCTGCCCGCCACCAGCACGGTGGCCCCGGCCTGCCGACAGAGGGGCGCCGTCCTATCGTTGACGCCGCCGTCCACCTCGATCTCGAAGGACAGGCCCCGGGCCGCCTTGAGGGCGCTCAGAGCTTCGATCTTGCGCAGGACCTGGGGGATGAACTTCTGCCCGCCGAATCCGGGGTTCACGCTCATGAGCAGGACCATGTCGCACTCCTCCAGCACCTCCTCGCACAGGGCAAGGGGCGTCGCCGGGTTCAGCACCACGCCCGCCTGCATGCCGGCGGCGTGGATGGCCTGCAGCGTCCGGTGTATGTGACGCTCCGCCTCCACGTGGAAGGTCAGGATGTCCGCCCCCGCGTCCCGGAAGGGGGCGACCCAGTCGCTGGGCCGGTCCACCATGAGATGTACGTCCAGGGGGAGCTTGGTATGGGGCCGCACGGCCTTGCACATGGCGGGGCCGAAGGTGATGTTGGGCACGAAGTGACCGTCCATCACATCGAAGTGGACCCAATCCGCGCCGTTTGCTTCCAGCATCCGAACGTCCTCGCCCATGCGGGCGAAGTCGGCGGACAGGATGGAGGGGGCGATCTTAATCATATTGGTGTTTCCTCCTGAAGGTAAAATCTTTGGCGATCTGGACGTATCGCTCATATCGGGCGGGGGATAGCTGGCCGGTGGACAGCAGGGCCTTCACGCCGCAGCCCGGTTCGCTGATGTGCATACAGCCCGGGAACCGGCAGGGCTCTGCCTCCCTGAACTCCGGGTAGCAGCCCTGCAGCAGGAGCTCGTCGAAGCTCTCCGGCTCGTAGAGGGAGAAGCCGGGGGTGTCCAGCAGCGCGCCGCCGAAGCAGGGCCACAGCTGGGCGTGCCGGGTGGTGTGCTTGCCCCGGTCCGTCTTCCGGGTCAGCTCCCCCACAGGCAGGTCAAGCTCCGGGAGCAGGGCGTTCATCAGGGAGGATTTTCCCACGGCGGACTGCCCCGCAAAGCAGCACACCTTCCCTGCGATGGCGTCCTTCAGCCCCTGGAGTCCCTCCCCGGACAGGGCGGAGACCACCACCCGGGGGAAAAGCTGATAGTCCTCTTCAAAGGCTTTCACGATGGCGTCCTCCGCTTCGTCCGCCTTGTTGAGGACCATCACGGGCTCGATCCGGTTCAACGTGGCTTGGACGATCAGCTTGTCGGCTAAAAGCCAATCGGGTTCGGGCAGATGTCCGGACAGGACGATGAGGAGCCGGTCGATGTTCGCCACGGCCGGGCGGATCAAAAGGTTCCGGCGGGGGAGGACTTCGTCGATCTGAGCATACCCGGAATCGTGGCGGGTGATGCGCACCCGATCCCCCACCACCGGGGTGATGCCCTCCCGGCGGAAGGCACCCTTAGCCTTGCAGGTGATCACGCCCTGGTCGGTGGAAACGTAGTAGAACCCGCCTACACCTTTGATGATAGACCCTTCCATCGCCTTTTACTCCGAAAACTTCACGTCCTGGGTCCGAACTTCCTCCCCGTTCACCAGCAGATACAGGGTCCGGGTGGCCGGGTCGTTGCTGTAGACCGTGGCGCTGATGGAGACCATGGTCTCCTTGGTGCGCACCGTGTCGTACAGGATGACGGAGTAATCGATGTTGTCCGTGCTGCTGGTCCGATACACGATCTGGACCCTCGAATCGTTCTCGGGGATATCCAGCATGAAGGCCACGTCCGCCTTATACTTGCCCCGCTTCTCCAACAGAAGGGTGAGGTAGATGGGGTCCTCCGCCTTGGGCGCGGTGTTGGCGGGCTGGCTCTGCTGGATGACGGTGCCGGCGCGGGCGTCCTCCGCAGCGTATTCGATGGATACGTAGATATCCGTGAATCCCACGTCGTGGAGCGCCTTGAGGGCGTCGTCCAGCCGCAGGCCCGTCACCAGGGGCGTCGTTTGATACGCGTTCGTCTGCTGCTCCGGCTGGGCGGTGACGGTGACGCTGGCCACGCTGGCGCTGGCGCTCGTAGTGGCCATGGGCAGGGAAACGTCCTCCACC
Source organism: uncultured Eubacteriales bacterium (assembly GCA_900319345.1). GTDB lineage: Bacteria > Bacillota > Clostridia > Christensenellales > CAG-138 > RUG472. The sequence goes on from ONNZ01000013.1 coordinate 19,242, forward strand.
GCCGCATCCTTGCCGGCGCACCAGCGGTTCGCATAGCCGAGATACGCCAGGAAGATCACCAAAATAGGGGTGAACACGGAGATGGAGATCCAGGCGTACACGGACAGGGACATGCGCCGTCCCGGCGTCTTCGACTCCTTGGATTCCCTGTCCCGGGCGAAGGTGCCGTTGGGATGGGACAGGGACCGGATGAGGTCGGAGCGCATGAGCTTGGCGCTGGAATACCGCATCTTCGGGTCCTTCTCGATGGCCCTGAGCACGATGTCGTTGAGGGCGGGGGGGACGGCAGGGTTCAGCTCCCGGGGCGGGGTAGGCGTCTCCGAAAGGTGCATGAGCGCCGTGGCCACCGTGGTCTCGCCGATGAAGGGGACGGTACCGGTGAGCATCTCGTAGAGGGAGATGCCGGTGGAATAGATATCGCTTTCCTCCGTCACGGGCAGGCCCTTGGCCTGCTCCGGGGAGATGTAGTGCACGGACCCGACCACGTTCTTGCCGGAGAAGGTCACGGTGCTGGCGGTGACCTCCCGGGCGATGCCGAAATCCGCCAGCTTGGCCTTGCCTCGGTTGGTGACGATCACGTTCTGGGGCTTCACGTCCCGATGGATGATCCCGTGGGCGTGGGCATAGGAAAGGGCGTCCAGGATCTGGCTGCAGATGCCGATGGCCTGCTGCACGGACAGATGGCCCCCGGGGCTCTCCTGAATGAGATCCTTCAGGGTCTTGCCCTCCACGTACTCCAGGACAATGTAGGGCACGCCGTTGTCGTCCCCCACGCCATAGGCGCGGACGATGTTCTCGTGGGACAGGGCCAGGCTCGCCTTGGCTTCCCGTTCGAAACGGCGCAGGAACTCCCGATCGTTCAGGTATTCCTCCTTTAGCATCTTCACGGCCACCACCTTGCGGGAGGACATGTTGATGGCCCGATAGACGTGAGCCATGCCGCCGCTGCCCACCTCGCGGATGACGCGATACTTGCCGTCTATGATATCCGGTGTCACAGCTCCACACCCCCTTCGTTGCGGACCAGGACCAGGGAGATGTTGTCGGCGCTGCCCTTATCGTAGGCGGCCTGCGCCATCGTGCGGCAGAGGGCGTCGAGATCCGGCTCCTGCTTCACGAGAGCGAGCATATCCTCCTCCCGAAGCACGTCGCAGAGGCCGTCGGAGCACAGGATCACCAGGTCCTTGGGGTTCCAGCGGGTATAGAAAACGTCCGGCTCGAAGGAGGATTCGGTGCCGATGCAGCGGGTGATCACGTTCTTGCGGGGGTGGTTTCGGGCCTCCTCCGCGGTGAGGAACCCACGGCGCACCAGCTCCTGGACATAGGAGTGGTCGAAGGTGACCTGGCGGATCTCGCCGGAGGACACCAGATACAGCCTAGAATCGCCGATGTTGGCGGTGATGAAATGATCGTGATAGAAGATGGCGGCCACCAGCGTGGCGCCCATGCCGGACAGCTTGTGGTCCTCCTCGGCGGCAGAGATCACCTGGGCGTTGGCGTTGAAGAAGGCGTCCACCAGCACGTTTTGAGGCGCGTCCAGGAGTTCCCTGGTCCACATGTCCAGGGCCTCGATGGAGATGCGGCTGGCTACCTCGCCCGCCGCGTGACCGCCCATGCCGTCGGAAACGGCGGCGATCAGGGGATAGCGGGGATCGAAGCGGGTGAACACCACGTCCTCGTTGTTGGGGCGGCGGCCCTTCTCGGAAAGGCTACTGTATCTCATGGATCACCCTCCTTCTCAGCTGTCCGCAGGCGCCGTCGATATCGGCGCCCATCTCTCGCCGGACGGTGGCGGAGATATGCTCCTTCTCCAGCCACCCGGCAAATTCCTCCGCGTGGGCTCGGGTGACGCCCATCAGCGACCGCTCCTTCACGCTGTTCAGGGGGATCAGATTCACGTGGCAGAGCATGCCCCGCAGGAGCTTCGCCAGGGCTGTTGCATCCTGCCTGGAGTCGTTGACGCCCTCCACCAACGCGTATTCGAAAACCACCCGGCGGCCCGTCTTCTCCGCGTATGCTCTGGCCGCCTCGATGAGGTCCGCGATGGGGTACACGTTGGCGATGGGCATCATGGTCTTCCTGACCTCGTCGGAATGGGCGTGGAGGGAGATGGACAAGGTCACGTGAGGCGCGTCCTCCATGAACCGGTAGATCTTGGGCACCAGCCCGCAGGTGGACAGGGAGATGTTCCGGGGGCTGATGTTCAGCTCTTCCGGGCTGGTCACCCGCTGTAAAAAGGTCACCACGTTGTCGTAGTTGTCCAGGGGTTCGCCGCTGCCCATGAGCACGATGTTGGTGACGGACCGGCTCCAGCCCTCCCGGGGCGGCTCGTCCTGCTCCATGAGCTTAAGAAAGCTCAGCATCTCGCCGGGGCGCAGGTCCCGCACACAGCCCTCCAGCGTGGAGGCACAGAACTTGCAGCCCATGCGGCAGCCCACCTGGGTGGAGATGCAGGCGGTGTTCCCATAGGAGTAGTGCATCAGCACCCCCTCCACCAGATTTCCGTCCTCCAGCAAAAACAGGTACTTGACCGTGCCGTCCTTGGGGGAGACGAGCTTGCGCTCGATGAAGCTGCCGCCGTAGGGCAGGACGGCCAGCTTCTCCCGCAAGGCCTTAGGCAGGTTGGTCATCTCCTCCGGCCGGGCGCCCTTATTGAGCCACGCCATCACCTGATCGGTGCGAAAGCGCGGCTGGCCCCATTCCGCCATGAGGGCGGCGATGCCGGTTTTGCTGAGGTCCGTCAAATACATCTCATCATCCTTGCCATATAGAATCCGCCGGTCCCGTCCCGCTGGGGCAGGAGCTGGCGTTGTTCTTCCAAAGCATACTCCCCGTGAGCCTTCAAGAAGGCCTCCACCTGCTGCTCGTTCTCTCGCAGGGAGATGGTGCAGGTGCTGTAGCACAGGGTCCCGCCGGGGCGCACCAGCCAGGCGCAGCTTTCAAGCAGCGCCGCCTGGGTCCGGCACAGGGCGTCTATATCCTGCGCCTCCCGGTGCAAGGCTACGTCCGGCTTCTCCGGGAGTAGTCCTAAACCGGAGCAGGGCACGTCCAAAAGCACCGCGTCATAGCAGGGGGCCACATCTTGAGGGACCTGGGAAGCGTCCCGCGCCTCGCATTTCGCCTGCACGTGGAGCCGGGCGAAGGTCCGCTCCATGAGCTCCACACGGTGGGGATGGAGTTCCCAGCAGGTGAGGTCGATATGGCCCTCCGTCAAGGACCAAAGGTAGGCCGATTTGCCGCCAGGGGCCGCGCAGGCGTCCAACACCTTCTTGCCCCGCATGTCGCCCAGGAACCGGCAGATGGCCATGGCCCCCTCGCCCTGAATGGCGATCTTTCCCTCCCGGAACAGGGGCAGGGAGGACAGGGGGACGCTCTCGCTGAGCTTGAAGCAGTTTTCATCCACTTGGCCCCGGGCATAGGGTACCTGTAGCTCCGCCGCCAGCGCCTCGTTGGTGAAGGGCCACTGGGCCCGTATCTCCATGGCGGGCGGCTCTAAGGACAGGAGCTTTTCCGTCTCCGCTTCCCCGAACCGATCCAGCCATTCCGTCACGACCCATTCCGGGCACCCGAACTGGATGGACAGCCGGGCGACCGGCTCCGCAGGCAGGGGCGGGAGACTTTCCCTCTCCCGCAGCATCCGCCGCAGGACCCCGTTCACCAGCCCGGACAGGGCGCCCTTGCCGCATTCTCGGGTCAGCTCCACGGCCCCGTTCACGGTGGCATGGTCCGGCGTGTCCATGAAGAACAGCTCCGCAACGGCCAGGCGCAGGATGTTGCGGACCACCTTCTTCTGGGGCTTCACGTAGAAGGACAGCATGTAGTCCGCCCACTTCACGTGCTCCAACGCGGTGTACACCAGGGAGCTCACGTAGGCCTGCTCCGAGGGCGTCCGATGGACCTCCTTCAGCCGAAGGTTGGCGTAGGCACCGTCCTCCATCACGTCCATGAAGACCTGCAGGGCGTCTCGGCGGGGGCTATTCATGCAAGCACGCTCCCCACGATATTTCGGCCCCGCAAAAAGGCTTTCCCGTCCAGCTTCTTGCCGCCGGGAGCCTGGAGCTCCGTGATCTCAAGAGCACCGTCCGAACAGCGCAGGAACAGGCCCTTTTTCTGATCTCCGAACAGGCCGCCCACGGGCAGCTCTTCCGGCGCTTCCGCGTCCGAGAGCAGGGTGCGCCACAGCTTCAGCTTCTCCTCGCCCAGCAGGGCGTAGGCTCCGGGCCAGGGGTTGGTGCCCCGGATCAGGTCGTGGATGACCTTCCGGGGGGCGGTCAGGTCGATTTTCCCGCTGTCCCGGGTGAGCATCTTGCAATAGGTAGCCTTATCCTCCTCCTGAGGCTCTGGCTTCAGCTTATCGCGCTCCAGGGCATCCAGGGTCTGCATGAACAGCTCCGCGCCCAGGTCCGCCAGACGTTCCGCCAGCTCCCCGTAGGTCTCGTTCTCGCCCAAGGGCGTTTCGGCCCGCATCAGCACGTCCCCCGCGTCCATGCGCTTCACCAGCATCATGGTGGATACCCCGGCCATGGCCTGTCCGTCGATGACGGTCTGCTGCATGGGGGAGGCGCCCCGATAGAGGGGCAGGAGGGAACCGTGGACGTTGATGGCGCCCAGGGGCGGGATGGACAGGTTCTCCTCGCTGAACAGCTGCCCAAAGGCTACCACGGCGAATAGGTCCGGCCCGAAGGCGCGGATGGCGTCGCAGCCCTCCCGGCTGCGGATCTTTTCGAATTGATACACCGGCAGCCCCAGCTCCAGGGCCGCAGCCTTCACGGGCGGCGGGGTCAGGATGGCCTTGCGCCCCACGGGCCGATCCGGCTGGGTGAACACCGCCAGGGTATGGTCGGTGGCGGCCAGGGCCCGCAGGGTGGGGACGGCGAATTCCGGCGTGCCGAAGAAAGCGATGCGCATGGGTCACTCCTCTGCTTTGAAGTCGGCAGGCGGTTCCTTCACCAGGGGCAGATACACCTTCCCGTCCAGATGGTCGCACTCGTGGAAGACTGCCCGGGCGAAGAGCCCCTCGCCCTCATATTCGTACAGGTCCCCGTGCCGGTCGTAGGCCTCCACCTTCACGTAGTTGGGGCGCTCCACATAGCCGCTTTGGCCGGGGAAGGAAAGGCAGCCCTCCATGCCGCCCTGAAGCCCGGAGGACTCCAGGATCCTGGGGTTCACCAGCTCCAAGGGAGCGTTCTCGCCCTCGGGACCGCCCACGTCGATGACCACCACCCGGCGCAGCACCCCCACCTGGGGTCCGGCCAGGCCCACGCCGTCCGCATCGTACATGGTGTCGAACATATCGTCGATGAGCTGGGAGAGCCGTTCGTCAAAAACGGTGACCTCCCGGCACTTCTTATACAGACACGGGTCCTTCTCTTTGCGGATCGTTCGGATGGCCATGGCATACTCCTCCTTTATACATCATGTTATTATACCCTGCCCCGGGGCGTTTGTAAAGAAATCCTGCCATTTTTACACGGTTGAGCGGAGTTCAACCGCCAGTTGATACACATTTTTGGAAAATATCCCTCCGGATGATACCGCACCCGCACATATTGTGGTATGATGTGCCCAACGAAACACCACAGGAGGTCGCTATGGAATATAAGGAAACCATGGGCAAGCGGATCAGCGATCTGCGCAAGAGCAAGTGCATGACCCAGGAGCAGCTGGCACAGCAGGTGGGCGTCACGGCCCAGGCGGTGAGCAAGTGGGAGAACGATCTCTCCTGCCCCGACATCTCCATCCTGCCCCAGCTGGCGGAAGCCCTGGGCGTCACCACGGACGAGCTGCTGGGCCGGACGCCGCTGCAGGAGGTCAAATCGGAGAACAGCGAGACGAAATCGAAAGCTCACGTGTCCGTGAAGCTGAGGATGAGCAACGTGGAGAAGCTGGCCTTCGCCCTGCTGCTCATGGGCATCGGCGTCATCTTCCTATTGAATGCGTTCCACGTGATCGCCCTGGGGGAGGGTATCACCTTCTGGAGCGTGCTGTGGCCTTTCCTGGTGGCCTGCATGGGCATCATGGCCTGCAAGTCGGATCTTAGCCCCTTTACCGTGGGCCTGTTCCTGTTCGGCGTATACATGCTCCTCTTCAACCTGGGCATCATCCCCGCCCAGTACAAGCTCACCTGGGCCATGGCCTGGCCGGTGGTGCTGATCCTGGTGGGCCTCACCATCCTTCTCAAGTTCCTGTTCCCCAACTGGAAGCGGCAGGGGAGCATCATCGAAGTGGACAAGAGCGATCCGGTCTTCGAGTGCACGGACGAGGGCGGCTTCCTCCACATCGAGTCCGCCTTCTCCAGCCAGACCAAGAAGGTGGAGCCGGGGACGCTGTTCACCGGCGCCAAGGTGGACGCCTCCTTCGGCAGCCTGGTCCTGGACCTTGCCGAGGCGGAGATCCAAAATGGCGCCTTGATCGACGCGGATATCTCCTTCGGGTCCCTCACCCTCCGGCTGCCTGCTTCCGTGGGCGTCAGGGCCGAATGCGACTCCTCCTTCGGCGGCTGTGATTGCCCGCCGGGGGACCCCAACGCCCCTATCCAGATCAGCCTGAAGGGCGACGTCTCCTTCGGCAAGATCGAAGTGGAATACGTTTGACGCCCAAAATAGCAAAAGGAGCGAGCTTTCCTCGCTCCTTTTTGTGTTCTTCGTTTTACTCCATCCCTGCGTCCTTCATGGCGCTGTGGAGCCGCTCCTCCCTAAACTGGTGCTCGTATAGGTCGTGGTAGTAGCCACCCAGGGCCAGGAGCTCCTCGTGGGTGCCGCTCTCCTGGATTTTGCCGCCGCGGATGACCAGGATCCGGTCCGCGTTGCGGATGGTGGAGAGCCGGTGAGCCACCACAAGGCTGGTGCGGCCCTGGAGGACCGTGGTGATGGCTTCCTGGATGAGCTGCTCCGTTTCGGCGTCGATGGAGCTGGTGGCCTCGTCCAGCACGAAGATGCGGGGGTCGGCCAGGATGACCCGGGCGAAGCAGATGAGCTGCTTCTGGCCCGTGGACAGGCGGATGCCGCCTTCGCCCACCTCCGTGTCGTAGCCCTTAGCCTGCTCCAGGATGAAGGGCTCCGCATGGACCAGTCGGGCCGCGTGCCGCACCTCGTCCATGGTGGCGTCGGGGCGGCCGTAGCGGATGTTGTCCGCGATGGTGCCGGAGAACAGGTGGGGGGACTGGAGCACGTAGCCGAGGCTGCTTTGGAGCCACAGCTGGGACCGGGTCCGATAGTCCTTTCCGTCGATGTAGATGGTGCCCGCCGTGGGCTCGTAGAACCGGCAGACCAGGTTGACGATGGTGCTCTTGCCTGCGCCGGTCTCGCCCACCAGGGCGATGGTCTTGCCCGCCTCGATGTCCAGATTGAAGTCGGTCAGCACGGGCTCCTCCGGGTTATAGGCGAAGTTTACATGCTCGAAGCGGATATTGCCCGTGATGGGCTCCCAGTTCTCCCGCTTGGGATGGATCACGTCGCCGTATCGCTCCACCACTTCCGGCCTGTCCTGGACCTCGATGGGGGCGTCGATAAGGCCGATGACCCGTTCCGCCGAGGCCTGGGCGCTCTGGAAGTCCGCGAAGATGGACGCGATCTGCTGGATGGGGTCGAAGAGGCTGGCCGCGTAGGTGACGAAGGCCACCAGGGTGCCCGCGGAGATCTCGCCGATGAAGGCGTGAGCCGGGTCCAGGACGCCCTTGCCCCCCAGGAACAGAGCTAGGCTGGTGCCGACGGCCCCCAGGGAGATGACCAGGGGGAAGAAGATGGCGTTGATCAGGGCCGCCTTGATGGAGGCCTTGCGCATGCTCTGGGTGATCTCCCTAAACTCCCGGGCGTTCTCCTCCTCGTAGACCAGGGTCTTGGTGGTCATGGCCCCCATGATGCCCTCGTTGAAGGCGCCGGTGATGCGGCTGTTGTGTTTGCGAGCCTCCCGCTGATACTTGAGGATGGCCCGCTCCAGGAACAGGGCGGCCACGGCCAGGGGCGGCACCACCAGCAGCACTAAAAGCGCCAGCTTCCAGTTCTTCACCAGCATGATGATGAGGCAGATCACGGCGTAGCAGGAGGACCAAAGAAGGTCCACCATGCTCCAGGCTACCATCTCGGAGAGGCGGCTCACGTCGCTGATCATCCGGGCCATGAGATACCCCACGGCGGTCTTGTCGTAGTAGGCGAAGGACTGGTTCTGCAGCTTCAAAAACCCATCCTGTCGGATGTCGTAGGAGATGGTCATCTCCATCTTGCCGCAGCGGGTGATGAACCCCAGGGTGCCGAAGCCTTGGCTGAACGCCAGCACGATATACACCACCAGGAACAGCCACACGCCCTTGCTCTTGCCGGGGACGATGAACTGGTCCACGGCGTAGTTGGTCAGCAGGGGATAGAGGGAGTCCGCCAGCGCCACGAACAGCAGACAGGCGATGGTCGTGATAAATATCTTTTTATTCCGCCAGGCGTAGCCGTACAGCCGCTTCCACAGCTTCGGGTCCACCTTTTCGTTGGTATAATCCTGTTCGTTCTGATAACTCACGCCGCGTCACCTCCTTTCGGCAGGGCGTCCTGTATTTCGGCGATGCGCCGGTACAGGCCGGGCTTTTGGATAAGCTCCTGATGGGTGCCCATCTCCACCAGCTTGCCGCCCTCCAGCACCAGGATCTTGTCCGCCTCGCAGAGGGTGGTGATCCTGTGGGAGATGATGAAGAGGATCCCGTCCCGCTTCATGCCGTAGAGGGCGTCCCGTATCCTGGCGTCGGTCTCCGTGTCCACGGCGCTCATGGAGTCGTCGAAGATCAGGATGGGCGCCTTCTGCATCAGGGTCCGGGCGATGGCCACCCGTTGGAGCTGGCCGCCGGACAATGTCACGCCCCGCTCGCCCACCAGGGTGTCATACCCCTTTTCAAAGCCCATGATCACGTCGTGGACGGCGGCCAGCTTGGCGGCGTCCATCACTTCCTCGTCGGAGGCGGTGGGGTTCACGATGCGGATGTTCTCCTTGATGGTCCGGGAGTACAGGAAGGGCTCCTGCAGCACGATGCCGATGTTCCGCCTCAAACAGGCATGGTCGATGTCGTTGATGTCCACGCCGCCGATGGTGATCCTGCCTCGGGTGCAGGTGTAGAGCCGCTGCAGCAGCTGCACCAGGCTGCTCTTGCCGGAGCCGGTGGAGCCCAGGATGGCCACGGTCTCGCCGGGGTGCACCGTGAAGGAGATGTCCTTCAGCACGTCGTCCGGGGCGTTGTAGCCGAAGCACACGTGGTCGAAGCAGATATCCCCGGTCATGTCCACGGTCAGCGCCTTGCCCGGCTCCTTCTCCGGCTCCGCGTCCATGATCTCTGTTAGCCGCTGCAGGGAGATGGAGGCCTTGCCCATGTCAGCCAGGATCCGGCCCAGCTGCCGCACGGGCCAGGTGAGCATGGCAGTGTAGGTGGAAAACAGGGTGACCAGGCCCAGCGTCATGGTGCCCTTGGCGCAGAAGTAGATGCCCGCGGCCAGGGAGATGCCGATCTGGGAGAAGCCCACCGCGTCGGAAAGGCCCCAGTAGTAGCCCAGGAGCTTGTTCAGCCGGATGTTGGTGTCCCGGGTCTTGGCGTTCAGCCGGGTCAGCTTCTCGTACTCCGCCCGTTCCTGCCCGAAGGCCCGGACGATGCGCACGCCCGTCATGTTCTCCTGCAGGGCGGCGGAGAGCTGGCCCTCCGCCTCGTCCGCGTCCATGAAGTACCGCTGCACGTAGCGGAAGTAGACGAAGGAGGACACGGCGAGTAGGGGAAGGGTCACCATGGAGATAAGGGCCATGGGCACGTGGATGCGCAGCAGGATCACCAGCGCCGTGAAGAACATGACCGCGGTCCGCAGGATGTCCATCATTTGCACGCTCAAGAACCGCCGGACGGTCTCCACGTCCGAGGTGCACCGCTGGACCAGGTCGCCGGTGGACACGTGCTTGTGGTAGTCGTAGGGCACGGCGTTGATATGGGCGTAGAGCGCGTCCCGCAGGTCCCTGGCCATGCCCTCGGAGGCGTAGGCCGTGGACCGGCGCCGCAGATAGGTAAAGAGACCGTTCAGCACCGTGAACAGCAGGTATGCCGCGCCGCAGAGGATCAGATGTTCGGCGAAGAACGCCCGACCACCCAGCCCCTTCACCAGGTCGAAGACGGGCGCCGGGATATGGGGGTCCACGCCCCGGATCACGTAGTCCAGGGTGAAGCTGGTCACGAAGGGGGCCAGGTATACGCAGATGGCCGCCAGCAGCACGAACAGGGCAGCCAGGATCAGATGTCCCCAATAGGGCTTCATCACCTGAAAGAACAGCCGCCAAGGGGATCGCTTTCGTTTGGTATTCGTCATATAGACACCTCAAAACATGTCCTGTGGGTTGATCTCGATCTTTAAAAAGCCGTCCTCCCGATGGGAGGTCTCAAAGTCGTACACGGCGTGGAGCGCCTGGGGGAGCCGCTTGGTCCGAAGGAGCTTCACCAGTATCTGGTATCGGCTCAATCCGGCGATCCGGGCGATGGGGGCCGGGGCCGCCAGCAACAGCAGCAGGTCGCCCTGCCCCTCCGCGCCCAGGGCCTGCCGCAGGTCCGCTTCCAGGGCCCTGGCGTATTCCTTCCCCCGTTCGATCAGCGACTCCTCGTTTTCACCGGACAGCAACAGCCGGATGAACAGGGAGAAGGGCGGGTAGAGGCACTTCTTCCGCTGGGCGATCTCGTATTGGTAGAAGCCCGGGTAGTCCTGGACTCTGGCGAACCGGAGCACCGGATGGTCGGGGACGTAGGTCTGCATGACCACCTCCCCGGGGTCCTTGTCCCGCCCCGCCCGGCCCGACACCTGGGTCAGCAGCTGGAAGGTCCGTTCGCCGCTGCGGTAGTCGGGGAAGTTCAGCGTGGTATCCGCGGCGATGACCCCCACCAGCGTCACATTGGGGAAGTCGTGGCCCTTGGCGATCATCTGGGTGCCGATGAGGATCTGGGCCTCGCCCCGCCCGAAGGCGGAGAGGATCTGCTCGTAGGCGTCCCGATGGGCCACCGTGTCCGCGTCCATACGCACCGTGGCGGTGCCGGGGAAGCACTTCTGTATCTGCTCCTCCACCTGCTCCGTGCCTATGCCGAAGTACTTGATGAAGGGCTTGCCGCAGTTGGGGCAGACCGCCGGCAGAGGCTTTCGCGCCCCGCAGTAGTGGCAGCGGACCGCATTCTGGGCCTTGTGGTAGGTCATGGCGATATCGCAGTTGTCACAGGTCAGCACGTACCCGCAGCCCCGGCAGGAGACGAAGGTGGAGTACCCCCGCCGGTTCAAAAACAGCATGGCCTGGTGCCCTTGCTTCAAACACGCCTCCAGCTTCGAGAGCAGCAGGGAGGAGAAGATGCCGTTGTTGCCGCTCAAGAACTCGGCCCGCATGTCCGCCACGGACACCGTGGGCAGGGGCCGTCCCCCCACCCGGTGGCGAAGCTCGATGAGCTTGTAGCTCCCGCTCAAGGCCCGGTAGTAGCTCAACAGCGACGGCGTGGCGCTGCCCAGCAGCAGCTTTCCGCCGCTCGCCTTCACCCGGCGGCGGGCGATGTCCAGGGCGTGGTATCGGGGCGTGATCTCGCTTTGGTAGCTGGATTCGTGCTCCTCGTCGATGATGACCAGCCCCAGGTCCTCCACCGGGGCGAACACCGCGCTGCGGGCGCCGATGACGATGGGTGCCTTGCCCAGGCGGATGCGCCGCCACTCGTCGAACCGTTCCCCGGCGGAGAGGCGGCTGTGGAGCACCGCGATCCTGTCCCCAAAGCGGGCGGCGAACCGGCCCACGGTCTGAGGCGTCAGGGCGATCTCCGGCACCAGCACGATGGCGCCCTTGCCCTGCTGGAGGCAGGCTTCGATGCACCTGAGGTACACCTCCGTCTTGCCGCTGCCCGTGACCCCGTAGAGGAGGGCCGTTTGACCGGGGGAGAGGGCGTCCACTTCACGCAGGGCGGCCGCCTGTTCCGCCGTCAGCTCGGGCACGTCCTCCCTTCGAGAGCCGTACTCCGGCCGGCGGAACACCGTGAAGCTGCTCTCCGACAGCACCCGCTTCTTCAGCAGGGCGGCGATGGCCGGGGCGGCCCCGGGCAAAAAGGCCTTGATGTCCGTGACGGCCATGGGCTGGCCGGTCTGTTTGAGGAGCGTCACCACTTCCGTCTGGATGTGGGATTTGGAAACAAAGTCGGCGGCGGGGTCCGTAAGATACACGATCCTTTCCCGCTTCTCGTGGATGCGGCTGCCCCTGAGCTGGGCGGGGATCATGAGCCGGAGGGCGTCCACCAAGAGACAGTGATACGCCTCCTGCATCCATTCCGCCAGGGCGATCTGATCGGGGAGGAGCACCGTGTAGGGCTCCACGCAGGACAGGATGTCCTTGACCGTCACCCCGTCCTCAAGACCGCTTTCCTCCGACACGGACAGGACGAAGCCTTCCTTCACGTGATCACCCTGCCCGAAGGGCAGCAGTACGTGCTGGCCGGGGCGAACGTCCAGCCCCTCGGGTATGCGATAGGTAAAGGCTCTGTCCACCGCCGCATGGGCGATATCCACGATCACCTTGGCAAACACGTTCGTCCCCTCCTTTCCTGTCTGAATCGTTCCGTTTAGTGTAAAGAATGCCCGCTTCGTAGCCGAGTGCGAAGCGGGCCGTGTCAACGGGTCTGTTCCTTATGCCTCCTTGGAGGGAATGACGATGAGCTTGTCCTCATACATCTCTTCCACAGCCATGGACAGGGGCTTGTTGTTCCCCAGGGCATCGGGATCATCCTGCAGCTGACGGGCCCGATTGGCGACCGCGGTCACCAACAGATAACGGGAACCGGCTTTCTGAGCGAGTTCGTTGACCGGTGGACGATTCATCATAGTGGTTTACCTCCCTGTATCCTCGATAGATTCCGATAAATAGTTGCTGCGGCTGGTGCGGCACCGCTCCGCTTCCAAAATGGCTTCCATGTGGTGCACGGCCACGTCCACCACGTCGTTGATGATCACGTAATCGTACTGCGGGATCATCTTGATCTCCTCGAAGGCGGTGGCGAAGCGCTTCTCCACCTGCTCCATGGTCTCCGTACCCCGGCCGATGAGGCGGGACTTGATCTCGCTCATGCTGGGGGCGGTGATGAAAATCAGCACCGCGTCCGGGAAGGCCTGCTTCACCTTCATGGCGCCCTGCACGTCGATCTCCAGGATCACGTCGTAGCCGCTGGCAAGCTGCTGCTCCACGAAGGAGCGGGGGGTGCCGTAGTATTTGCTGCCGAACACGTGGATGTATTCCAGGAACTCGCCCCGGTCCACCATGGCCTTGAACTCCTCCTCCGTCTTGAAGAAGTAGTGGACCCCATCGATCTCCCCGGGACGGGGGGTGCGGGTGGTGGCGGACACGGACATCTTGATCTTCTGGTTGCGCTCCATCAGGGCGTTGACCAGCGTTCCCTTGCCTACGCCGGAGGGCCCGGAGATCACCAAAAGCAGCCCGTTTCTTTGTTCTTTCATGGGATATCCCTCTCTCTTATTCGATATTCTGTATTTGCTCCCGCAGCTTTTCGATCTCTGCCTTGGAGAGCAGGACAATGCTGGTCAGGGCGGCGTCGTTGGCTTTGGAACCGATGGTGTTGCATTCCCGGTTCATCTCCTGGACCAGGAAATCCATTTTACGCCCCACCGGCTCCTCCGCTTCCAGGAGCTCCCGAAAGTGGACGAGGTGGGTGTTGAGCCGCACGATCTCCTCGTCGATGGCGGCCCGATCCGCGAAGATGGCCACCTCCGTGGCGAGCCGCGCCCGGTCCACCTCGGTCTCGCCCAACAGCTCCTCGATCCGGGCGGTGAGCTTCGTCCGATACTCCTCCGCCACGGCGGGGGCCCGCTGCTCGATGGCCTCAGCGTAGCCGGTCATGGTGTCCATGCGGGCGGCCAGATCCAGCTTCAGCCGTTCCCCCTCCTTGCGTCGCATAGCCTTGAGCCCCTCGATGGCCATGGTCATGGCTGCTTCGCCCAGCTTCGCAAGGGCCTCCTGGTCCTCGTCGGCGGGCAGGATGGTGGTCACGTCGGGCAGGGCCAGGGCGCGGGACAGGGTAAGATCGTCCACAAGGTCCAGTTTCTTGGCGCTTTCCCGGGCGGAAGCAAGGTAGGCTTTCAGCAGGGCTTCGTCCACCCGGACGGTCTTGGCGTCGCTCCTGAGGTTCCGGTAGTTGACGAACACGTCCACGTGGCCCCGGCTCAGGGCGTCGTTGAGGAGCTTGCGCAGGCTGTCCTCCAAAAAGGACAGCTGGCGGGGCAGCTTCATGCCGATGTCCAAAAACCGGTTGTTGACGCTCTTGAGCTCGATGGTGAGCTCACGGCCGTCCAAAGACGCCGTGCCCCGTCCGTATCCGGTCATGCTGTACATAGGCTACCTCCCAAAACTATCACATTATAGCACAGCATATCCGCTGTGTGCAAGTCCCGATTTACCGGGCGAAGGCGTCGTACAGGGCGTCCTCCCGGGGCGGTTCGATGGCGGTCCCGTCGCTGAAACGGAATCCCGTCTCCGCCACGCGGCCGATCACCGCGGCGGGGATGCTCTTCTGCCGAAGGGCCTCCACCATGGCCTCCCCCTGGGCGCAGCCCATGAGCAGGCTCCCGCTGCCCAGCAGCCGCAGGGGGTCGATCCCGGCGGCCTCGGTGATCCGGCGGGTGGCTTCCGTCACCGGCACGGCGTCCCTGTCCAGCACCAGCCCCAACCCGGCGGCGTAGCATATCTCCCAGGCGGCCCCCAAGACGCCGCCCTCCGTCACGTCGTGCATGGCGTGGACGCCCTGGGCGAGGGCCACCGTGCCTTCGGGGACCACGGACAGGAGGGAGAAGTACCCGGCCGCTTCCTGCAGCAGGGCAGGGGAGAGATGATTTAGCCGATGGGCCTGCTCCGTGGCCAGGATGGCCGTGCCCTCCAAGGCGGCGGATTTGGTCATGATAAGGTCGTCGCCCGCCTGAAGCCCGGGGAGCTTCCTATCCTTGGGCATCCGGGCCACCACGCTGGTGCAGGTGACGGGCCGGGTCACGGCGTCGGTATACTCCGTATGCCCGCCCAGGATGTCCACCTGGGCCACCTGGGCTGCGGCGGCCAGGTCGTCGGCGATATGGCCGATACCTTCCGTGGGATAGTCGGGGGGCAGCAGCAGCGTCACCAGCAGGCCCACGGGCTCCGCACCCATGCAGATGGCGTCGTTGCAGTTCACGTGGACGCTCAGCAGCCCCAGGCTTTTGTCGCCGGCGGAGGTGATGGGGTCCATGCTCATGACGATCAAATCCCCCTGAAAGTCCAGGGCGGCGCAATCCTCACCCACCCGGGGTACGGTCAGCGACTCCGGGCGGATGCGTTTGAATTTATTCAAGATCAGCGATTCCAGCTCGCTGTTTTCCAGTTTCCCGATCCTCATTTGAGCCAATCCAATAGCGTCTGTTCGTCGATCACGGGGATGCCCAGCTGTTGGGCCTTGGTGAGCTTGCTGCCCGCCGCCTCCCCGGCCAGCACGTAGTCGGTCTTCTTGCTGACGCTGCCTGCCGCCTTGCCGCCGTGGTTCAGTATCAAATCCTCCGCTTCCTTCCGGCTCAGGGTGGGGAGGGTTCCGGTGACCACGATGGTCTTGCCGCTGATGGGGGAAGCGGTGGCCGCCCGATCCGCCACGGGGGAGACCCCGTATGCGATGAGATCGTCGATCTGCCGGCTGATCCGGGGGTCGTGGAAGAAGGACAGCACGCTCTCGGCCACGATCTCGCCCACGTCCTCGATGGCGACGAGCTCCTCGAAGGTGGCGCTGCGGAGCTTCTCCAGGGAACCGAAGGTCAGCGACAGGTCCCGGGCCGTCTTCACCCCCACGTTGGGGATGCCCAGGGCGTTCAAAAAGGCGCTCAAAGGCCGATGCTTGCTGTTCTCCAGGGCGGTGAGCAGGTTCTGGGCCTTCTTCTCGCCGAACCCCTCCAGGTCCAGCAGCCGTTCCCGCCGCAGGGTGTACAGCTCGGGAATGGTGGCCACGTTCAGCTCGCTAAACAGCTGCTCCGCGGTCTTGTCCGCAAAGGTGTCGATGTCCATGGCGTCCCGGCTGGCGAAGTGGGCAAGCCGCGAGATGATCTGGGGGCGGCAGGAGAGGGGGTTGGTGCAGTAGAGATGCACGCCCCGATGCTCCACGTGAGCCCCGCAGAAGGGGCAGACCTCCGGCTTCTCCACGGGAGCTTTGGGGGTATCTCCGGGCACCGCGCCTAAAATCTCCGGGATCACGTCGTTGCTTCGCCGGATGAACACCCGGGAGCCGATGCCCACCCGCTTGCGGCAGATATCGTCCCAGTTGTTCAGGGTGGCGTTACTCACGGTCACCCCGCACAGGTCTACCGGCTCCACGTGGGCCACCGGCGTCAGCTTTCCGGTGCGGCCCACCTCCCAGGTGACGCTTTCGATGGTGGTGGTGGCCTCCTCCGCGGCGAACTTGTAGGCCATGGCCCAGCGGGGGAACTTTTCCGTATACCCCAGCTGTTCCCGCTGGGCAAAGTCGCACACCTTGATGACCATGCCGTCGATGAGGAAGTCCAGCCCGTCCCGCTCCTCGGCCACCTTGTCGATGATCTCGATGAACTCGTCCGCCCCGTGGCCGTAGTGAATGAAGGGGGAGACGGGGAAGCCGTTCTCCCGCAGAAAGGCGATCATCTCCCGATGGTCGTGGAGCTCCTTGCCCTCGATATACCCCACGTTGTAGCAGAAGCAGCTCAAATTCCTGTCCGCCGTCACCTGGGGGTCCAGGTTCCTAAGGGCCCCGGCCGCCGCGTTCCGGGCGTTCTTCAAGGGCTCCTTGGCGGTTTTATTATACTTTTCCAGCACGGACAGGAGCATGATGCATTCGCCCTGGACCTCCATGCGGCCCGTGAAGGGGATGGAGAGGGGGAGGGAGCGGATGGTCTTGAGCTGGGGCAGGATAGCTTCGCCCGTGACGCCGTTGCCACGGGTGGCCCCCTGGACCAGGAGACCATTCTCGTAGGTCAGGTTGATGGTCAGCCCGTCGAACTTGTATTCGAGGGCGTAGAGCGGGTCCTCGCTCAAATCCAGTAGCTTTTTGACACGGTCCATCCATTCTCGGATGCCGTCCAATGTCCGCACCTTATCGAGGCTCCACAGCCTTCCCAGGTGCCGGTGCTCCTCGAACTTAGAGAGGGGCTCGCCGCCCACCCGGTGGGTGGGACTGTCCGGCAGCACCGTGCCCGTTTCCTTTTCGAGGGCGATGAGCTGCGCCTCCAGGGCGTCGTATTCCCCGTCGGAGATGAGGGGCGCGTCCTCCACGTAGTAGGCGCGGGCATATGCGTTGAGCTTGTCCACCAGCTCCTGCATCCGTTGCAAACGATCGTTTTCCATAGTCTCCTATTATTCCATCCTGGTGAGAGGCGCATACAGGGCGGTGAGCCGTTTTTCCATACCGTTTTTGAAGCGGACCCGCACGATCTGAGACGGGCCCTTGCCCTCCACGCCTTCCACGGTGCCTTCGCCGAAGATGGCGTGCCGGACCCGGTCCCCGTCCTGCCAGGTGAGCACCTTGTCGGCGGCCTTGGGCGCCATGGGCTTGGTCCCCGCGAAGACTTGGGGCGGCGTGCGGGTCTGAGCTGGCTGGGCATGGAAGCTTTCCACAGGGGCCGCCTTGGCAACCGCCTGCTCCCGCCGGTTGTGATTCAGGTTCTCGCCGGGCAATCGGACGGCGTCGCCCATCTCCCGCAGGAAGGTGGAGGGCTGAGAGGCGGTGAACTGCCCGTACAGGATACGGCTCTCCGCGTAGGTCAGATACAGCTTTTCCCGGGCCCGGGTCACGCCCACATAGCAGAGCCGCCGTTCCTCCTCCATCTTCTCCGGGTCAGTCCTGGATTGAGAGGAAGGGAAGAGTCCATCCTCCATGCCGCAGAGGAACACCGTGTCGAATTCAAGGCCCTTGGCGGAGTGGAGGGTCATAAGGTTCACGCAGCCGTTCTGCTCGTCCATGTTGTCCGTGGTCGTGAAGAGGGCCACGGTGCTGAGGAAGGATTGGAGCATGTCCCCGTCGGGATCGTCGAAGGACGCTTCAAATTCGCTCATATAGCCCAAAAGCTCCTTCACGTTCTCCGAACGGACCTCGTAGTTCTCCTTCTTGTCCTCCTTCAGGTAGGCGTCGTAGCCGATGCGCTTCAATAGGTCCGCCGCGAAGACGGAGAAGGTCTTCTTGCCGTAGTCCTCATACGCGGCCTCCATGACCTCGGCGAAGGGCGCGAACTTGGCCCGGGTCCGAAGGGACAGGCACTGGGGGTCCAGCACCACCGCGAACAGGGACAAATCCCGCTGCTGGGCCTCGGCCCTGAGCTCGTCCATGGCCACGGCGCCGATGCCCCGCCGGGGCACGTTGATGATCCGGGTGAAGGCCACGTCGTCGTTGGGGTTGCTGATCAGCCGAAGGTAGGACAGCACGTCCTTCACCTCGGCCCGATCGAAGAAGGATACGCCGCCGTACACCTTGTAGGGGATGCTGTAGCTCTGGAGGATCATCTCGAGGATACGGCTCTGGGCGTGGGTCCGATAGAGGATGGCGAAGCTGTCGTATCGGCTGCCCATGCGGCGGCCGTTCAGGATGCGGTCGCAGATATACACCGCTTCCTCCCGCTCCGTCCGGCCCTCATAGACCGTGATGGGGAAGCCGTCCGTCTTCTCCGTCCACAGCCGCTTGCTCTTGCGTCCGCGGTTGTTTTCGATGACCCGATTGGCCGCTTCCAAAATCTTGTCGGTGGAGCGATAGTTTTGCTCCAGCCGCACCACGTGGGCCCCGGGGAAGTCCTTCTCGAATTCCAGGATATTGCGGATGTCCGCGCCGCGCCAGCCGTAGATGCTCTGGTCGTCGTCGCCCACCACGCACAGGTTCCGATGCTCCTTAGCCAGCATGCTCACGATATGATACTGGGCCATGTTGGTGTCCTGGTACTCGTCCACCAGGATATAGCGGAACCGGTCACGATACTTCTGCAGGATGTCCGGCCGCTTTTCGAACAGCTCGATGGTCTTCAGGAGCAGATCGTCGAAATCGAGGGCGTTGGCCTCCTTGAGCCGCTTCTGATAAAGGGCGAAGGCCTCCGTCACCTGCCGGGGCTGGTAGCTTTGGACCAGGTACTCCTGGGGCCGCAGGGAGTGGTTCTTGGCGTCGGAAAAGATGCCCGCCAGCATGCGCTTGGAGAACACCTTGTCGTTCAGGTTCAAATCCTTGATGATGTGGCCGATGAGGGATTGCTGATCGTCCTCGTCNNNAAGGTGAACAGCCACACGCCGCTCTCTCCGCCGGTCAGCTTCTGCACCCGTTCCTTCATCTCCTTGGCGGCCTTGTTGGTGAAGGTCAGCGCCAGGATATGATAGGGAGCTACGCCCTTCTGGGCGATGAGGTAGGCGATCCGCGTGGTCAGTACCCGGGTCTTGCCGCTGCCGGCGCCGGCCAATACCAGCAAGGGGCCTTCCGTACAGGTGACCGCTTCCCGCTGGGGCGGATTCAGTTTCGTCAAATCTATTTCCATACTGCTCCCTTACTGATCTTCTTTCGTCAGCGTGTCGTAGATGATGTCGAACAGCTGCGCGCTGCGCTGCTGCCAGTGCTTGCGAAGGGCCAGGGATTCCTCCAGGGATGCTACCGTAAGATCGACCTCCAGGAGCGTGCGCTCCCCCTCCAAGGCCTTGAGCCGCACCAGCATGCCGCCGCCGGGCAAGGGCTCCTCGGAGGAGACCAGCTCCCGCTCCTGCCGGAACTGGGGTGCGGAGCGCTTGAGATACTCGTCGATGCTGGTCCGGAGGGAGTAGGTGAGGCCTTTTTCGAACATGCCCAGGGTCATCTTGCCCTGGTCCGTCAGGGAGAAGCAGGCGCCGAAGGGGCGGCGTGCGGAGACGATGTCCCCGTTTTCCTCCAGATCGCCCACCACGTCGTGGAAGGAGAACCAGTTCATGCCCGTGGATTCATAGGCGCACTGATAGAACTGCTGCTCCGTCAGCTCCGCTTTGGCGGCGCCCAGGATGTACAGCAGCTGTACCTTCTCCTTGGGAAGTCCCTCCAGAAAATTTGGCATACTCGTCCTTACCCCCTATGCCCTTATACTATATCAAAAAAATGGCGGCTTGACAATAGAGACGTGTACGAAAAAGATGAAAACATATCGAAATAGCGAGCGATTTTGATGCAAGAATGATGAATCGCCCCTTGAAAAAAATAACTTGCTTTTTTTCCGTTTGTGTGTATAATACTTATTGCGATTCAACTTTTGGGGCATTAGCACAGTTGGTAGCGCGCAACGTTCGCAATGTTGAGGTCAGGGGTTCGAATCCCCTATGCTCCACCAAACAAAAGACCACCCATCCGGGTGGCCTTTTTGTTTGTTTTTTGGAGCCGTAGGGG
>ONNZ01000046.1 GCA_900319345.1 uncultured Eubacteriales bacterium
GAGCCGCGACGGCTCCACGAGGGTGCGGCCGTCATAGGCGATGCTGTATCGAAGGGCCCCTCCGTCTTCGGAGAAATGGACCTGGAGCCTGCCGTCAGGGCCGCTGAGCACCGGCAGGAGGGCGAGCAAAAGTGCTGGGAGATTCATGGCGCGGGTATTTATATTTCGAGCGAATTTACTTAAATTTGCTGATTGTAGAAAGAATGGAAGGACGCTTAACAGAAAAAGAATGAAAAAGAAAAGGATCCTCGTCCTGCTGTCCGCGCTCCTGCTGGCCCTGCCGCTTGCGGCCGTGCTGGGGGAGCGTAACCTCGCCTCGACCCTGCATGCCCTGCGGACCGAGCTGCAGATGGATTATGACAAGATCTTCGCCTCGCAGGGGCGCCTGGCCGAGCAGCACGGCCGCCAGCACGACCAGATGATCTCCATCATGAAGAAGTGCAACGAGCTGGCGCTGATGCTCTATTCGCAGAAGCAGGAGTACACCTTCGACCTGACCTACGCGCTGGAGTCCGTGACCGACGAATACAACGACTTCAACCGCAACCGGATGCCTTTCGACCAGATCGTCGGACAGCTGGATATCGAGATCGACCGCTATTCCCGCCTGATCGAGTCGCTGCGGCGCCTGCCGCCGCAGCTGCAGGAGATCGCGGACCTGCCGGACAGTCTGCGTTACCGCAACGACAGCATCAAGGTGGACCTCCTGGAGCTCGAGCGGCAGCTGGGCCTGACGGCCGAGGATGCCGAGGCCCTGGAGGACGATGCCTTCGTGCTGGACGAGGACGGCCAGCTGGAGCGGGATTCCTGCATCTTCTTCGCCACGACGCTCCTCAAGATGTACTCTGCCAACAAGGATTACATCGTGGAGGACAGCACCCATTATGAGAATGTCTACCTGCGACTCAAGGAGTCCTATGACTATGCGCAGCGGCGCTACAAGATTCTGCAGAACCGGATCTTCATCGAGGGCCAGACCGACTATCCCACGATCCTGAAAAATTTCAAGCGCTACTGGAGACAGGCCCTGACAGGCATGCAGGACCGCTACGTCGTCACGAGCCATGTCCATGCCGACGATCCGGCCGGTGTGGAGGACAGCCAGTGGGGCGGCCGGGTCTTCGCCCGGTTCATCGTCCTGTTCGTCATCGTCCTGCTGATGAGCGTGCTGGTAGCCGGCGGGGTCGTCTTCCTGCTCCCCAGGCTCTTCAAGGGGCTCCGCCGGCCGGCCTACCTCCAGCGCCGTTTTGTCCTGTCGCTGCTGGGCGGCATGGTTATTTTCGCCCTCTTGATGATGATCAATCCGGGCGGCAGCTACGTAGCCCGGGCTTCCACGTCGCTGGTGCTCACGTATTCCTGGCTGGTGGTGGCCATCCTGCTGTCGCTGCTGGTGCGTCTGGAGCCGCAGCGGATCGGCCGCGGGATGCGGATGTACCTGCCGATGATGGCGCTCTCCCTGCTGGTCTTCGGATTCCGCATGGTATTCATGCCCAACGCGATGATGAACATCCTGTTCCCACCGCTGCTGCTGGTCTTCGCCGTCTGGCAGCTGCTGGTCTGCCTGCGGGTTTGCCCGAAGATGATGCAGAGCGACCGGGTGATCGGCTGGCTCTCCTTCGGGGTCATTCTCGTGGCCCTGGCCATGTCCTTCATGGGCCCATCGGCATAGCGGTCGGGATGATACTTTTTGACCAGGGCAAGATACGCCTTGCGAATCTCCTCCTGGGAGGCGTTTTCGCTGACGCCCAATACCTTATAGGGATTCATGACCGACCTCCTTTCCGCTTCCTTCCAAAACCTTCCGGGTGCGCTCGGGGCACCCGAGATAGAGCACGTTTTCCATGATCCCCCGATCCCGGTGGGGGGACAGAAGATCGAAGGCCTTGCGGGCCTCCGCCA
This sequence comes from uncultured Eubacteriales bacterium, assembly GCA_900319345.1. Taxonomy (GTDB): domain Bacteria; phylum Bacillota; class Clostridia; order Christensenellales; family CAG-138; genus RUG472. The sequence goes on from ONNZ01000046.1 coordinate 1,900, forward strand.
GGGAGGCGTAGAGCCCGAAGGCGGCGTCCTCCTTAGAGGTGTTGGCCTTCAGATAGGGGTTGAAGGTCTCCTTCTGACCGTCCTTCTCCCGATCGTCCCATGCGTCCATGAGATAGATCCATCGGCCCAGGTTGTAGAGGAGCCATTTCAATGGCAGCTTCTCCTGCTCCGGGAAGGGGAGCATATCCCCCAGGGCTTCGAGATACTTGCCCGTAGGGTCCGCCGCCGCGTCCAGCCGCCCGTCGTCCCGCTCCATGGCGGCCTGGTCCTCGTAGAATCGCTCCGTTCGCGCCTTCAGCTCCGGGTAATCCCTACCGGCCCTTTTCACGGCTCCCTTCAGGAGCAGGGCGGCAGCGCCCTTTTTGAAATCCCGCTCGTCCCGCCAGTCGTCCAGGCACTTGTAGTACCCAAGGAGCACGTTCACCGCCGCGGCGAATCGGAGGGCCGGGGTCTCCAGCCGGTACTTTCGGTGGGGGTCGTGACACCGATGCAAACAGTGGCACCGTTTGGCATCCACTTTTTCCCCCAGCTCGCCGGAGAAGAGGAGGGCCAGGAACGCGCAGTCGTATTGGAGGAACAGGGGGGAGAAGGGGCCGTAGTGGCGCTTCATGCACTTGCACAGGCCGCAGTACCAGCTCTTATAGCTGGCGGCCTCCCGCACCTTCAGTTCCGATTCGATTGTGCCGATATACCCAAACATAGAGCCTCAATACAGGTATTATAGCAGAAATCCACGGCTGTGCATGGATGAAATGTGAAAAAGATGGGAAATGGTGCGTGAAATCAGGCCCATGGGACAGGCTAAAGCCATGATCTGGCTGTTTGCTGGCGCATTCACCCTGCTCTATCTGCTCCTTTGGCCCTTCAGCCTCCGGCTGGACGCCCGGCTCTCGCCCACCTGCGGCCGGGGGGAGGTGGTCGTGGCCTCCCTGTTGCGGCTGCGGGTGGAGGGGGATTTTCTGCAGCCGCCCTATTTTCACCTGTGCCTGTTGGACGGCCGGGGCGGGCGTAAGCCCCTGGGCGGTGGGCGGAAGAAAAGGAAGGGCGGCTTTGCCCCCGTGATCCGCCACAAGAGAATCTCAGCCACCCTCTGGGTGGGCCTAGAATCGGACGGGGCCCTGACCGTGGAAGCCCTGGGCCTCCTCCACGGCCTGCTGAAGTCCGCTGGGGCCCTGGCCTGCGACGAGGTGATCCTCCGGCCCACGGCCTGCTTCGACAAAAACATCTGCGCCCTGCGGCTTTCGGGAATAGGCCGCTTCGTCCTGGCGCAAAATATCCTCGAATATCTGAAAGGAAAACATGCACATGCAAAGCGTTGAATCCATCATCGAGACCACCATGGCCCGGCTCAAGACCATCGTGGACGTGAACACCATCGTGGGCGAGCCCATCCCGGCGGGGAACGGGGTGGTGGTGCCCGTTTCCAAGGTCAGCTTCGGCTTCTTCTCCGGCGGCGGAGAGTACGCCCCCACGGGCAAGGTGGCCGGGGCAGCCCTGGCGGAGCAGAAGACCTTCCCCTTCCTGGGCACCGCCGTGGCGGGGGTGTCCCTGACCCCCAAGGCTTTCCTGGTCACCACCGAGGAGGGGGTCACGGTGGTCCCCGCCAATTACGACTCCACGTTGGATCGGCTGGTGGGGCAGCTGCCCAAGTTCGTGAAGGAGGTCCGGCTGAGCCTTCAGCAGAAGGAGCAGGAGAAGGAAGGGGAATCGTGGTAAGGCGCTTTCGGCCCCTGCTGCTCATCTTGCTCCTGCTGATCCCCGGCCAGGTCCGGGCCGCCCAGAAGGAGGGGCGGATCACCGCCAAGGCCTGGGCCCTGGTGGAGGCGGGCAGCGGCCGGCTGCTCCTGGGTGAAAACGAGCGCGACCGGCGGCCCATGGCCAGCACCACCAAGATCATGACCGCCCTGCTGGTCCTGGAGGCTGGGGAGGACCTGGACGCCCTGGTCACCGTGCCCCCGGAGGCGGCGGGCACCGAGGGCTCCTCCATGCACCTCAATGCGGGGGAGAAGCTCAGCCTGCGGGACCTTCTCTACGGTCTCATGATGGTCAGCGGCAACGACGCGGCGGTGACTCTGGCCATGCACGTTTCCGGCTCCGTGAACGTCTTTGCGGCGCGGATGAACGCCAAGGCGGCGGCCCTGGGCTGCGCCAACACCCATTTCGTGAACCCCCACGGCCTCCACGACCCCGAACACTACACCAGCGCCTATGATCTCTGCCGTATGGCCGCGGCGGCCATGGCGGAGCCCTTCTTCCGGGAGCTGGTGAGTACCGAGCGCTACACCACCTCCACCGGCGACCGCACCCGTTCCTTCCATACGAAAAACAAGGTGCTGACCCAAATCGAGGGCGGCTGCGGGGTCAAGACCGGCTTCACTAAGAAGGCGGGGCGGTGCCTATGCTTCGGGGCCTGGCGGGAGGGGATGCTCCTCATCGGCGCGGTGCTGAACGCCCCGGACATGTGGAACGACGCCCAAAAGATTTTGGACCGGGGCTTTTCGGACTACGAGCTCCACACCTTCCTGACCCTCGGCCAGGCCGTGGGCCAGGTCACGGTCACGGGCAGCGCGAAAAAAACGTTGCCTGCCGTGGCGAAAGAGGGTATACTGTATCCCGTCAGGAAGGACGGCCAGGACGAGACCGATCTAAAGATCCGTCTGGTCGACGGCCTGGCGGCCCCGGTGGAAGCTGGGGCACAGGCAGGCGAAGCCATCCTCACGGTCAACGGGGAAGGGGTCGTGTCCGTCCCGCTGATCCTTCGGGAGGGGGCGTCGCCCCTGACCTTCGACTGGTTCCTGCGACAGGTCATGGGGGCCTACCTGACCGCATAGAAAGGGAAGCGCATGGGGGAGAGATTGCAGAAGTTCATGGCCGCGGCGGGGGTGGCCTCCCGTCGGGCCTCGGAAAAGCTCATCGAGGAGGGCCGGGTCACGGTGAACGGCACCGTGGCCACCCTGGGCATGTCCGTGGAGCCGGGGGACCAGGTGCTGCTGGACGGGCAGCCCGTGACCCTGGCCCAGAAGCGGATCGTCATCCTCTTCTACAAGCCCCGGGGCGTCATCTGCTCCAGCGTGGACCCGGAGGGCCGCAGGACCGTCCAGGACTTCTTCACGGACATCCCGGAGCGGCTGTATAACATCGGCCGCCTGGACCTCAATTCTGAGGGGCTCCTCCTCATGACCAACGACGGGGACCTGTGCAACAAGATGACCCATCCCCGCTTCAAGGTGGAGAAGACCTACTACGCCGTGTGCGACGGGAAGCTGACGGCCCAGCAGCGGGCCCAGCTCACTAACGGCGTTATGCTGGAGGACGGCATGACCGCCCCCGCCCGGATCAACTACACCACTGCCAACCAGAAGGGGGATACGGGCATCTCCATCACCATCCACGAGGGCCGCAACCGGCAGATCCGGCGCATGCTGGAGGCCGTTGGCCACAAGACGTTGCGCCTCAAGCGGGAGGGCTACGGCCCCCTGACCTTGGGCGACCTGAAGAGCGGCCAGTGGCGCTACCTCACCGACAGCGAGATCGACGCCCTGCTCAAAGCCGCCAAGGCATAAAAAAGGAACGGTCTCCCGTTCCATTGGTTCAGCCGCTTCTCGTGAGGCGGCTTTTTTATATCCCCAAAAGCCACAGCTTCCACACAGCCACGGCCTCCCGGAGGTACATGCCCGTCATATACACGGGATAGCCGTCGGAGCTGGGGAGGCCCTCCGCCGCCATGCCCAGGGCGGCCGCCATGCGCTTGGCCCGGTAGAGATGGTAGGAGCTGGACACCACGGCCACCCGGCTGGGGTCCCCGCTGCTATTCTCGATGATTTGTTTTGAAAAGGTCAGGTTCTCCAACGTGGAGGTGGATTTGCCCTCCATCAGGATGCGGTTGCCCGCCACGCCTTTGTCAACAAGATATCGGCGCATGGCTTCCGCCTCCGAGATGTCCTCGCCCTCGCCTTGGCCGCCGGAGACCACGGCCACGGCGTCCGGGTTCCGCCGCAGATGCTCCGCCGCCCGGTCCGACCGGTGCCGCAGGGAGATGGAGGGGGTCTCGCCGTAGACCGCCGCCCCCAGCACGATCACGTAAGGAGCGTCGCTTTCGGCGGCGGTCAGGGCGGTGTACAGGATGGGCCCCTCCGCCGCCAGAACCAGGGCCAAAACCAGCGCCAGGGCCGTCCCCGTCAGGCGCTTCACCCCCCGCTTCCCGAACCGGAACACCGGCAGCAGGGCCGCGGCGGTCAGGGGAAGGAGGGCGGTGTAGTGGTAGCCCGAGGCCCGAAAGCGCAGCAGAAAAACGCCGCAGCCCACCAGGGACAGCAGCACGATCCAAAAGGCCCCCTTGCGCCAGAGCAGGGCGGGGAAGGCCAGGGCCCCCAAGCCCAGGGCCACGAAACGGTAATAGGGCGGCAGCCCGAACCAAACGGACGCCGCCAAAAGCAGCAGGGCCCCAGCAGCCCAAAGCTGGGATTTGTCGATCCTTTTCTTCATGCCCCGAGTATACCGCCGGACGGCGTGCCGGGGCAAGCCCCGAGGCCCCTGTTTACGCGTCCGTTGCGAAAAAGCTACAAAAGCAGCCGGATATCCCCCGTTTCGATGGACAGCATGCACCGAAGGGCCTGCCGGAATTCCGTCGCCGCAGCCTCCAAGGAAATTGCGTCGCCGGCGTCCAGGTACACGCCCATGAGCTCCAGAGGCACCGTGGCCTCGTCCATGACCTTGTGGTCCAAAAACAGCTCTGCCTTGCCTCGCATGGCCTCGTAGCGGCCTTTCAGCTCCGCATAGGCGGCCCCGTCCCGGCTGCTGACCACCCGGTCGCAGAGCTGGTTCAGGGCTTCGCATTCGCTCTTGAGGTACAGGGAGGGGAGGAGGAACAGCATGAGCAGGAACAGGATCGCCCCCACGGTGAACGCCTGCCGGACCTTTACGAACACAGCTCCTTCGCCTCCTTCTTCGGGATGTCCTTGATCTTCGCGCCGCGCCTCGCCTTCAGCTGCAGCCGCAACGACCCGTCCCCCAGGTATTGGAGATAGAACACGTCCCCCATATCCGCCACCCCGAACCGCCGCAGCAGCTCCTTCAGGGCCTTGGGGCGGATGCGGAGGTGTTTGAGGGCCGTCCGGCAGAGCTCTCCGTCCAGGATCAGCATGTAGCTGAGCCGGGGCTGGGGCTGGTCCGCCTTCTGCTTTTCCAGCACCGACAGGGAGCCGTTGGTCTCCAAGATGGCATATTGGACGGACTTCAGGTCGAAGACCTGCTGGGCCCGCAGATGGTCGGAGAGGTCCGAAACGGTGTAGTTGGCCTGCCGCATGATCCCCTCCTGGAGGACCCCCTCCCGGACCAGCAGCAGGGGGGACCCGCACACGAAGGTCCGGAACCGCCTTGACCGGAGGCTCAAAAAGGCCACCGCCTGCTGGACCAGATACAGGGCCAATATGGGCACCACGCTGTAGAGCAGGGGGATGTCCGTGTCCGCGATGGCTGTGGAAGCTAAATCCGCGATAGCCATGGTGATGATGAGGTCGAAGGGCTGCAGATCCGCGATCTGCCGCTTGCCCGTCATGCGCAGGATGAAGAGGATGAAGACGTACAGGAGCACCGCCCGGAGAAACAGTATCAGCATAGGAACAGCATGACCGAAAAATATATTAACGATTCCTGAAAAGGAAGAAGGGAAAAGAGGATTTACGTCGAATTTATTAAAAGATGGGTCATAATGAAGACTCATAATGCATGAAAACTTGCAGGAGGGAAAAATGTTGACCAACATGAGTCTATGGGCAATGGTAGCGGCGAACACCGATCTTCCGTTCCCCACCGTATTCGTGCTGGGCTTTGGCACCGTCTTCGTAGGCTTAATTGCGTTGATCCTGATCATCACCCTGCTGGGGAAGATCCTGGGCAGATCGACGGCCAAGAAAGCTGAGCAGGCGGCAAAAGCCATGCCCGCAGAACAACCTGCCGCGCCCGTCGCCGCCGCGGCTGAACCGGAGCCGGCACCCGAGCCCGAGGCGGAGGAGTTTGAAGACCGCCAGAGCCTGGTGGCCGCCATCGCCGCCGCCATCGCCACCGTCATGGGCGAGGACGTGAGCGGCATCCGCATCTTATCCATTACAAGATTGAACTGATTTAGGGAGGAAAAAGGAATCATGCGTACTTTCAACGTCAATGTGAATGGTGTTCTGTATCAGGTGGAAGTGGAAGAGATCGCCGCTGGCGCCCCCGCCGCCGCCCCCGCTGCCCGGCCCGCCGCCGGTCCCCGTCGGCCCATCCCCGGCGCCGCCCCC
>ONNZ01000005.1 GCA_900319345.1 uncultured Eubacteriales bacterium
ACCTTGCTCATCATGGAGATGCCCAACAACACCAGACCGGCCAGGAGGATGCAGAGAACGTAGTAGACGGAATCGATCATGCTTCCTTCTCCTCCTTCTCCTTCTTATGGCCGAACATCAGCAGCATGCGATGGGTCACCAGGAACCCGCCCGCCACGTTGAGCATGGCGAGGGCGATGGCGATCACGGCCAGGACCCTGCTGCCCGTGAAGGCGGCGGTGGCCACGGCGATCATGGCTCCCAGCACGGTGACGCCGGAGAGGGCGTTCATGCCGGACATGAGGGGCGTGTGCAGCAGGCTGGGCACGTTTTTGATGAGCACGTACCCCAGGACGCTGGACACGATGAAGATACCCACAAGGATCAGCGGATGCAAGGGAAACCTCCTTTATTTCAGGCCCATGGCCTCCAGGGCCCCCTCATGGACGATCTTGCCGTCTCGAGTGACCAGGATGGACTTGACGATCTCGTCGTTCATATCCAGCCGGATCTCGCCGTCGTGGGTGAGGAAACGGGTCAGGTTATAGATGTTCTGGGCGAACATCCAGGTGGAGCTGGAGGCCAGCATGCCGGGGATGTTCTTGATGCCCTCCAGGACCACGCCGTGCTTCACTTCCCGGCTGCCCGGCGGGGTGATGGCGCAGTTGCCGCCCTGGTCGATGGCGATATCCACGATGACGGAGCCTTCCTTCATGGTCTTGACCATGTCCTCGGTGATGACCACGGGGGCCAGCTTTCCGGGGATCAGGGCGGAGCAGAACACCACGTCCATGTTGGGGAGCACCTCGGCAATGGCCTTGCGCTCCTTCTCCAGCGTGGCGTCGGGAAGCTTCAGGGCATAGCCGCCCGGGGCGATGGCTTCCTCGGCGGGGACACCCAGCTCGATGGGCTTGGCGCCCAGGGACTTGGCCTGCTCGGCGGCGGCGGGACGGATGTCGGCGGCATAGGTGACGGCGCCTAGGCGCTTGGCGGTGGCGATGGCCTGCAGACCGGCCACGCCCGTGCCGATGACCAGCACGTTGCAGGGTTTGATCATGCCCACGGCGCAGAAGATCTGGGGCATGAACTTCTCCAGGTCGGAGGCAGCCATCAGCATGCCCTTATAGCCGGCCACGGTGCTCATGGACGTGAGGGCGTCCATGTTCTGAGCTCGGGAGATACGGGGCACACCGTCCAGAGTGAGGCCGATGACGCCCTTCTTCGCCATATCCTTGACCATCTGATGGTTCACGGGAGAGGCAGGATGGATGAAGGTGATGATGTACTGACCGGCATGCATCATGTCGATCTCGGAGCAGCCCTTCTCCTCGTTGAACAGGGGCTCCTTGACCTTCAGGATCACGTCCGCGCGGGCGTATAGGTCGGCTACGTCGGCCACCATCTCGGCACCGGCCGCCGCATAGGCTTCGTCCGCGAAGAACGCGCCGACGCCAGCGCCATTCTCCACCAGCACATGGGCGCCGTCCTTGACGAACTTCGCCACGGTCTCAGGGGTAGCGGCCACACGGCGCTCGCCGTGCATGATTTCTTTAGGGACACCGATGATCATTTGTTTTTCCTCCATTTTTATTGTATAGGTTATTTCGTCGCTTCCGGCAGCGGGGACAGAATGTTTTTGTCCGTCCTCAACACCAGATGCGTCCGTGTCTTGCTGACGCCGGGGATGCGCTTGATATCCTCCAGCACGCGGGTCAGAGTGCTGGTGGAAGCGGTCACCACATGGAGCAGGAAGTCGAAGTCGCCGGCCATGTAGTAGCACTGGATGATATCCTTGTGGCCGTTGACGGTGCTCACGAACCCCTCCACGTATTTGGGATGCTCCATGCCCACTGAGATGAAGGCGGACACGTCCCGACCCATGGCGGACTCACTAAAAATAGCGGTGTACCGTTCGATACAGCCGCTGTTTTCCATTTTACGCATGCGTTCGATCACCGCCGAGGTGGAAAGGTTCACCCGTTCGGCTATGGTGGAAGCATTCATTCTGGCGTTTTCCTGCAAGCAGGTCAGAATCTGAATATCCGTACGATCCACGATCTTCACGCTCCGTATTTTTTTCTTCATTATAGACAGCGTAATGTAGAAATTCAATCAATTATTCCAATTTCAAGAAAAGATTTTGTCCATAGAAAAGAAACACAATAAACTGCCGGCAGATGCTGCATTTAGCGGTCAATACCGAAAAATTTTCGCATTTTTCGCTGCATAGGCGGAAAGAATACTGTGTCAAAAAAAGGCTTGACTTTTTTCTATGCCGATGCTAATATAACCACGTTCGCAAGAACGACCGCATATTTCTGGGTGTAGCGCAGTTTGGTAGCGTGCTTGAATGGGGTTCAAGAGGCCGGAAGTTCAAATCTTCTCACCCAGACCAAACAAAAGAGGCAGGAAATTTTCCTGCCTCGTTTGTTTATCATGGATAAAAGGACTTTCGGCCTCTTGAACCCTTGACTAACTTAATATGTAGGATTCGTGGTTTGCTGCTGATTGGGATCGATGGTGGCCGTAGGCAGCAGGTACCCTTCCTCGTGGAGGAAGTCCTCCGTGTCGTTCTTGATGCCGAGGACATGCTCGGTCATGGTGGAGATCCACTGGGACAGATTCCCGGACAGGAATCCCCTTTCATTCAGCTTGAACAGCACAAAACCGGCCAAAACGACGATAAGCACGACGGCGCCGATAAAGCGGGTGATAGATTTCATAGATCACATATGCTCCCTTCCCAGGAATTTACGTTAGTATACCATATATGTAGACGGTCAATCGGAAATATTGTGTGAAATCCGTATGACCTCCGTGTTACGAATGGCGGCCTCGATCATGGGCTCGAAGTCCACCAACGCTTCGCTCTCCCGGAGCTTTTGGACCTGTGGCCGGGTCACGGGATGCTGGGGCACGAACACGGTGCAGCAGTCCTCGTAGGGCAGGATGGATGTCTCGAAGGTGCCGATCTTCTTCGCCCGCTCGATGATCTCCTCCTTGTCGAAGCCGATCAAAGGCCGGAACACGGGCATGTCCACCGCGTCGTTGGTGACGGCCAGGCTTTCGATGGTCTGGCTGGCCACCTGGCCGATGGATTCCCCGGTGATGAGGGCCAGGCACCCGCAGCTGCGGGCCGTGCGCTCGGCGATTTTCATCATAAGCCGCCGCATGAGCACCGTGGTCTCCGAGGAGGGGCACTTATCGTAGATGGTGGTCTGGATATCCGTGAAGGGGACCAGATAGAGGTCGAAGGCTCCGGCATATTGGGACACGATCTGGGCCAGTTCCACCACCTTGTCCCGGGCCCGCTCGCTGGTGTAGGGGTAGCTGTAGAAATGGATGGCGGACAGAGCCACGCCCCGCTTGGCGATCATGTACCCGGCTACAGGGCTGTCTATGCCGCCGGAGATGAGGAGCATGGCTTTGCCGTTCGTGCCCACGGGCATGCCGCCGGCGCAGGGGATCTCGCCGGTGTACAGGAAGGCCTTGTCCTGCCGGATCTCCACGGTCAAGGGAATCTCAGGATGGTGCACGTCCACCTTCAGATTGGGATAGGTCTGCAGCAGCTCCCCGCCCAGCTCCCGGCAGATCATCTCCGAGGTCATGGGGAACCGCTTGTCCGCCCGGCGGGCGAACACCTTGAAGGTCTTGGGCTCGTCCCGATAGGCCGCCATGAGGCGGATTCCCAGGGCTCGCACCTCCTCCCAGGTCTTCTCCCCGCAGGCGGCGACGGATACGGAATGGATGCCGAAGACCTTCTGGAGCCGTGCGGCGTATTCCTCCAGGTGTTCCTCGGGTAGCTCGTACACGAAGATGCGGCCCTGCTCCCGGACCACCCGGGGCTTGGCGTCAGAAAGGGTCTCCTCTATCTTCTCCACCAGTTTGCGCTCGAAGAAGGGGCGATTGAGCCCCTTCAAATGTATCTCCGCGTATTTCACCACCAGTGCGCTGTTGTTCATCTTACCTTCTCCTGTATTTACGTAAAAACTTGACTTGTTCCGAAACGATCTGGGCCGCTTTGTCCATCTCTTCCACCGTATTGAAGGGACAGAGGCTGAAGCGGATGGCTCCCTCCTGCCGAGAGCCGATGATGCCCGCCGCGGTGAGGATGCGGTTCTTTCCCGCCTTCCGAGCCGCGCAGGCGGAGCCGGTGGACACGCATACGTCGAACTGCTCCAGGGCGTGGAGTAGCACCTCTCCCCTGATCCCCATGAAGGACAGGTTCAGGATATGAGGCGCGGCCTCGTCCAGGGACGGCCCGTTGAGGATCACGTCCGGTATAGCCATGAGGTCATCATATAGACGGCGCTTGCAGAGGCGCATGTTCTGCCGCCAGGCGCTCAGGTTCTGCTCATACAGGGCAACCGCTTTCTCCATGCCAAGGATGCCCGGAACGTTCAGGGTGCCGGAGCGCAGGTTGTTCTCCTGGCCGCCGCCCATCTGGCCCCCGGCGAAGCGGACGCCGCTGCGCTTATAGAGGGCGCCCACACCCTTAGGCGCATGGAACTTGTGGGCGGAGATGGAATAGAGGTCCACGCCCAGATTCTCCGTGTCTACCTTCATATATGCCTGTACGCCGTCCGCATGGAAGATGGCCCGGGGCGCATACCGGCGGATCAACCGAGCGACGGCGGAAAGATCCGTCACCGTGCCCAGCTCGTTGTTCACGTGCATCATGGACACCAGGGCCGTGTTCTCCGTCAGCGCATCCCGCAGGACGGTCAGATCGGGATACCCCTGCTCGTTCACGGGCAGGATCACGATATCTACGTCCCCACTTTGCTTCAGGGACTGGACCGTTTCAAATACGGAAGGATGCTCCACCGCGGTGGTGATGACCCGCTTTGGTCCATGCCACATCCTGAGGCTCCCGAACACGGCGGCGTTGTTGCTCTCCGTGCCGCCGGACGTGAAGATGATCTCCTCCCGCTTCGCCCTGAGGGGCCGTGCGATGATGGCGCGAGCCTCGTTCACCCGCTTTTCCGTACGGGCCCCGTAGGCATAGGCTGCCGCCGGATTATAGAAATCCTCCGTCATGGCCTGCATGGATGCCTGAGCAGCCTCCGGTAGCGTGCGGGTCGTGGCGCTGTTATCCAAATAAATCATCTCAAAAAACCCATCCTGTCGCAGTATACTCTATGGTATTCGAAAAAGCGTCATAGAGTTACGCCCCATGGCAATGCACTATTTATACCATAAGTAGTTGTTGGTTACAATGTAAAAAGAAGGGCTGTCCCGAAAATGTTAACATATTCGTCATATATCGGCAACAAAACCTCAACATACATACTTTATACTTTAAACTGTTTCTATGTAAATATGTCCAAGGAGGCAGTTTTTATGATCTGTAAAAAATGCGGAGCCTACAACCCCGACCACGCGACCTTCTGCAAGGTCTGCGCCGCGAATCTGAAGGATCAGACGGATGCAGACGAAGCAGCTCAGGCCACCGACGCGGAAGAGGTCGTCGAGAAGGAAGCCCGTCCCCGGCGGGGCAATGTAAAAGCCCCCGACTTTTCCGCGGCCCGCCGTGCAAGCAGCTACAAGGCACCGCAGAAGGTGGCGGAGCCTGAAGACGACGAAGATGTGGACGAAGAGGATTACGACGAGGAAGAGGAAGAGGTCAAGCCGGCCAAGAAGCCTCTGTTCTCCCGTACCGCTGCGCCCGCCAAGAAGCGCCGTGTGGTCGACGAAGAGGAAGAAGACGACGATGACGAGGACGAGGACGATTACGACGATGACGAGGACGTCAAGAAGTTGGAGTCCGAACCTAAAACGACCCGTTTCGCCCGTTCTTCCAGCAAGAAGAAGCGCGTCATCGAAGAGGAAGACGACGATGACGATGAGGATGAAGAGGACGATGGGTACGACGATGACAGCTACGATGACGACGAGGAAGACGATGGCTATGAGGAGTACGAGCCTACCCCTCCCCGCCGGAAGAAGTCTTCCCAAAACCGGGGCCGCAAGGGCGGCAGCGATTTTAATATCGTCACCATTTTGATCGTCTGCCTGCTGGCGATCCTGCTGATCATCGTGGGCATCGTCGCTTTCTGCAACATCAAGGGCGGCGACACGAAGGCCAAGCTCCCCGGCTTCCTGCAGTTCAACTGCGCCGGAAAGAAAGCGGCAACCGTCACCAACGTTCCCACCCAGGCCAATGTGCCCGCCGACAACCAGAACACCGAGCCTGTGGACGCGCCTGTTACCGGAACGCCGGTGGACTACTCCGTCACCCATCTGGAGGAGATCATCGACGGTGAGGGCATCCCCTGCATCACCATCAGCATGACCGCCCGGCCTGGGGATACCGTAACCATCGTGCTGCCCAATCAGGATGATTTTGTGCAGCCCAACAACGAGGCCACCGACCAGCCGTATCTACTGACCATCCCCAAGTCCTGCTTCTTCCCCAACACACCGCTGTCCGATTCCGTGTACACGGTGACCCCGGAGATCCTGGTGACCCATGCGGATGGAACGCAGGAGTCCTTGCAAGTGGATTCCTTCGACATCACCTTCCCCACCCTTCAGCTGGAGGTCACAGAGCCTGCTCAGGCCGACATCCCCGAGGAAGGCATCATGGCCGGTGAAGGCAACGAGCTGCCTATCAAGGGCAAGGTGGACGATCACACCGTGACCGTGACCATCAACGGCCAGCCCGTGGCCATCTACGAGGGCGGCAACTTCGAGTACACCTACACCCTGTCCGGCGACGAAGCGGAAACGGTGCTGGTGGAAGCCAACAAAGCCAACTGTGTGTCGGTAAGCCAGTCCTTCACCGTTACGCCCTATGTGTTCGTTCCCGAGCAGATGCCCCTTACGGTGGAGACCGCCGTGGACAAGCTACGGGCGGACAAGAACAACAAGGTTACCGTGACCGGTAAAACCGCTCCTGGCGCGACCCTGACCGCCACGCCTGCTGCGGAGTATATGTCCTCCGTGGCCTGCGGTTCCCCCACCGTGGATGCAGAAGGCAACTATTCCTTCGATGTGACCTTCGGCAAGGATTACTACGGCATCGCCACCATCACCATCCATGCCAAGAAGGACGGCTATGAGGAAGGCGAGACCAGCTGCAACGTCTCTCGGATGTATGCGGATCGGGCCAAGGCCATTGCCGGTTATAACAAGACCAATTCCTTCCATGAAGTACCTACTGGCTATGCTTTCGCCAAGGTCATGGAGAATCCCACCGACAGCGGTTTGTACCGGTTCGTGGGCAAGATCCTGGAAGTCGACGCGGAGACCGGTGTCATCACCTTCGAAGCGAAGACCAGCTACAAGGAGACCATCAAGATCTACGTACTCAACGCTGTGGCCAACTGGGATGCCACCAAGAAGGTCGGCAAACCCTTCAAACTGTATTGCACGCTCAACGGTTTGTATACGGACGGCACCAGCCTGTACGTCACTGCCTGGTTCCAGATGCCCGACTGATGCGTATTTGGGCCAAAGTGCTGCAAGATCATAGGATACTGCGTGAGACCGTGCGGGAGTTTTCTTCCGCACGGCCTTTCGATATGGAGGGTTGGAGCGTGCTCCTCCATGAGCTGTGTCAGGATTTGGATCTGTGCCGTCCCTTGATCCTGCGCAAGCATGTGAACGATCTTCAGCAGTTTTCGCGCGTGGTTTTCAAGTCGACGGATTTCATCGAACCTGTGGATTTCGACGAATTTGAGATCGAAGTGATTTCCGAGAAGAAAAAGCGCAGCAACAATCCCTATTCCTTTGCATAACTTCCCTTCTTTCACGAAACACTATCGTCGAAAGGAGAGGAAAAAGGAATGAATGTACTTGCTTTGATCATTATGGTCATCGGCGCGCTGAACTGGGGACTTATCGGGTTGTTCCACTTCGACCTGGTGGCGGCGCTGTTCGGCTCCATGACCACGTTTTCTCGCATCGTATACGCTTTGGTGGGCATCGCCGGCATCTGGGGCATCGTGATGCTCTTTCAAAAAAACGTGCGGCATACGGGTGAATACGACGAATGAACTGACCTGAAACGGCCTGCCTCTCACGGCAGGCCTTCTCTTTACAGAAAAGATCGTATGGGGTATACTGGATGGCAGCAAATCGGGAGGAGCTTCACATGAAGATAGCTTTGATCACCGGCGCTTCCGGCGTCATCGGCGGCGCTTGCGCCAAGGCTTTGAGCAAAAAAGGATATGCGCTTGCGCTCCAATATCACAGCCATCCTGAACGGACACAAGCGCTATTAAAGGACATTTCGAGCAAAACGCCGGTATTGATATGTCCTGCGGATATCACCCAAGAATCCGACGTTTCAGGGCTTTATACGGCTATCGAAACACGCCTTGGCCGTGTAGACCTGCTGGTGAATTGTGCAGGCGTGGCGCTGCCGCAAAAGACGCTTACGGACGTGAGCGAAGCGGAGATGGACAAAGTGTATTCCGTGAACGTGAAGGGCGCCATGCTCCTCACCAAAGCGGCTGTCCCCCATATGCTGAAGAAGGAGGGCGGATCCATCGTCCATATCTCCTCTATGTGGGGTCTCACAGGGGGGTCCTGCGAAGCCGTCTATTCCGCCTCCAAGGGCGCCTTGAACGGCTTTGTGAAAGCTATGGCTAAGGAACTGGCCCCCGCTCATATCCGGGTCAACGCCGTGGCGCCGGGGCTGGTCCCCTCCCCTATGAACGCTTCCCTGGACGAACAGTCGCTCATAGCATTTCAGCAGGAAACGCCTTTAGGGAAGCTGATCGTTCCGGAACAGGTAGCCGATGCCGTCTGTTACCTTGCGGAAGCAGAAGCGGTCACAGGACAGATACTGTCCGTGGACGGCGGCATCGTCATCTGATTGAAAAAATGTGGAAACCTGAGAACAGCCATATGGATCCTGGTTTTCTGCCGGACGACAGGATCATCCTCCATGCCGACTGCAACAGCTATTTTGCTTCCGTGGAATCCATCGATCATCCCGAATGGAAGCTGGTGCCTATGGCCGTATGCGGGGACCCTGAATCGCGACATGGGATCATCCTGGCAAAGAACGAGCTCGCCAAGGCATATCATATCCAAACCGCCGAGACCATTTACAGCGCCAAAAAGAAATGTCCTGACCTGCTGCTGGTCCCGGCTCATCACGAAAAGTATACCGCTGTATGCGAACGTATAAACGCCATATATGAAGGCTACACGGACCTGGTGGAGCGATTCAGTATCGACGAAAGCTTTTTGGACGTGACCGGCAGCCGCCATCTGTTCGGCTCCGGTCGCGAGATCGCCGACGAACTGCGGAGGCGGATCCGGGAAGAGATCGGCGTGACCGTTTCCGTAGGCGTATCCTTCAACAAGACCTTTGCCAAGATGGGCTCCGATTACAAGAAACCTGACGCCACCACGGTGATCTCTCGAGACAACTACCGGGAGCTCCTTTGGCCGCTGCCCATCGAAGACCTGTTGTTCGTAGGCAAATCGAGCGCATCCATCCTGCGTGAACACGGCATCCTTACCATAGGAGATCTTGCCCAAGCAGACCCCAAATCCCTATCCTTTTTCATGGGTAAGGCGGGCATTCAGCTGCAGAAGAGCGCAAAAGGCGAGGACCTCTCCCCTGTCCTTCCCACCGGTCATGAGGAACAACCTAAAAGCATCAGCCACAACGTCACCTTCGATCACGATCTGGTGGACCCATCCGAGGTGATGGCAGGCCTAACGCTGATCTCCGATCAGGTGGCGACCCGGCTGCGGCGCAAAAAGCTGTATGCCTCCGTTGTTCAGATACAGGTGAAGGATGTTTTTTTGAAGGTCATCAATCGACAAAAAGCGTTGGAGGAGTATACCTGCAGCACTCGACTCATTCGGGACACGGCCATGGCGCTGCTGCAGGAGAATTGGCCTGCCGGGAAGCCTATACGGATGCTGAGCGTTGGGGTCACGGGGCTCAGCATGGACGGCGCACAACAGCTGAACATGTTTTCAGATACGGTCAAAATGGAAAAAGCCCGGCGGCTGGATGAAGCGGTGGACACCATCCGATCCAAATTCGGAAAGGAAGCCGTTCGCTTCGGCCGTGGGCTCAAATCAAACGATTGAACTGCTGGATTATTGCCCGTTGCTGGGGCTCCATTTGCCGTCGTAGTAGGCTTGCCTCGCAACCTCCCGCAGGCTCCGCACCCAGAACTCCTTGCCCTTCTTGTTCAAGTGGAACCGATAATCTGAAGCGCTGCAGTCGCGGGCCAGGTACCCGTTTTCATCTCGAACCGGATCGGCTATCTCGATATAGCCGTACCCCTTCTCCTCACAATACGCTTTCAGCCATTCGTTGATCTCCATGTTCTGTTCCGCCGTCACGTTGACCGATTTCGCGTAGCTCTCGATCATAGGTACGATGGAATGGATATATATCTCGATATCGGGGTATGACGTCTTCACGATCTCGATCAGGGTATCGTAAGCTTCGATGAACTGCTCCGGCGTATACCAACGTACGTCGCTGACGCCCAGATTGATGAACAGCCGATTCGTTTCGGTGGCCTCAATCACTTCACAGATGGTCATGTATCTGGTCCGATACTTCAGCTCCCGATTGCGGATCTTTTGCTCGCATTCCATAGCTTTTTTGAGCGTCAGAGCGCTGGCGGACACGATCTTCATGTCGCCCAGGCAGGGATGCTTCAAATACCGTTCGTTCTGCACGTACCCGGAAAAACCGGCGGACAAAGAGTCGCCCACCAATACAGAGCCGTTGAACCATTCGTCCAAGTAACCAGCATCCAGCTGCTCATCCGTGACGATCTCCACGACAGGTTTTGCTTCTTCCCCATCGCCCGTGTCATCGCCCTCGTTCTGGATCAGATTCGTCCCAAAGAGACGCATGCTTTGATCGACAACGCTGCCCGTTACTTGAACGGCGGGAAAGGTGTTATGTGCGGCTGCAAAGGCAGAGCTGTAGATGCCGTTTACGGACAATCTGCACAGCAGCAGGCATATGGTCACGCTTTTTATCAAAAGAGAATGCATGTACGTCCTCCTGTTTCTTTCCTGTTATTTATACAACATGACGACCGTTTTGTCCACCTTTTTCCGTCGGGTTTAACTTGTTGGACACATATAAAAAGAAAGAACAGCAGAGGCTGTTCTTTCTAAGTGATTTGAAAGATCTCTTATTTGATCTCGCAGACAGCGCCGACTTCCTTGAAAGCAGCGACGATCTTCTCGGCGTCTTCCTTGGAGATGCCTTCCTTGACGGGGGCGGGAGCGCCATCGACCACAGCCTTGGCTTCCTTGAGGCCCAGACCGGTCTGCTCGCGGACGATCTTGATGACCTTGATCTTCTCGGGGCCGACTTCCTTAAGGATGACGTCGAACTCGGTCTTCTCTTCCACGGGCTCGGCAGCGGCGGCAGCGGGGCCAGCGGCGACGACGGCGCCGGCAGCGGCGGACACGCCAAACTCTTCTTCCAGAGCCTTGACCAGCTCGGCCAGCTCCAGAACGGACATTGCCTTCAGATCAGCAATCAGTTGTTCCTTATTCATGATATTTCTCCTTAAAAATTTATAATATTGTTTGTTGTTCTGTGGGCATATGCCCGGTTGTTACGCTTCGGCGGGGGCTTCGCCCTTCTGCTTAGCGATCTGATCCAGTACGATAACGAACTTGGAAATGGGGCTCTTCATGCTGCCCAACAGACGGCCTATAAGCACTTCCTTGCTGGGAAGCTCAGCGATCGCATCCATATCGGCGGCGCTGGTCAGCTTGCCGTCCACGATACCGCCCTTGATCTCGCACTTCTTCGCCTTCTTAACGAAAGCCTTCAGGATACGAGCGGGAGCCACTTCGTCATCATACCCGAAAGCGTACGCCACGGGCCCCTTGAGCATCTCCTCGATCTTGGAGTCGATGGAAGCATTCTCGGCGGCGCGGGACACCATGTTGTTCTTCAACACCACGTATTCCACGTTCTCCTTGCGCATGCTCCGACGCAGCTCGGTATCCTCGGCCACCGTGATGCTGCGATAATCGAAGAACACGATGGACTTCGCCTTCTCGATCTTCGCCTGGATCTCAGCGACCTTGGCTGCTTTTTGCTCGATAAACTTCGCGTTTGCCATTGTTTCACCTCCTTGTATAAAAAATCCTCCCGTCGCTTAAGACGGAAGGACACAATACAAGTCTGTGTTCCACCACCTCGGCAGGATTTACACGGTTTTCACCGCTACCGGCTGTCTTGGGCGACGTTCGGCTTGTATTATAGCCTCACCTGCCGAGGAAGTCAACACCTTTTTTATGAATATTTTAGGCTTTTTTAACGATCCGGGCACCAGTCTTGAAGATGGAGTCAGCTGGGATCTCGCCCCGGACGCAGCTGGTGGGATAAACGTTGCTGTGGCGGCCGATGACGGTGCCGGGATTGAGCACGCTGTTGCATCCCACTTCCACATAATCGCCCAGCACGGCCCCCACCTTCTTGCGGTTGGTAGGCAGCTCCTGCTGACCGTCCTTCAGGACTACCAGGGTCTTGTCGGACTTCACGTTGCTGGTGATGGAGCCGGCGCCCATGTGGGATTTATACCCCAGGATGGAATCGCCCACGTAATTATAATGGGGCACCTGCACGTTGTCGAACAGGATCACGTTCTTGAGCTCCGTAGAGTTCCCCACCACGCAGTTGTCCCCCACCAGGGCGCTGCCCCGGACGAAGGCCCCGGGCCGGACTTCGGTCTTGTGGCCGATGATGCAGGGGCCGGCGATGTAGTTGTTGGGGTAGATGACGGCGTCCTTGGCGATCCACACGTCCTCCTTGGGATGGTCGTATTCCTCTGCGCTCAAGGTGGCGCCCAGCTCCAGAATGAAGCCCTTGATGCCGTCCAGCACCTCGTAGGGATAGGTCTTGCCCTCGAAAAGAGGCGCCGCCTTGGTATGGGAAAGATCCAGCAGATCAGAGATAGTATACATATGTTACCTTCCTTTACTTGACGCGAATAAGCTGGCCCACTTCGTCCATGGCATGGATGATGGCGTCCACTTCCCTCTCGCAGGCCTCGGGCGTGGTGGCCTCTGCCATGACCCGCAGCACGGGCTCCGTGCCGCTCTTACGAAGCAGCACCCGACCGGAATTGCCCAGACGTTCCTCGGCGGCCTTCACCTCGGCCTGGACGTGAGGATCGTTCATGGTCTCGTCCTTGTCCTTCACCACCACGTTCTTCAACACCTGGGGATACATCTTGCAGGGTTCCGCCAGCCGGGACAGAGTGGTCTTCCGATCCAGGATCACCTGCATGACCTTGATGGCGGTCAACAGGCCGTCGCCGGTGGTGGCGTACTTGGAGAAGATGATGTGGCCGGACTGCTCGCCGCCAATCCGGTGGCCGTTGGCGCGCATGTTCTCGTAGACGTAGCGGTCGCCCACGGCGGTCTTTTCGTAGCCGATGCCCCGGGCTTCAAGAGCCTTGTAAAGGCCGAAGTTGCTCATGACGGTGGTGACCACCTTGGAGCTGCCCAGCTTCCCGCGCTCCTGCATGTAACCGGCGTAGATATAGAGGATATGGTCGCCGTTGACCACGTTCCCGTTTTCGTCCACGGCCAGGCAACGATCGGCGTCGCCGTCGAAGGCGAAGCCCACGTCCAGGTGGTTCTCCTTCACCAGCTTCTGCAGGTTCTCGATGTGGGTGGAGCCGCAGTCCTTGTTGATGTTGAGGCCGTCCGGGGTGTTGCCCACCACGTAGGTATCGGCGCCCAAAGCGTCGAACACGCTCTTGGCGATCTGCCAGGTGGAACCGTTGGCAGAGTCAAGGCCGATCCGCATGTGCTTGTAGGAATGGGTGGCCAGGCTGATGAGATAACCGATGTAGCGGTTGCGGCCGGCGGCGTAGTCGATGGCTCTGCCGATGTTCTCCCGCTCTGCCAGGGGCAGCTCCTCCATCTCACCGTCCAGGTACTTCTCGCACAGATCCTGGACCTCGTCCTCCATCTTTTCCCCGTTGCCGTTGATCAGCTTGATGCCGTTGTCGTAGAAGGGGTTGTGGCTGGCGGAGATCATGATGCCGCAGTCGAAATCGTCGATGCGGGTGATATAGGACACGCTGGGGGTGGTGGTCACGTGCAGCATATAGGCGTCCGCCCCGGAGGCGGTGATGCCAGCTATCAGGGCATGCTCCAGCATGTAGCCAGACCGGCGGGTGTCCTTGCCGATGACGATGTTGGCCTTATGGTCGCGGCCGTAATACCAGCCGATGAACCGACCGATCTTGTAGGCATGCTCTACGGTCAGGACCTTGTTGACTTCGCCGCGAAAACCGTCCGTACCAAAATATTTACCCATATTCGACGCTCCTTACAGCAGCTTGGCGGCTTCGTAGTCCATGTAGACGGTCACGTCCGGATGGAGCTGCAGCACGGAAGCGGGCACCTTCTCGGTGACGGGTCCCTGCAGCATCTCCTTCATGATGGGAGCCTTGGCGGGCCCGATGGCCATGAGGATAATGGAGCGGGCCTGCATGACCGTCTTCACGCCCATGGTGACGGCGTGGGTGGGCACCTCGTCAATAGACTTGAAGAACCGCTTGTTGGCTTCCCGGGTGGACTCTGTGAGCTCCACGATGTGGGTCAGAGACCCGAAGGGCGTGCCGGGCTCGTTGAAGCCGATGTGGCCGTTGTTGCCGATGCCCAAGAGCTGCAGGTCCACGCCGCCCGCCGCTGCGATCTCCTTATCGTAGGCCGCAGGGTCGCTCACGTCGATGCCAGAGGGGACCCGGGTGCGGGATTTGTCGATGTCGATATGATCGAACAGGTTGTGATCCATGAAGTACCGGTAGCTCTGATCGTGGGTGCCGTCCAAGCCCACGTACTCGTCCAGATTGAAGCTGGAAGCATCTTTGAAGGAGATCTCCCCTGCCTTGTTCAGCCGGATCAGCTCCGCATAGAGACCGAGAGGGGTGGAACCGGTGGCGCCGCCCAGGATGGCGTTAGGCTTGCGTTTCAAAAGGGCGACATATTGCTGAGCAGCCATGGCCGCGATGTTTTTGGCAGAATCGATGATAACTTTCATAGAATACCTCCATAAAACAATTTTGATATATAATAACACCACACATTCCCCATTGCAATATTATTTCAAAATCTTGCAAAAAATGTAACAACTTCATACGAAATATAGGGATAACGCTTGCTATCCGGCCCAACATCTTGTATTATAATAAAGTATAATCAGGTATCGGAGGAAAGACGGATGAGGATCTATTGCAAGGCGGAGCATCATGAGATCGGCGGACCCGGTTCCTTCTTCCTGGCCCGTTCGGAAAAGCTCCTTCCGAAACTGATCGAAGAATACAAGGGGAAAGTCCAGTTGATCTACCTCGATCCGCCCTTCGGTACGGGGGATTCCTTCCAGCGCAGGGGCGACAAGGACGAGGAGAGCAGGATACCCCTCTTCCGGGACGACATGCCCGAGGCGGAATACCTCAAATGGATGCGTACCATCCTCACCGGCTGCCATACCCTCCTTTCCCCCACCGGCAGCCTGTACCTGCATATCGATTGGCGCATGAGCGCCAAGCTCCGATTGATGCTGGACGATATCTTCGGCCCAGACAACTTCATGGACGAGATCATCTGGGGCTACAAATCCGGCGGCCGGGCCACCCGTTTCTATCCCCGCAAGCATGACACCATCCTCTTCTACCGCAAGAGCCGCCGGGTATACTTCAACATCGCCGCCGTGGGCCAGCCTCGGGGCCCGGAGCGTCGCAACCATATGAAACAGTTCGTAGATCAGGAAGGACGGGTGGGCTTTTCCATTCGTTCCCGCGGGAAGCTGTATACGTATTATGAGGACGATCTGATCTATCCCTCCGACGTATGGACCGATATCGAGCATCTGCAGCAGAAGGACAAGGAGCGGCTGGGCTACGCCACCCAAAAACCGGAAGCGTTGCTGGAAAGGATCATCCTCGCTTCCTCCAAAGAGGGCGATCTCGTATGCGACCTGTTCTCCGGCAGCGGAACCACCGCCGCCGTCGCCGCAAAGACCGGCCGCCGGTTCCTGGCCGTGGACGCCTCTCCCCTGTCCCTCATCACCCTGCGCAAGAGGCTGTTGAGCCTGGCTTCCAGCCCTTCGCTGCTGGACGATCCGGTGGCCGATCGTCATGCACTGTCTTTGCATTATCCGGCGGTAAGAAACAAATGCGACGTGGCGTATTCCTTGGATAAACGGACGGTCGCGATCACGGAGGCACAGTTGAACCGTCGCCCCTCTCCCCTTGCCTACGCGGCTATAGGATATGTGAAGGAGCAGGTGTTCTATCCCACCCGCACGGTCACCAAGCCAAAGCTGCCCTTGAAGCTCCCCCTCCCCAACGGCACGGACAAGCCAGTGGTCCAGCTGGTGAACACCTACGGAGATCATGCTTTCTTTACAGTGGATTGATAATAAGATATGTCTTTTGGAGAGCCGTCAGTCGGCTCTTCTTTTGTTCAGGATAAGACCCAGGGCGCAGGTTATAAGCGATACCGCCATGCCGTATAAAAGCGGGTCGCCCGGTAAAGCAAGCACTTTGGAGAGGATATCCGCGCAGGGCGAAAGGATCATGGAAAGCAGGATGCAGCGCCCGTCCACTTTCCCCGGCAGCCAGAGAGCGGCGGTCATGGGCAGGAACAGGACACAGGCACGGAAGCCCATGGAGAGGAACCCAAAGTCGTTGATGAGCGAATCGGGCAATGACACGGTCACCGCCACCGACGCCAAAAGAATGCCCGCGATACAGGCGCGCACTGCCAGCAGCTCCCCCTTCGGATCGTCCCAGCGGTGGGAGAAACGCTTCAGGATATCCCGCGTCAGGATAGTGGCCATGCCGAAGGAAAGGCCCGCTCCCCCGCTGACAGCAGTTATAAGTAATGTTCCCAGGATGACGCCAGCCACAAGGGGCGGGAAATGATTGAGAGCAAAGGTAGGCATGGTGCGGATGGTGCTCTCCAGTATCGGCATCTCTGGCAAGGCCTGCCCCGCGGTAGTCAGCGCGACCGCCTCCGCGCGCAGCATATACCGGCTGCGCATGAACATGCCGATGGCCACGCCGCATAGACCGATGAACGGCGCTGCGAAGGCGCTGATCAACGCGCCGTTCCGGGCCGCTGCATCCGATTTGGCGGACCATATGGCCTGGGCATAGGACTGAGTGCACAGAACGCCCAACAGCAGGGAAACGCCGGAGCTCAAGTCCTTAGCCACGCCGCGGGTTGTGAGGCTCAGGAATTGGGATTTTAAAATGTTGACATCCGATATATTCGGTATCCCCGATGCTTCCTGACGGATCATGCCAAGGGTGGTCCCCGTCAGCAGATCGTTTAAGCTGTTCCAAAATCCTTTTGGTCCGTGGCTCCAATAGAGGATGAAGCAAAGGCCCATAAGGGATACGCCGCAAAGCAGCAGAAGCTTGACGAAGCCCCCCATACCTGCACCCCAGGCGCCGCCAAAGATCACGTAAAGGCCCATCAGCAAGGCGGACAACATCGCCCCGACCCAAAGCGGCGTTCCCGGGAACAGGGTGGAAAGGAGCCCGGCGCAGGCGATGACCTGGGAGAAGACGCTGATGAAGATGCCGATGGAACAGAGTACGGAGCTGAGCGTGCCGGAGACGGGCCCGTATTCCTTGGTGACGATGGCGAGCTCCGTGATGCAGCCGCTTTGCCTCAGCTTACGGGTGTACACGAGACCAAGCGCCAGGCAGCCGAAGCAGCAGCCCAGGGTGAACCACCAGCCGGAGAAGCCGAATTGGAAGGACAGCTGAGCGGTGCCCATGGTGGACTGACTCCCCACCAGGCTCCCCATGATCGCTCCGGCCACCAAAAAGGTGCCCGCCCTCCCGCTGCCGGAAAGAAAATCTGAGGAATCCTTCACGCGTCGCCCGGAAAGCAGGCCCACCGCCAGGATGAGGCCGACCACCAGAGCGATCCCTGCGAACACGCCGAACGACATTTGTTTCTCCTTTATCTTGCTTGTATAGGGATATCATAGCATCTCATGCGGAAAATGCAATCGAAAAATGCCCCGCATCCCTTTCGATGCGAGGCAATTCAATAATAGATAGTGGATCAATTGAAGTTGACCCTTATTTCGTTATACTTCTTATTGTCCCAGAAGTTCAGCATCCAGGGGCCGCTGTGGTCAGCGCTGTTGGGATAAGCGGTATCGGAGATATTTTTGACCTTCGTGTAGTTGAATCGGTTGGCCACGGCCACGGCCAGATCCTGCACCTTGATCATCTGATCCAGAAGGGAGCTGGATACGCTTTTCAAGGAGTTGCTTTTACGATTGGCAGCTTTCTTTGCTTCGCTGTCCGCGCTGCTGTACAGGCTCTTCAGCTCCTTCAGGGCGGATTTGTACTCGCTGAACAAATCCCTATCGGCGGTGGAATACTTATACTTTGGCGATTCTTCAGAGGATCCCTCCTCCCCTTCCTGGGCGGCTTCGGCCTGCTCGTCGTCCTGGTCGATCAGCTTCTGTACGTAGGATTTGAGCGGATCGCAGATATCCATATACTGGTCCTGCAGCATCTTGCACCAGGTGTAGCGGCTGTAAGCCAGGCCGTACTTCGGGTAGGTCTTTACATCCACGCCATAGATCTCTTTGATGAGCTTCACCCGATCCGACTGGTTCGTGATGACGAAATTCCATCCAAACAGGGTCGCACTGTCGCCGCCCATGGAATGGGCGCCGATATTGTCGGGGTCGAGCTTGTATCCAAAGAGGGCCAAAGCTGCGGTCTGCTCGGGCGTACAGTTGGTAAACAGCGCGCCGTCAAAGGCAGCCAATATTTCCGGCACCTTCAGCACCATGTTCTCTTCCTTCATCTTTTTAAAGATGGTCACCATCATATTCTTCTGGCGATTGACCCGGTTGCTGTCACCTGTGGGCAATTGCCCGTGTCCGGCCTTGCGCACCCGCATGTAGTCCAGGCAGGCCTGTCCATCCATGAATTGGAACCCGGCCTTATAGTATCGGCCGCCGTTGTCGAAATCGCCTTCCAAATTATACCAGACGCCGCCCACGATATCCACGATCTGCTTGACCGATTCCATGGTCACGGCATAATAGTAGTCCACGTCGATGCCGCCCAGCATCCATTCAGCGGCTTCGCATACCTTGTCGAACCCCTCCCCGTTCTCGCAGAACAGACCGTAATTCTTGCCGTCCGTGCCGCAGTTCAGGGCGGCGTTCAGCTTGTATACACCCTTCACGCCAGGGATATTTGCATAGGTGTCCCGGGGCAGGGAGATGAGGTCTACCCGGTTTTCATTGAAGTTGACCGCACAGACGATCATCACGTCCGAATGGAAGGAGTTGCCTCCTTTCCCGGCCCAGCTCTTATCGATCCTGGCCGCCTCGTAGTCCACGCCGATGAACATGATGTTGACGATCCCGTTCATCATGCTGGTATCGGCCACTTGGGAAAGCTCTTCATACGGATCCAGTGTGGGCGCCGGCGTGATCACAGGCTCTTCGGTCGGTACGGGCGTAGGCTCCTCCGTTGGCACGGCAGCGGCGGTCGGAACGACGATGGGCGCGGACGTAGCCTTTGTCGGAACGGGCGTAGCTTGAACGGTCTGCTCTTCCTTCGCGAACAGATCCTGACCCGAGAACAGTACGCCGGATATCTTCCCTCCCAGCAGTACGCCCATAGCAATGGCCAGGATGGCCACCGCGGCGAGTATAGCGAAAGTATAGATGCGTTTATTCTTATTGGAAACGTTTCCCATACCAGTTCTCCTTATTCGTTATCAGTATCATATACTGGAAGGGGTGTTCTTTCTACCCAAACACCCTTGATATTACAAACAGTTTACAAATCTGTGACATGTTCAAGCTTTTTCCTCTTTCTTTTTTGGGGCTCTGTGGTATAATGAGGAAAGTTTTTTAGGAGACATACCAGTATATGATAATCGTGATCCCCGCCTACCAGCCAGACGAAAAGCTGACCGGTGTGGTGGACACCTTGATTTCCAAGACGAAATTTCCCATCGTGATCGTGGATGACGGCAGCCAGGCTGACTGTCAGCCTATCTTTGCATCCTTGTCCGAGAAGGAACAGGTGACCGTTCTGCACCACGAGGTGAACCGGGGCAAGGGTGCCGCCATGAAGACGGCATTCCAATATGTGTACGACAACTGCCCTGATGCGGAGGGCGTGATCACCGTGGATGCTGACGGACAGCATCTTCCTGACGACGTGCTGCGCGTGGCAGAGGCCTTCCGTTCCCATCGGGATGCTCTCGTCACCGGCTCCCGTCGCTTCACCGGCAACGTTCCTTTCAAGAGCCGCGCTGGAAACGCCATCACCCGATTCGTGTTCGCCATCTCCACCGGTGTCAAGGTCTACGACACACAGACGGGCCTGCGCGCCTTTTCCCGGGAAAACATCCCCCGCATGCTTTCCTTGAAAGGAGATCGGTACGAGTACGAGATCAGCCAGCTCCTCTACTGCTGTCGGGAGCTTATCCCCATCGTAGAGGTGCCCATCGAGACCGTCTATATCGAAGACAACGCCTCCTCCCACTTCCGGGCGCTGCGGGACGGCTGGCGCATCTATAAGATGATCCTGATGTTCGTCAGCTCATCGTTGTTGAGCTTCCTCCTGGAATACATCGTATTCCTGTTTCTGATATGGCTCACCAGGAACTGGGCGCAAACGACCTCCATTTTCTTCTCCACCGCTGTTTCCAGGGTGTTGAGCTCCATCTTCAACTACCTGTACAATAAGCGGCTGGTGTTCGAATCTGCCAACAGGACCAGTTTCCTCCGCTATACGGTGCTGGCGCTGTTCATCTTTGGATGCCATTATGGACTGCTGTATCTGTTCACGGTTATATGCGGCATACCGGAATGGATCTCCTATGCCCTCGTCCAGCTGATCGTCTACCCCATGAGCTTCGTGCTTCAACGTAAATTCGTGTTTTGTAAAGGATAAATGCAGCAAATGAGAAAAACCAGTAAAAAGCGGATCCTGCGCATGGTCATCCTGGACCTACTAGGCTTTTGTGTGCTCGCGTATCTGGTCTGTGCACAGGTCTTCCACTTCTTCCCCTGGAAGCCGGTGGAGATCGACTTGACGGATTTCAACAGTGCCAACGCCAGCGTCGTGGCCGCCAGCACCCCTGCCCCCACCGATACGCCTGCCCCTACCCCCGTACTGACGGATACGCCTGCGCCAACTGACGCTCCTGACGGGACAGACGATCCTTCCGCCGAGACTCCCGCGCCGACGGATACGCCTGAACCGACGGAAACGCCGGAGCCGACGCCCGAACCGACTCCGGAACCTAAGGGACTGCTCAAGGGCAAATATGCCGAGAAGTTCTCTCCGGATCAGGTGATCTCCAACGATAACGAGTATCGCAGCGAGAACATCGCCATCGAGCTCACCCAGGTGGAAGGCTATTACTGCCGCAGCTGTACCCACGTTTCCAAGACGTGGCCCAACTGCGAGTACTGCGGCACCGAGCTAAGGAAAGGCGATTACGTTCCCTACACTGTCGCCGACATCTATCTGCAGGATATCAATTGCTTCCGCACCAGCATTGCGCCCAGCTTTGAAAAGAACCTTCCTGTATGGGCCATGTGCAAGGAACAAAAAGGCATCCTGGCCATCAATACGGATTTCTATCTGAATGCCTATGGCAACCAGCACGGCTGGTTCGTCCGCAACGGCGTCACGATCAAGCGGTTCAAGAAGATCGACTTCGATCTTGCCATCCTCTATCCTGACGGTGTTTTCGACACCATCGACGTATCCACAGAGACCTACTCTCCCGAAGAGATCGAGGCCGCGAACCCCTATCAGATCTGGTTCTTCGGTCCCGCGCTGCTCACCCGGGACGGCCAGCCCAAGACCAAGTTCACCATGGAGAAGATCGTGGGCGATCCCAATCCTCGTTCCATCATCGGCTACTACGAGCCGGGGCATTACTGCTTCATCGCCGTCAATGGCCGTGGCAAGCTCAGAGGATTATCGTTGTCCGAAGCGTCCCAGCTCTGCGCGGACATGGGCCTGACGGCTGCCTATAACATGGATGGCGGTGCATCTTCAGGCATGTGCTTCAATGGCAAGAACTACGGCAACAACGGCCGCGCCACCAGCGATATCGCCTATATCATCGAACCAAGCTAAGGAGAAGATTGACATGAAAAAGAAGAATTCCGTTCCTCGCTGGCTTCAGATCGTCTCCACGATCGTCGCCAATACCGCTATTGTTCTGTCCATCGTGTATATCGTGTTCTACATTCTTGACCGCTTCAACCCCATGCTCCACTTCCTGGGCGAGCAGGTCTTCGTGTCCCGGTATCTGGACGTGATCATCGCCGCCCTGGCGCTGATCCTGGGCATCCTCTTTCTCATCTGCACCTGGAAGATCTTCTATGGCAAGAAGGGCAAGAAGGTCAAGCGTCAACCTCGTCCGCAGTATGACGAGGAGTACCCCGAGGAATGATCTGACAGTCTTATAGTAAACGGAAACGGACGGGAGGACCCGTCCGTTTTTCTCTGCTAAAGATCAGTCCTGAGGCTTTGGTGCTCGTTTCCGATTCAGGTAGACGTCCAGCTTGTCCTTGATCTTCTCTGGGATCTCCCGCTTCACGGGGCAGCGGACGGCGTTGGCCATGCGTCCGGTAAAACCTGCGATGAACTCTATATCCGTCAGCACCTGCTGCGGGGAAACGATGGCTGGCGTATCGTACCGTTCATGGATGGATCCGGCGGTGGGCGGTGCCAGCCGCGCAAAGGAAAGGCTGGGAACTCCCTTGTCCGCAAAGGGCGTGGAGTCGCTGGAATAGACGCCGCTACGGGCGGCCACAGGGAACCCGAGCTCGTCCGCCGTATATTCGAGGAAGGAAACCAGGCGCTCCTCTGCGGAGCAGCAGGCGATGAATTTGCCCATGATGCTGCCGATCATGTCCAGGTTTATGTTCAACACCACCTTTTCCAGCTCCCCTTCATGGTCGGCGCAGTAGGCTTTGGAGCCCAAAAGGCCCAACTCTTCTCCGCCGCACCAGATGAACCGAAGGCCCCGCCGATGAGGCGCTTTCACGAACTGTTCCGCTACGCCCAGGATACCGATGGACCCGGTCATGTTGTCGTAGCTGCCGCAGGACAGGGGTGTGGAATCGTAGTGGGCTGTCAGTACCACCCACTCGTCGATCTCCCCGGGGAGTTCTCCGATCAGGTTATGGGCCTTTCCCTCATATGACTCCTGGTCGATCTCGATACAGGCGGACTTACTTCCCTTGGCCACGATGTCCATGGCGTCCTTCACGTTGATATTCACGCCCAGAAGAAGCTTTCCCAGGCTGGTGGAGGGCCGCAGCGTCTTTTGATCGATATCCCGATCGGGACAATTATACCGCCCCGTGAAGGTGATGAACCCCAGGGCGCCGTTCTTGAGCATGTCCTGATAGGTCCACATCTTCAGCGGCTGATCCGTCAGCACGATGTGGTCCCTACACAGGGACAGAGATAGATCGTCCGTGCTCCGAAGGTAATAGAGCGGCGCCTCCACTTTCCCGCTGCCGCAGCCGATATAGGCCTTGCAGTGGTACTCCTTCCCGTCCACCGTAAGGGTAGCGGATCGGATGTTGGAACGCTCCAAGGGGAACGCTTCTACCCTTGTCTCCAAGCCAACCTTGCGGCATCTTTCCTGCAGGTATTGCAGGCATTTCATCTCTTCCGGGGAGGCCGCTGTATGGGGATACGCCGTATCCTTCAAAATCTGTTTCACGTCTCTGCTGTTCATCAGGGTCACCTGCCTTTCTTATGAAACATGATACCATAGCAATACATATCTAACAAGTGCAAATCATTTTCAAAAAAAGGACTTGCAAATTGCAAAACGATGCTGTATAATCTTGCTTGCGCGTGGGGATGTAGCTCAGCTGGTTAGAGCGCTGTGTTCACATCGCAGAGGTCTAGGGTTCGAGTCCCTACATCCCCACCAATAAAAAACCACCTTTTCAGGTGGTTTTTTATTGGTGGGGATGTAGGGCTCGAACGGGTTCGGTAGTGAATGGAGCGCCAGTGGCGCTCCAGAGCCGAACCCCGACCAAGCCCGCAGGCGCGAATTCGAGTCCCTGAAGCTTCATCTACCATTACACCTCCAAGCCCGCAGGCGCGAATTCGAGTCCCTACATCTTTTATATTTTCATTCAAACAGCTCCGCCGCTTTCTCCATATGCACCGCCGACTCGATATGCTGTGGGCAGATATCCAAACACTGTCCGCAGCCCACACAGGCGGACGCAAGCCCCTTCTCCCGGGTCCTAAACCCGTAGCTGCGCTTGGCGCTCTCCAGGGAACCGAAGCGAGCGTATTCGTTCAACAGATCCAGGATGGCCGGGATATCGATGTTCGCCGGGCAGCCCTCCACGCAGTATTTGCATCCCGTGCAGGGGATGGCCCCGGCCGCCCGCAGCATATCGGCAGCCTGTGTCAGCAAAGCCTGCTCCGCGTCCGATAGGGGGGTTATATGGCTGAACAGGGCCACGTTCTCCTCCAGCTGCTGGAAGGTGGACATACCGGAAAGAACCATGGCTACACCCGGCAACCCCGCTACGAACCGCAAAGCCCAGGAAGCTAAGGTCGCTTTAGGATCAGCTTCCTTCAACAGCGGCGCGCACACCGCCTTTTCCGACGCAAGGCTACCGCCTCGGACAGGCTCCATGACGATGACGGGCTTGCCGTGTTTCTGCGCCACCTCGTAGCAGCGGCGGGACTGGACCTCCTGATCCTCCCAGTCCGCATAGTTGATCTGGAGCTGGACGAACTCCGCTTCCGGAAGGTCGGTCAACATCCGGTCCAGCACCTCCGGCGAATCGTGGAAGGAGAACCCCAGCCGACGGATCCGTCCCCTCTCCTTCTCCTGGAGCAAGTACGGCCACACTTGCAGCTCCTTGACCTTCTCAAGGCGTTCCGCGCCCATGGCGTGTAGCAGATAAAAGTCGAAATAGCCGGCCCCGGTCCGTTCCAGCTGCTCCTCGAAGGTGGCGAGGGCATCCGGGGATTCCTTCAGCTTATAGACCGGCATCTTGTCGGCCAGCAAAAAGCTCTCCCGAGGATGGCGCTCCACCAGTACCTTCTTGACGGCGCGCTCGGAGAAACCGTTATGATAGGGATACGCCGTGTCGAAGTAGGTGAAGCCCTGCTGCAGAAAGTGATCGGCCATCTTGCATACCAGCTCGATATCGATGTCTTCGCCCTTGCCGTTCAGAACGGGCAGCCGCATCAATCCGAACCCCAGTTTTTTTGTATTTTCGGGAAGAAATGCCATATGATCGCCTCCGTTTTTGTTTATATTGTACAAAAATAGCGTTTCACCGTCAAGAAAATATAAGATTGCACTTTCAAATACGATCGATCTGTGATACTATATGCCATCATGTGTTTCGAGGTCGCTATGCTTTACATCCTTATTCCCATCTGTCTGTTGCTTCTGTTGCTCCTGGGCGCCAGCTTCTATGCCTTTGAAAGAGGCAGCACCCGGCGAGACAGGACCGAGCTCTTTCGCGTGACCAGCGTGGTCCCCTCCGGCCGATACGCCTTCCGGGACCAGATGCAGCAGGGCGTGGACTGGTATGAGAGCCAGCCTAAGACGGAGCTCCATATCACCAGCCGGGACGGGCTTGCCTTGACTGCGGAATTGCTGGAAGCGGAGAATCCCATCGGCCTTATAGTGGCGGTCCACGGCTTTCGCTCCTGGCCCGCCCGTGAGTTCGCCAAGGTCGCCCAGCATCTGTACGAGGAAGGATACACCGTGCTCTACCCCTATATGCGTGCCCATCGCAAGAGCGAGGGCAAGTATATCACCTTCGGCGTGAAGGAGCGATACGATATCGCCGCCTGGGCCAAGCTCCTTTCCGACAAACATCCCGATCTGCCCCTGTTCCTTTACGGCCAAAGCATGGGCGGCGCCACGGTGATCATGGCTTCCGGCCTGGATCTGCCCAAACAAACCCGTGGCATCATCGCCGATTCCGCCTTCCACTCCCCGCGGGACGTGATCGCCACCGCCCTTACCAATGCTTACAAGGTCCCCGTCTTCCCCATGCTCCCCGCCATGGACATGTGGGCCAGGATCATCGCCGGATACTCTTTGACCGCCACCACCTGCCGGGAGGCGCTGGATAAGACGGATCTCCCCTTCCTGTTCATCCA
Organism: uncultured Eubacteriales bacterium; assembly: GCA_900319345.1. Classification (GTDB taxonomy): domain Bacteria; phylum Bacillota; class Clostridia; order Christensenellales; family CAG-138; genus RUG472. The sequence continues at coordinate 26,142 of ONNZ01000005.1, forward strand.
TGGAAAGCTGGACGAGCTGGTCCCTTATGACATGGGATATCAGAACTACGTGGAGTGCCATACGGAGAAGGAGATGCTCACCGTGGAAACGGCTGCCCACTGCGCGTGCTGCTACGTGGACCCCGTGGGCTATATGACGTATCTGGACGATTTTCTCAAAAAATATACAAAATGACTCTTGCATTAAACGGCCTTTTACAGTAGAATGTTCAGCATTGATGCAAACACCAAAGGAGAACAATAATGGATAAACTCATTGGCGCCTGCCTGGTCGCTCAGTCCGGCGGGCCCACAGCTGTCATCAACGCCAGTGCGTACGGCGTGATCCGTACCGCCCTGGATAGCGATTCTATCACCCACGTCTACGGCGCTGCCCATGGCATCAAGGGCGTATTGGACGATATCCTCTACGATCTCGATCAGGAAGACGAGCACGAGCTGCGCCTCCTGCTTAACACCCCCTCCGCCTCCCTGGGCTCCTGCCGCTATAAGCTGAAGGACTACACGGAGGACGACACCGACTTCCGCCGGATCCTGGAAGTGTTCAAGAAGCACGACATCCGCTACTTCTTCTATATCGGCGGCAACGACTCCATGGACACCTGCAACAAGATCAGCAAGTTCTTCCAGCAGGAAAACTACCTCTGCCGGGTCATCGGCGTACCCAAGACCGTGGACAACGACCTGTACGGCACGGACCACTGCCCGGGCTTCGCCTCCGCCGCCAAGTACGTCATCACCAGCTGCATGGAGATGCGCCGCGACTGCAACGTGTACGACTACTTCTCGGTACTTATCGTGGAGGTCATGGGCCGTCACGCCGGATGGCTGGCCGGTGCTGCCGGCGTCGCCACCGCCACGGGCGACGGACCGGATCTGGTGTACATGCCGGAGACGGATTTCGACATGGGCCAGTTCCTGACGGACGTGAAGCGGGTCATGGACGAGCGGGGCGACTGCATGGTGGTGGTCTCCGAGGGTATCCATGACAAGAACGGCGTCTTCATCGCGGAATACGGCGCCGCTGTCGCCAACACCGACAGCTTCGGCCATAAGCAGCTGGGCGGCGTGGCCGCCACGTTGGTGAGCTACGTAAAAGCCAAGCTGGGCGTGAAGAAGATCCGCGGCGTGGAGCTGTCCCTGCTGCAGCGCTGCTCCTCCCATTTTGCCTCTGCCACAGATATCAACGAATCCTTTGCCGCCGGTCGCGCGGCGGTGAAGGCCGCCGTCAACGGCATGTCTGACAAGATGATGGCCTTCCATCGCCATATGGACGTGTACGGCGACTATGCCTGCGACGTGGTCCCCGAGGACCTGTCCCTGGCGGCCAACACGGAGAAGAAGGTGCCCCGGGAATGGATCAACGAGGCCGGCAATGGCGTCACCCAGGAGTTCGTGGACTACGTGCTGCCCCTCATCCAGGGCACGCCCAATCTGCCCCTCGAAAACGGTCTCCCCCGCTTCGCCCGGTTGAAGCGGATCGTCGTCAAATAAATATCTGCATGATGAAAAGAGTCTCCCTGCGAGGCTCTTTTATGTTTCTCGGTATAGGGTCACGGACCTTCGTATCGCACCGATCAGCAGGCACAGAGAACCTAAAAAGCGCCAATAGAGGGCCCGCCGCAGGACGATGGAAAGGAGCAACAGCAAAGCTCCGGTCAAAAGATACCGATTCCCCGGCAAATCCAGGAGCCTTTTCCACAGAGCGCCGTTCCGTTTCGGCGCGTTCCGTCGGAGCCGTTCCATGACCTGTTCCTGGCTGGGCTCCGGCCCCTCCTGCCAGGGATGAAAGACGACGCTGCAGCCATAGTCTTCTGCAACAGTAAGTAAATTGCTATTTGTATCTCCAAAACAGTGGAAGACGGTACCCTGCCCAAAGTTCAGGCAAAGGCCGATCATCCTCTCTCTATCCGGCGTCGGGTATATAATCACGCCGCCCTCCCCGCGTATGCGCTCCGCCTCCTGCTGCAGCCAAGCTTCCCGCCTTAAGGCTTTGACTGCGTCCTGCCAGATGCGATGTATATAATTGTCCCATCGCTTCCTGTCCCACAGCACGAACAATAGCAGCAATACAGCGGATACGACGGCCGAGAAAACCAAGTTCCTTTTGAGGATGTACAGGCAAGCGCCACCCAACAAGGAGAAGAATGCCATGTCCAGGGAACGGGCCACCATTCCCCGTCCCTGGAAGCATTCTCTCTTATACGCCCTTTCCGTCATCCTGTCCATTTTCAAATTCAGTATTGCCTCATGGGTAAGAAGTATACTATACTACACACATGAAGATAGGTATTTTAGGGGGCAGTTTTCACCCCATCCACAACGGACATCTGGATATGGCCCGCAGCGCTCGAGACGCCCTGGGCCTTGATGAAGTTATCCTCATGGTGGACCGTATCCCGCCCCATAAGGAGCTGGCCCAGGGAGCGACCAGCCAGCAGCGCTATACAATGGTACAGCTGGCCTGCGCAGGAGAAGTCGGATTCGTGGCTTCCGATTGGGAGTTGAACCAAAGCGGCACCAGCTATACGGCCCTCACCCTGACGCACCTGAAGGAGGAGCACCCTCAGGACCAGCTGTATTTCATCATGGGCAGCGATATGCTCCGCTCCCTTACCTCCTGGTATCATCCGGAGATCGTCTGCGAAAAGGCCCATCTGGTCTGCATCTGCCGGGCCGGGCAGGACGGCGGCGAGGCGGAGGCTGCCAAACAGGTCACGGAGCTGTTCGGCGCCCAAGTGACCCTCCTCCCCCCCGTGCGAGAGCTTTCCTCCACCGAGATTCGGAATCGTTTAGCTGATGGACGGCCCATCTCCGGCCTTGTGCCCCAGGCTGTGGAACGGTACATCTACGAGGAAGCCCTGTACACGAACGAACAGCTCGTGACGTTGACCGATGCCATGCGAGATACTCTGAAGCCCAGCCGCTTCCGGCATGTGCTGGGCGTGGAGATGACGGCGGTACAGCTGGCGGAGAATTTAGGCGCCGACGGGCAGAAGGCTCGATTGGCCGCCCTGCTCCACGACTGCGCCAAGTATCTCTCCGTCACCGAGCAGGCCATCCTGGCCAAGCGGGACGGCAGCACCCTGGACCCCCAGAAGGACGATATGATCCTCCACGCTCCTGCCGGCGCCACCCTGGCCAGAGAGCAATACGGCATCACGGACGACGAGGTTTTGGAGGCCATCCGCTATCACACCACCGGGACGGAGGGCATGACGCTGCTGGACGAGATCATCTGGGCAGCGGACCTCATAGAGCCTGGCCGAGACTATCCCTCCGTGGACAAGCATCGTGCCCTGCTCCTCTCCGCCAACGATCCCGTCAGCTTTGAAAAGGGGCTGCTACTTGTATTTGACGACAATATCTGCTATATTCAGAGCAGAGGACAGGGCATCAACCCTGCCACCCTCCGCGCCAGGGACTACCTGAAGCGCAAGACCACAGCAAAGGAGACATACATGGAAACCCTGAACAAGGAAACGATCCTTCAGCTCTGCAGGATCCTGTACGACAAGAAGGCCCTGGACATCCGGGCCATCGAAGTGACGGACAAGACCATCATCGCCGATTGGTTCATCGTCTGCAGCGGCCGCGGCGTGCCCCAGGTGAAGGCTCTCTCTGACGAATTGGAGGAGAAAGCCGCTGAGATGGGCCTTATCCCCCGCCGAAAGGAGGGCTATCAGGAGGGCCGCTGGATCGTGCTGGACTTTGGAGATCTTCTGGTGCATCTGTTCCATCCGGAGGAGCGCACCTATTATAATCTGGAGCGCCTGTGGGACGACGGGCAAAACGTGATCACCTACACCGAGGAAGGAGATGCGAAGTAATGGAACTGAACAAATACATCGACCATACCCTGCTGAAGCCGGAATCCACCCATGAGGACATCCGCCGGGTCTGTGAGGAAGCCAAGGCTTACAACACCGCCAGCGTCTGCGTGAACCCCATCTTCGCTTCCTTCGTTGCCAAGGAGCTTGAAGGCACGGATATCAAGACCTGCTGCGTGGTGGGCTTCCCACTGGGGGCCACCCCCTCCGCCATCAAGGCCGCGGAAGCGAAGCTGTGCGTGGAGAATGGAGCCCAGGAGATCGACATGGTCATCTCCGTGGGCGCTGCCCGGGAAGGCGACTGGGAGTATGTGGAAAAGGATATCAAGACCGTGGCCGATGCCATCCGGGGCAAGGCTCTCCTAAAGGTCATCATCGAGACCTGCCTCTTGAACGACGAGCAGAAGGTGAACGCCTGCCTGTGCGCCAAGAACGCCGGGGCCGACTTCGTGAAGACTTCCACCGGCTTCTCCACCGGCGGCGCCACCGTGGAGGACGTGGCCCTCATGCGGGGCGTGGTAGGCGACGAGCTGGGCGTGAAGGCCTCCGGCGGTATCCGCTCCAAGGAGGCGGCCGAAGCCATGATCGCCGCCGGCGCCAGCCGCATTGGCGCCAGCTCCTCCAAGAAGATCATCGAAGGCTGAGCTGATTCGGATATAAAAGCCCCTGACCGATCGTCAGAGGCTTTTTTGTGTCACCATAAGGGAGAAAAATGCTCGTACACGAAGTCGCTGTATTCGGCAAATTCTCCTTTCTTCCATCCCTCCTGAATGGCCAGGGTCATCTGCCGCTGTTCCTGCGGATCTATGTCCGCGTAACGGTGGATGATCACGCCGCCCGCTCGTTCCTCCTTCAGTATCTCGGCATACACGTCCGGCACATGTTCAAAAAGGGTCACCGGCACGTCTGTCACACTCTCAAAGGAACGCCCTCTGGTACGAACCAAACCTTCCTCTGAGACGGGCGTATACAGATACCCCTCCCTGCCTGCGTACATGACCTTGAGCTGATCGGGGAATCGCTCATAATAATTCTGTTTGCCGCTTTTGTCCGGGCCCATGGTCACGAAGTTTTCCGTAGGCATTCGGCAGCATACCAGGGCGTACACCCTGTCCAGCGTAAAGTATGCCACCTTTTCGCCGGAGGAATGAGACTTTGATCTTGCCCATATGGTCGTCAAACCGCCGACCACGCTGCCATGATATAACATTCTTCCCCTCACTTTCGCTTGTTTTAAAACCATAGTACAAGATGTATTCCTTCAGTACAAGTCTTGAAAGTCAGCGGTATGTGTGGTATTATACATTTAGAGAGAAAAACGCCTTTCCGTTCAGCGGGAAGGCGTTTTTAATGTGATGAGATCGATTTCGGGACGGTTGAAGATGCGGGGCGGCAGGAAGCTGTGGGTACCCGCGCCTCGGGAGACATAAAGCTTTGTACAGTCCTTCACATATATCCCCGACGTGTATCGGGGCAATACGCCCTGATCGGGGCTGTACAACCCTTGGCCGAAGATACGGACTTGGCCGCCGTGAGCGTGGCCGGACAGGACCAGGTCCACGCATGTACGAGCATAGTCTTCGATCCGTTCCGGGTGGTGGGCCAAAAGGATGGTGCATCTTTCCTTGGGGATCAGCTCTTCGATCTCCCCAGGTGAGGCTTCCTCACGTATGCCGCACAAGGCCAACTGGTCGTTCTCTCGCATCAAAGTCATCGCTTCGTTGTCCAGCACGTGGACGCCCCGGTCCGTCAGCTCTGCCTTGATGCTGTCCCAATGGCCGATCTCCGCTTCGTGATTGCCCTCCACGAAATAGACGGGCGTTTTGTCCTTCAACGCTTTGAGCAGGGCGTAGACGTTCTTCCGCTGCTTGGGAAGATGCCGGTCCAGCAGGTCCCCGGTGAGCGCCGCCATATCAAAATCCAGCGTTTCGATAGCCCGCAGAAGTTCCTGACCATCCTTCCCGTAAGCTCGGTTGTGGAGGTCCGACACCTGCAATATAGTGAACCCGTCGAAGGCTTTGGGCAGACGATCCAGCTCGATCTTAGTTCTGCGCAGGTCGAAACGGTTGGTGTCCCACCAGCCGTAGAGCAGCACCAGGATGCCCGCTATGAGAATGGCGATCAGCGTGTAGAGCACGATTCTCCTTTCCAAATGAAGCGCCAGGGACGCAGTTGGTCCTCCTTCGAGGCATAGCCGATGCCCACCCGCGGCGCGGTCTCAAAGGCGCATTTCGGACCTTTCCACAAGCTTATTCTGCCCGTGGTCAAGATATCGATGCCATTATAGGACAGGTCTATCCCCAGGGCCTTAGTGAGCTTCCCCGGCCCCTCAGCCCCCTGGCAGCAGCGGATCAGCACGCCCTGGGGCTCGTCCTCGGGCCCGGTGATGATGTTGAGGAGGCTATGGATGCCGTAGCATAGGTATACGTATACATACCCGCCCCGGCGGTACAGCATCTCCGTCCGTTTCGTTCGTCCACGGTGGGCGTGGCAGGCCGTATCTGATTCGCCCCGGTAGGCCTCCGTCTCGGTGATGACCAGCTCTCGACCGTTCACCGCCAGGCAGCAGCCCAGCAGCCGGGGTGCCACCGTCAGGGCGTCCTGAAGAAAGAAATCGGCGGGCAGGTCCGTCATCAGCCCTGGAGCCCACGGGCCTGCCGGTCCATGTCCTCCACCACGATGTCGAAAATCTCCCCTAGGCTCGCGCAATATTCGAGCACCAGCCAGGGCTCGTTGGTGTGGAAATGGATCTTGATCAGGGTCTCGTCCCCCACGCACAGGAGGCAGTCGCCCTTGAAGTTCTCGGTGAAATAATCGCTGATTTTGTCCTCGTCGAGATCGGTCCCTTCAATCAGCAGTTGGGTGTCATACTTGTATTCCAGCATCTTTCTATCCTCTCTTTACAATGTGTCCGTTTCCAACGCGGCCGTGACCAGCCGCAGCATCCGCACCAGCAACTCACGGTTCTCCGTGGTCAAATCGTAGACGGCGTCCTCCGACAGCACGCCTCTCTTGAGGTATTTGGGGAGCTTCCCCGCCTCGTCGTCCTCGTAGTCCTCCATCCACTGGTCGCTGCCGTAGTAATCGCTGAGCTGACGATACTGTGGCTGAACTTCCTCAAAGGCGGACAGCGCCTCCGACAGCTCCCGAATGGCCTTCTCCGAAGCGTCCAGGCATTGCTCCATCTTCATGATACGTTCGATCTGTTCCATGGCCTGCTCCTCCCTCACTCCGTCACTTTGGTCTTCCCCGCCAGGACGTTCCGATAGTCCTCCAGGTTCTTCCGCAGCAGGTTCGGGATATCCAGCTCGTAGGGGCACTTGCTGACGCACTGGCGGCAGTCCACACACTCGTCGATCTTTTCCATCTCCACCTGCCACTTTTCGCTGAGCCAGCCGGCGCTGGGAGCACGGCGGATCATCAGCGACATGCGGTTGCAGTCGCTGATCTTGATGCCCACCGTGCAGGGCAGGCAGTAGCCGCAGCCACGGCAGAATGAGCCCATGAGCTCCTGCCGCTCGCTAGCGATATAGGCCAGCAGCTCGTCGTCCATTTGGGGCGTATCGTCCATAAAGGACAGCCAATCGTCCAGCTCCCTCTCCCGCTGGATGCCCCAGATGGGGATCAGCCCGTCGAATTGGCTCACGAAGGCCATGGCCGCCTTGGCGTTGGTGATGAGGCCGCCAGCCAGGCCTTTCATGCACACGAAGCCCATGTTGTGCTGCTGACAGGCGGCCAACAGCTCCAGCTCCTTATCCTCTGCTAAGTAGCTCATGGGGTACTGCAGGGTCTCGTAGAGCCCGCTTTCCACCACCTCCCGGGCTACGCCGATCTTGTGGGCGGTGGCGCCGATGTGGCGGATCTTTCCCTGGGCCTTCGCCTCCAGCATGGCCTCGTACATGCCCGTGCCGTCCCCAGGCCGGTAGCATTGGGACAGGTTGTGGAACTGGTATACGTCGATATAGTCCGTCTTCAAAAGTTTCAGAGAGGTCTCCAGATCCTGCCAGAACCCCTCGGGAGTCTTGGCGTGGGTCTTGGTGGCGATATATACTTCCTCCCGCTTCAGCCAGCCGTCGCCGAAGGCGGCGCCCAGCTTCTCCTCGCTGTCCGTATAGCCGCGAGCGGTGTCGAAGTACCGCATGCCGCCCTCGTAGGCCCGCCGCAGGAGCTTCACGGCCTTCTCTTTCGAGATGCGCTGGATGGGCAGTGCCCCGAATCCATTCTGCGGGACCACGATCCCGGTGTTTCCCAGGGTGATGTTCTTCATACCATATTCTCCTTGTGCTTTGCTCAATATCTACGGCTGCCGCTCTGCCGCTCGTCCGTTACGTCATACACCTCTATGCCGAACTCCCTGGCGTACTGCTGCCGACAGCGGTGAAACAGGTCCCGGCGGCTGTACAGCTTGTCCCCTGCCTTGTCTCCATACCGGTCCAAAAGCTCTTTGAAAGACGGGAAAGCGGCATAATAGGCATCGTCCAGTGCTTCCACTTCGGCGATGATCTCGGAGAAGGGGGTCTGCACAAATCGTTCTATATTCTCCTCGGTCAAAGAGATGATCAGCGTCCTGCTCTGCTCCGGGTCCCCGCCCCCTATCTTACACCATTCCGCCTCGGTTTGGTAGACCTTTCGGTTCAATTTCGCTTTTGCGGATTCGCTAAGCCTGGGAAGATCGTCCAGGGAAAGGCGGACGCTTTCCAAAGAAACCCCTCTCCCCTCCCTATGGGGGATGAACAGGCGGACATCCTTTGCGCCGTGAGCCTCCAACACATCGATCAGCTCGTCGGCTTGCCCTACGTTCTCCTGGGTCAGCGGGATTATAACGCTCACTATGAACTCCATCTGCGCTGCATGGCTCACCATGCGCAACAAGTGGGCGTGATCTCCCTTTCGCCCGGCAAATCGATCATGATACGCTTCCGTCCCGTAGAAGGTGAAATTCAGCTCCTCTACCCCATGGTCCTTCAACCCGGCAAGCCGATCCTTCATCTCCCCTTCCTCTCGAAAAGCCAAGCCGTCGCATTGAAGAAACTTTCCGCTCACGGAGCCGATGCGGTTCATAAAGTCGATGGCATCCAGCAGACGGGGGTGCTCCATGCTGTACCCGAAGGAAAAGTTAAATTTTAGTTCAGGACGCTCCTGTCTTATCCAGGTATAGAATCGCTCCGCAAGCCGCTGGCTGCGGTCATAGTCTGCGCCAACGGTTTTGCCGTCCCAACGCAACAGACAATACCGACAGCGACAGGCACATGGCACGCACAGCGTTTGCAGCATCACGCTTTTGGTTTCCATCATCATCCCTCCTCACTTTAGCTTTTTCTTCAAGAGAAAGGTCATCTCTTTTTCTGCTTCTATCTCAAATCCCTCGCTGAGGAACAAGCGTATGGCCGGATTGTCCTTAGCGATATCGTCATAGAGAACGTCTATCCCATTCTTCCTGGCTGATTCACAAAGAAGCCGCAGGCCCTCTCGTCCATATCCCTGCCCGCGGCACGAGGCGAAGACGATCACGTCCGCCAAGCAGATGCCCTCTTCCTCGTCCCAATGGTAGGCGATCTCGCCCACGAAGCTTCCGGTTTCATCGTCCTTCAGATAGCGATAGAACCGCTTGCCCTCCGGATCACACAACCAGCGATCATGCCAGCTTTTCCACTTCTCTTTTGGAAAAGAGATCGTGCCGTCCCAGGCAAGGTTATAGGCCATGGTATCGGGGTCCTCCAGCATCTGCTGTCGGAACCACAAGTCGTCCATGGATGGCTTGTACAGCGTCAGCATCCTACCCCTCCATGGCTTCCAGCATAAGCCGTCCCAGGGAAATTCCCATCCTCTTTGCCCCAAAGGTCGCCCGCATGAACCCCTCGCAGAGGGCTCCATTGACCTCCATTACATGGATGGGCGGCTGACTTTCTACTGTACGTAGGTTTCTGTTCTTGTCGCCCATAAGCAGCAAAGCGAATTCTCCGTCCTCCCATTGGATTTCCCATACTGGAACGGTTTGAGGCAAGTCGCACCGAAGGAGGAGCGTTCGGGCATCCTCTTCTATATGCTCCGCATAGGGTCCTCCATACAAAGGTTCATCCTTGAAACGCTGTCCCAACCTTTTGGCTATCTGGTCCAATCGGCTATAATCCACTCCAAGACGACGGTAAACGTCGCCCATGAAGTCCACCAGGAATTCTTCCCCTACAAGGTTTTGCAGCTTGCGCTCCAGCTCGTCTGCATCCTCCATCGTAAGGGGGCCGCACGCAGTGAACCTGACTATGATCTGTCCGCCAAAGTATGGCAGGGCGATATACTCCTCCATGCGGACCAAGTCGTCTGTGGATGAACGGACCCGTCGATCCAGTTCAGCGATCCTCTCCCGCAGCCAGGATCCGGTCAAAAACAATTCGCAATTCCCATTCGAACTCATCTTCATTCGATCCGTTCCCCGTGTACCTTCACTCGTCCGCCGTCGGGGCACTGGCCGTCGAAACAGGCGGCTTTTTCCTCTCCATAGTCCAATTCCGCCCCATTGAGCAGAGCGAAGACCTGAGGATAGATGGCGTGCCATAGCTCATGACAGATAGGTGGACAAAGTCCCTCCACGACGAATTCATCCCCCGCCTTGCAGCTGCCGTCCCGGCATAAGCTATCCACGATCGTCAGTTTGACTTTAGACATATTTCCCTCCTAAGCTTCCATGAAAAGGATTTCTTTCACCTGGTCGCCAAACACCTCTTTCACCTTGCGACGGATGGCCGCCTCGTCCTTTTTGAGCCGCTTGTCGAAGGAGGTGACGATGACTTTTTGACCGTCCAGCTTCCACCGGGCCCGGATGCGGCCTCGGATCAGGATAGACGGGGAGACGATGCCGGAGATGTTGGTCAGCTCCCGTAGGAACCGCCTGTCGATCATGCGCTCCCGGTCCCTGTACCCCAGGACCAGCTGATCGAAGCCGGGCACCAGGACGCACGCGGGAATTTCCCCGTCCCTGATAGGCTCGTGGAGACTGTAGTACTGCTTGCTGTCGATCGAGGTGCAACATAGCTCCGGCAGCAGTTCTTGCAGCAGCGGGTCCATATCCGACTTCTTCCAGTTGCTGAAGAAATACCGGCAGTCGGACAGGGTGGCCGGACCGTAGTGATGGAAGTACCGCCTAAGGAACACCCGCCGAGCCTGGTCCCGATCCAACCACTGGACGGACTTCGGTAGAAAATAGGCCTTCTGGGTTCCCGTGCCGCATACGATCCGGCCCCGGCAGACCATCTCCCGGATGAGCCCGCCCCAGCCGTAGAATACCTGGTGGAGCAGCTCCTCCCCCATGCCCTTATGGGCGCAGGCGACTTTGAGCCCGTCTCGGCTGTTGTTGCCTTTCCCTATCTGCTCCTCAATGAAGGGGGCCCAATACTCGGCGTCCGCCTGGGAGATGCCCCAATACCCATGGACGAAGGGACCGGCGTTATCATAAGCAGAAAGGTGGAGCCCCAGCTCGTCCTCAGGCACCAGGTGCATGGTGCCCCGATGGGACCATATCTTCACGAGTCCCGCGAAGGGGTCGGCCTCATGGTAATCTGACGCCCGTATCCTCAGCGACGCCTTGGGATAGTTGGCGAACTGAGCCTGTAGGCCCATCAGGTCGGACACCACCCTGTGCGTGTCCGCTTTATCCAGCAGATACAGTCCCTTTAGGGAATTATATAGAAGCATCTCTTTGCCTGTCATGCAAATATGGTTCCCGTTTCGTTTTTTGTATTCTACCATATCTATCCCGTCAGGGCAAATAAAACCTGAAGGTTGTACAACCAGGTGGGAGTATGGTATACTTTACCCAGTAAACAGGAGGTGAACGGGATGCTGAACAAATTCTGCAAGAAGCCCCTTTATGAAGTGACCCAGACCATGGCCCGGGTGGCTATGGGCGTGGAGAAAGCGGAGCTGGTCATTAAGAACGCCAAGCTGGTGAACGTCTGCACCGCCGAGATCCAGGAGGGGATCGACGTAGCCATCGCCCAGGGCCGGATCGCCCTCGTGGGCGACGCCGCCCACTGCATCGGCGAGAACACCAAGGTCATCGACGCCGCGGGCCAATACATCGCGCCGGGCTTTATGGACGCCCACATCCATGTGGAATCCTCCATGATCAGCGTGGGCGAATACGCCCGGGCGGTGGTGCCCCACGGGACCACCGGCATCTTCATGGACCCCCACGAGATCTGCAACGTCTGCGGGCCTGAGGGTGTGAAGGCCATGATCGACGACGCCAAGCGCGCCCCCCTCAAGGCCATGTCCAATGTTCCCTCCTGCGTGCCCGCCGTGGCGGGCTTCGAGGACACGGGCTCCCACATCGGCCCCGAGGAGGTCCGTGAGATGATGACCTGGGACGGCATCATGGGTCTTGGGGAGATGATGAGCTTCCCCAACGTCCTCTGGGCGGAACCCAACATCCACGGGGAGCTGGCGGAAACCTTGAAAGCGGATCAGATCATCACCGGCCACTACTCCGTGCCCGACACAGGCATGGGTCTCAACGCCTATATCGCCTCCGGTGTCCGCTGCTGCCACGAATCCACCCGGGCAGAGGACGTACTGGAAAAGATGCGCCGGGGCATGTACGCCCTCATGCGCTACGGCAGCGCCTGGCACGACATGCCCGTCATCATCAAGGCGGTGCTGGACAACCATATCGACGACCGCTTCGCCTGCCTCATCTCCGACGACACCCACCCCGATACCCTGATCCAGGACGGGCATCTCGACCATATCGTCCGCTGTGCCATCAAGGAAGGGCTGGACCCCATCAAGGCCATCCAGTACGTGACCATCAATCCGGCCACCTGCTTTAGGATGGACCACGAGATGGGCAGCATCGCCCCGGGCAAGTGCGCCGACATCGTGTTCTTCGACGACCTCAACGATATCCGCATCACTCGCACCATCATCGACGGCGACGTGGTGGCAGAGAACGGGAAGATGACCGTGGAGATCGGCAAGCCCAACTTCCCTGCCCATATCTACGACACCATGCATGTGGGCCATCCCATCACCGCTGACAGCTTCAAGATCGCCGCGCCCAAGGACAAGGACGTGGTCAAGACCCGGGTCATCGAGATCATCCCCAACCGGGTTGGCAATTACGAGCGCATCATGGAGCTGAAGGCCAAGGATGGATATCTGGAGGCCGATCCCGGGCATGACCTGCTGAAGATGGCCGTCTTCGAGCGCCATCACGAGACGGGCACCAAAGGCGTGGGCTTCCTCAAGGGATTCGGGTTCAAGAAGGGCGCCATGGCCCAGACCGTGGCCCACGACGCCCACAACCTGCTGGTGGCAGGCACCAACGACGAGGATATGGCTCTCGCCGCCAACACCCTGATCGTATGCGGCGGCGGCCTCTGCGCCGTGGCGGACGGCAAGGTGCTGGCTCTGGTGCCCCTGCCCATCGCGGGCCTTATGAACGACCTGCCCGTGGAGGAGATGGCGGACCTGGTTAGCAAGCTCAGCGACGCCTGGCAGCAGATGGGCTGCGTCATCAACTCCCCCTACATGACCATGGCCCTCATCCCCCTGGCCTGCCTGCCGGAGCTGCGGCTCACCAACCGAGGCCTGGTGGACTGCCGGACCTTCCAGTTTGTGGACCTGTTCGTGGAGTAACCCAAAGCAAAGGAAAAGCGGCTTTCCGATCCGATCGGAGAGCCGCTTGTTTTATAGATCGAACAGGCTCATCTTGGCCTTGTTCTCGGGGAAGTCGTACATATATTCGAAGCACGCCTCCGGGGTGGCCAGGATATCGTTTTTGTCACAGATACTGTGAAGCAGCTTCCTTAGCTCCTTCGCCCGGGGGCTGGGCAGCTCGTAGGCGTTGCCGTACGTTCGGATATAGCGCTCCTTCATGCTCGGGAAATGCCGGTCCAGGGCCGCGTAGTAGTATTCCCGATCCCCTTCCCGCAACGTCAGGCCCATGCCGAAATCGATTACGCCCTTGACGCCTACCCGGACGCACTCCTTCAGGATGGCTTCGACGTTCTCCGGCGTGTCGTTGATAAAGGGCAGGATGGGTGTGAGCCACACCACGGTGGGTATCCCCCGCTCCTGCATACGTTCCAGCACCTCGATCCGCCGTTTTGTGTTGCACACATTAGGTTCTAAAATGCTGCACAGTTCGTCGTCGTATGTAGTCAGCGTCATCTGCACCACGCATTTAGCCGACCAATTGATCTCGTCCAGCAGGTCCAGGTCCCGCAGTATCCTGTCCGACTTGGTCTGGATGGCCACGCCGAAGCCGTACCTTTGTAGGACTTCAAGGCACCGCCGAGTGAGCCCCAACTGCTCCTCGCAGTGCATGTAGGGGTCAGACATGGACCCGGTGCCGATCATGCACCTCTTTCGCTTCGATTGCAGGGCCTTTTCCAGCAGCTCCGGAGCGTTCCGCTTTACCTCGATATCTTCAAACAGGTGCGTGAACTGATAGCACCGGCTGCGGCTGTCGCAGTACACGCAGCCGTGGGTGCAGCCCCGGTATATGTTCATACCGAGATGTCCCCCGCTACCGGTCAATATTCCCTTGGCGTCTACAAAGTGCATGGATGGGTCAGGGACGCGTCAGCAAGCAAACTGATTCTACATGCCCGCAGCGGGGGAACATATCCACGGGCTGGACGGCTTGGACGGTGAAGCCGCCGGCGGTGAGGAGCTTCACGTCCCGGGCCAAGGTGGCGGGGTTGCAGGAGACATAGACCATGCGCTGGGCGCCGGAGGCAAGGATGGCGTCGATGACCTGGGAGTCGCAGCCCTTGCGGGGCGGGTCCACGGTGAGACAGTCGATGGTTTGGCCATCCGCCACCAGCCTGGGCAGGGCGTCCTCCGCAGGCGCGCAGAGGAAGGAAGCGTTCCGAATGCCGTTCCTGGCGGCGTTCTCCCTGGCGTTCTCCACCGCCTCTGGGACCACTTCGATGCCGATGACCTTCCCGGCCTTCCGGGCCAGGAGCAGGCTGATGGTGCCGATGCCGCAGTAGACGTCGGCTACGGTTTCGGTAGGCTGAGGAGAAAGCAGCTCCAGGGCGGCCCCATAGAGCTTTTGAGTCTGCACCGGATTCACCTGCAGGAAGGACCGTGGACTCACCTCGAAATCAAGGCCACATAAGGTCTCTCGCAGGGTGGGTTTGCCGGATAGCAGGGTGAAGCTGTCACCGAAGATCACGTTGGTGTTTCTATCGTTCTGGTTCCAACAGACGCTTTCCGCGAAGGACAGGGCGTCCACCAGCTCCTTTTTGTGGGAGAGTTCACCCCGGGTGACGACGACGATCATCAGCTCCCCGGCGGTGGTCACCCGGGCCACGGCGTGGCGCAGGCACCCCTTCCCCGTCCCCTCGTCGTAGGGTTGTATAGCATACCTCTCGGCCCAGATCTTTACAGCGTTGACGGCGTCGCAGACCTGTTTTTGTTCGATGAGGCAATCGTCAACAGCTACCAGCCGATGACTCCGGGGGACGTAGAACCCGAAGGCCGGGCCCCGATCCGTCATGCCGTAGGGGAAAGCGCCCTTGTTCCGATACCGGTCCGGCGCATCCATGCCCAGGATAGGCCGCAGGGGCACGTTTTGCAGCCCGCCCAGCCGCGTCATGGCCTCCGCCACCTGCTGCTCCTTGATGCGCAGCTCCTCCTCGTAGGACACGTGACCGAAGGCGCAGCCCCCGCAGCGGGCATAGACGGTGCAGTTGGGTTCCACCCGATGGGGCGAGGGCGCCATCACGTCCAGCAGCTTTCCAATGGCATAGGAGGCGGTGACTTTGATGATGTGCACCCGCACCCGTTCCCCTGCCAGCGCGCCGGGCACGAACACGGCGAAGCCGTCCACCCGGCCTACGCCCGCCCCCTCCAGGGTGACGCTGTGGATGGTCAGCTCCAATTCCTCGTTCTTTTCTATAGGCGGTCTGTTCATCGCAGGATCACGTTCTCCTTGCCGAATACGGCCTGCAGAGTGCTCATGAGCTCCTCGTCCACCTTCACGTTCCAGTCCCGGGGCGCGCCCTTGGCCTGGCGCTTCGAATCCACCAGCACGATGGGGGTCTGGCCCGGGTAGTTCTGGATGATTTTCTGGACCTTGTAGGAATCGGACAGGACCGTCAGCCGGATGTACAGCTTCTTGGAAGCACCCTCCAGGTCCGTCAGCTCCTCGATCAGCAGGGAGTTGACCCGATCCTCCCGGATGTTCAGCCGGCCCTTCACCAGCACCGGGGCGTCGTCGTGGAAATAGCGGCCGTAGAGCTGCAGAGTCCGGGGGAAGATCACCGTCTCCACTGTGCCCGTGACGCCCTCCAAATTGGCGTAGCCCATCATGCCCGTGTTGCCCTTGGTGGGGCGGGTCTTACAGGCGGTCAAGAGGCCGCCCACGGTCACGTATGCGTTATCCTCCAAGGTGGTGCCGTCCGCTTCGGCCAGGTCCATCACGCTGACGGAAAGGCCCGACAGCACGTCCATATAGTCGTCCAAGGGGTGGCCGGAGAGATACAGGCCTGTGGCCTCCCGCTCCTTCTGCAGCAGGAGCTTGTGGGGCATCTCCGCCGACGGTAGGATGGGCGGATGGCTGGAGACGGAGGCGTCCCCGTCGTCGAAATCGAACAGAGACATCTGCCCCGCATCCCGATTCTTTTTCGTCTTGGCCGCCAGCTCCATGGCCTGGTCGTAGACCTTCAACAGCTGGGTCCTGGTGTAGCCCATGGAATCGAAGCAGCCCGCGTAGATCATGTTCTCCACCATGCGCTTGTTGAGGCTGGGAGCCCGATCGCAGAAGTCCCAGAAGTCCTTGAAGGGCCCATGGGCCTCCCGTTCCTTCACCAGCTCCTCCATGATCCCTTCGCCCACGTTCTTCACGGCCGCCAGGCCGAAACGAATGCAGCCGTTCTCCACGGAGAACTTGGGCCGGGACCGGTTCACGTCCGGTCCAAGGACCCTGATGCCGCTCCTGCGGGCGGAGTACACGTACTCGGCCACGGAATCGGAGTTGTACATATAGCCGTTGATCATGGCGGCCAGGAACTCCACGGGGAAATAGCGCTTGAGATAGGCCGTCCGGTAGGTGGTCACGGCGTAGCAGGCAGCGTGGGCTTTGTTGAAGGCGTAGGAAGCGAAGTCCATCATCTCGTCGAAGATATGGTCCGCCACCTGCTCCTTCACGCCCCGCTTCACAGCCCCTTCCACGCCGTCCGTGCCGTGGACGAAATACTCCCGCTCCCGGGCCATCACGTCGTGCTTCTTCTTGCTCATGGCCCGGCGGACGATGTCGGCTCGGCCCAGGGAGTAGCCGCCCAAGGTGCGGACAATCTCCATGACCTGCTCCTGATAGACCATACAGCCGTAGGTGGTGGAGAGGATGGGCTCCAGGCGCTTGTCCTCATAGTGGACGGAGCTGGGATCGTGCTTGCCCTGGATATACCGGGGGATGCTCTCCATGGGGCCTGGACGGTAGAGGGCGATGCCAGCGATGATATCCTCGAAGCAGTCGGGTTTGAGCTGCATGAGGAACTGGCGCATGCCAGCAGATTCCAGCTGGAACACCCCGTCCGTGTCCCCCCGGGAGATCATGTCGTATACCTCTTTGTCGGAGAAATCGTTGGTGGAGAAATCCGGCGCCTCCTTCCCCTGCTCCCGGATGAAGGCCAGGGCGTCCCGGATGATGGTCAGGGTCCGAAGGCCCAAAAAGTCCATCTTGAGGAGGCCCAGTTCCTCCAGGGTGGTCATGGGGAACTGAGTGGTCAAGACTCCATCGTTGCTCTGGAGCGGCACCACCGTCTCGAGGGGCACCCCGGAGATCACCACGCCGGCCGCATGGGTGGAGCTGTGGCGGGGCAACCCTTCCAGCTTCATGGATAGGTCCAGCACCTTCTTCGTGGTGGGGTCCGAGTCATAGAGGCTCTTCAGCTCCGGCTGCATTTGCATGGCGTCCTTCAGCGTGATCTTCAGCATGTTGGGCACCAGTTTGGCCAGCTTGTCCGCGTCGGCGTAGGGCACCCGCAATACCCGGCACACGTCGCGGATAACGGCCTTGGCCGCCATGGTGCCGAAGGTTATGATCTGGGACACGTGGCCTTCGCCGTACTTCTCCCCCACGTAGTCAATGACCTCCTGCCGCCGCTCGTAGCAGAAGTCCACGTCGAAATCAGGCATGGACACCCGTTCGGGGTTCAAAAACCGCTCGAACAGCAGGGCGTATTTCAGAGGGTCGATATCCGTGATGCCCATGCAGTAGGCCGCCAGGCTCGCTGCGCCGCTGCCTCGTCCGGGACCCACCATGATGTTGTGGGATTTGGCGAAGTGGATGAAGTCCCAGACGATGAGATAGTAGTCCACGAACCCCATGTTCTCCACCACGGAGAGCTCATAGTTGAGCCGGTCCCAGGCCTCCTTCCCGGCGTTGGGCATCTTCTTGGCCATGCCCTCCTCACAGAGCTGTCGAAGATATGTCCGGTTGTCCATGCCGTCGGGCGCCGTGAACTTTGGCAAACGCCGCTTTCCGAATTCGATCTCCACGTTGCACTTGTCCACGATCTCCATGGTGTTTCGGAGGGACTGCTCCTCCCCAGGCAGGAACTGCAGCAGCTCCTCGGCTGATTTGCAGTAGAACTCCTCCGCACCCATGCGCATCCGGTCCTGTTCGTCCACGAACCGCTGGGTCTGGATGCACAACAGCACGTCCTGGGCCTCCGCATCCTCCTTGTCCGTGTAGTGGATATCATTGGTGACGATGGTCTTGATGCCCAGCTCGTAGGCCAGCCGCTTCAGCTTGGGCAAAATGATCTTCTGCTCCCGGATGCCGTGGTTCTGTAGCTCGATATAGAAGTCCTCACCGAACATGTCCTTGAGGCGACGGGCCAGCTTGTACGCTTCCTCGTCACGGTCATGGAGCAGGAACTGGGGAATATCGCCGCCGATGCAGGCAGAGGTGCAGATCAGCCCCTCCCGATGCTTCGAAAGCAGATCATAATCGATCCGCGGCTTATAGTAGAAGCCGTGGATGAAGGCTTCAGAGGAGAGCCGCATCAGGTTTTGGTAGCCTACCTCATTCTTGGCCAGCAGGATCAGATGCCCGTATTCCCGATCCATCTTCGCATCCTTGAAGGTATATCCCCGGGGCGCTACGTAGGTCTCAATCCCGATGATGGGCTTGATCCCTTGCTTCTTGCATTCTCGATAGAAGTCGATAACGCCGTACATGACCCCGTGGTCCGTGATGGCCATGGCGGTCTGCCCCAGGGCCTTAGCGCGGGCTACCAAAGCCGGAATACGGGACGCTCCGTCCAGCAAGGAGTATTGAGTATGCACGTGCAGATGCGCGAAGGGAATGGACATCGTTTACCTCCCCAGTTTACTGTATTCAGTATAGCATATCCAGGCCAGTGATGAAAAGAGAAAAAAGGAAAAACGCCGCCCTGTTCAGGCGGCGTTTTATCAGTTTTGAGAGTATCAATCCTCGACGGTGATGGTACCTACCTTGACGAACCAGGTGTACACATAGCCGATCACGTCGCCGACCTTAACCTTGTACCAGGAGCCTTCCTGCTTGATGACTTTACCGGTCAGGCCCGCATCGAGGGAGCCGACCTTCTCAGCAGAATTCGAAGCAGCGGCACGTACGGGCGCCTTTGTCTGAGAGCCGTGAGCGATGATGGTGATATCCGTACCAGCGGGAACGCCCTCCAGGACTTGCAGCTTCACAGCTTCATGGTTGATGATATGACCGCCGCCGGTGGCGCGGACCTTAACGGTGAGCTTGCCGGGCTGGGTCAGGCTGGGAACCGTGGTGGACCACTTCTTGCCGCCGTCCGTGGAGTATTCGATGGTGAAGCCAGCGCCGTTCGTCAGCTTGGCCGTGACCTTATGCTCCTTGCCGTCGTAGACGAAAACACCGCCCTTGACCTCCAGCTTTGCCTTGGAGGGATCGGGATCAACGGTGGAATCGCTGTCTTCAGGAGGCAGAGAGCCGGTCTTGACGAACCACTCGTAGACGTATCCTTCCACAGAGCCGCACTTGACCTTGATCCAGCTGCCGGTCTGACTTACCAGCGTGCCATGGGTGCCGGCGTCGAGGCTTCCAATCTTAGGAGAGCCGTTGGAGGGACCGGAACGGACGGGGGCCTTGGTGGTCCCGTTATGCGCGACGATGGTGATCGCCGTTCCGGCAGGCGCGACCTTGGTCACAGTAATGGTCACGTCCTTGGCGTTGAGTACGACCTTGCCGCCTGTAGCCCTGGTCTTGACCGTCAGCGTACCGGGATCAGCGAGACCGGGCACCTTGGTGCTCCAGGTCTTGCCGCCGTCAGTGGAGAACTCCACGGTAAGACCTGTGCCATTCTCCAGCTTATAGGTGACTTTGTGTACCATACCGTCATACATGAAGGTCCCGCCCTTTACGGTCAGCTTGGCTGCGGGATCGGGATCGGGCCCGGGTACTTCAGCAGGAGCCACGGGATCAGGAAGAGGATCCTGAGTCACGAACCAGTAGTAAACGAAACCAGGCTTACCGCCGAAATTGATCTTGTACCAAGAACCGGTTTTGCCCAAAAGATCGAACTTCTGACCGGGAATTGCCGTTCCGATCTTTTCAGAGCCGGTGCCCGTCCCGGAACGAACAGGAGCCTTGGTGGTGCTGCCGTGCGCGATGATGGTGACCTTCGTTCCGGCAGGGATATTCTCCAATACCTCGATGACAACGTCCTTATGCTTGATCTGATGGGTCCCGCCCGTAGCGCGAACCTTGACGGTCAGCGTGCCGACTTCGGTCAGGCCAGGGACCTTGGTGCTCCAGGTCTTACCGCCATCAATGGAGTATTGGATGGTGTAACCTTCGCCCTTCGTCATGGAAGCGGTCACCTTGTGCTCCTTGCCGTCGTACATGAAGGAGCCGCCTTTAGCGGTCAGCGTGGCGGAAGGATCCGGATCGGCATCGGTCTCCGTGTTGAAAGAGCCGACTTTCACATACCAATTGTACACATAGCCGATTTTCGTACCAAACTTGATCTGATACCAAGAGCCTTCCTTGGTGATCATGCTGTACTTTTCGCCCTCAGTAGCTGTGCCGATCTTTTCAGAGCTGGAGGAAGCGCCGGCGCGGACAGGTGCTTTCTTGATGCCAGCGTGGGCGACGATGGTGATCTCTGTGCCCTCTGGCGGAGTCTTGGTGATCTCCAACGTCACTTCCTTATGGTTCAGGATGACGTTGTCCTTGCAGGCGCGTACCTTGACCTTCAGCTTGCCGGGGTCCTTGAGGCTGGGCTGGGTGGTAGTCCAGCTCTTGCCATCGTCAGTGGAGTATTCCACTACGAATCCTTCCCCGTTTTTGATGGAGACAGTCACCTTGTGATCCAAACCATCATACAGGAACAGGCCGCCTTTCACCGTCAGGGTGATGTCATATGGAGCGGTGACCTCAGCGGTCTTCACATAGCCGGAAGGATTTGCGATGCGCGTAAAGGCGCCGCTGACGCTCACATACTTTGCAACTGCATTGGGAGCCAGCGTACCGACCACAGGATTGGCGTCGCCTGCCTCCTTGTACACATTGATCACGCCGGATGTCTTATTCCGGACGTACTTGTCTTCCGCTGCAACACCGTCCCTTACGAACAGGGCCGGAACCAGCGAAAAGACCATGATCGCTGTCAGCAGCAAAGAGATCGCTTTTTTCATTGTGTGTTTTCCCCTTTCCAGACACAACATATTGTGATATCTCAAATCGGTCTGAATTTTATGAACATTATATGAACACTATACCATGATTTGCAAAAAAATAAAGCGTTATAAATGTGAACTTTTTATGAACATGCAAATAAAAAAGGCCTTTTTCCGTGATTTTTGGTGGAAAAAGGCTGCATAATCGGATTGCATACTTATCCTACACACTGATTACGTTCTCCATCGTATAAAACCCTGGTTCTTTATCTAAAAGCCAGGCGGCTGCGGTCAAAGCGCCGTCTGCAAAGACCCTTTTGCTTCCTGCTCGATGGGTGATGACGATCTCCTCATCGGTGCCAAGGAAGTACACAGAATGCTCTCCCGCTATGTTTCCGCCCCGCAGGGAATGAATGCCGATCTCCTTCTTGTCCCGCCGTTTGTTGGTCTCGTGCCGGCCGAACACCAGCTCGCTCTCCCCGTCCCGAGCTGCCTCGATGGCTTCCGCCAGCATCATAGCGGTGCCGCTTGGCGCGTCCACCTTCATGTTGTGATGGGTCTCCACGATCTCCGGATCGAAGGCGGAGCCCAGCACACGGGTCGCTGCCCGCACCAATGCAAGCTGCAGATTGACGCCCAAGGACATGTTGCGTGAATAGAATACGGGGATGGTCCTGGCGGCTTCCTTCAGCCGCGCCATCTCCGGCTCCCCCAGCCCTGTGGTGCCGGTGACGATAGGCTTCCTCTCCCGCAGGCATAGCTCCAGCACCGTCATGGCAGCCATGGGCCGGGAAAAGTCGATGGCTATGTCGAAAGGCACGTCCACCGCTTCTGCCGAAGGGAAAAGCAGGCCGGGGAAATCCCCCGCCTTCAGGTCGACGCCCACAGCCGGGACCAGGTCCCCGTGGGCGGCCTTCAGGACGGCCAGGACCGCCTGTCCCATGTGGCCCATAGCCCCATTGATCAATACTTTCTTTTCCATATAATCCTCAGCTTAGATCAATCCGAAATCTTTTAGCGCCTTGCGCATCTTCTCCTCATCCTCCGGCGTGGGCGGTACGAGGGGCAGCCGCAGCTCGGGGGAACAGAGGTCCATCATGCCCATCATGGTCTTGATGGGGATGGGATTGGTCTCGCAGAAGGCGGCCCGCCAGATGGGCAGGAGGCTGAACTGGAGCTTGCGGGCGATGTCCAGCTTCCCGGCGAAGAAGGCCATGCACAGGTTGTGGACCTCGGAGGGCACCACGTTGGCGATGGTGGAGATGACGCCCTTGCCGCCAAGGGACAGGACCGGCAGGATGTGGTCGTCGTTGCCGGAATAGATGTCGAGGCCCGGACATGTGGCCGCCAGGTTCACCATCTGCTCGATGTTGCCGCTGGCCTCTTTGATGCCCACCACGTTCTCGCATACGTCTAAAATCTCCCGCATGGTGGCGGGCAGCACATTGAGGCCAGTCCGGGAGGGCACGTTGTAGACGATGATGGGGATATGTACTTGCTCGCAGATGGCGGCGTAGTGAGCCACAAGGCCCTTTTGGGTGGTCTTGTTATAGAAAGGCGTCACGATCAAAAGGCCGTCCACCCCGAGGGCTTCCGCTGTGCGGGAGAAGTCGATGACGGCGGCGGTGTTGTTGCCGCCGGTGCCGGCGATGACCGGTATCCGTCGGTTGACACGATCCACCACGAAGCGGATCACCTCCACTCGCTCCTCCGTGGACATGGTGGCCGCCTCCCCGGTGGTGCCGCAGACGATGATGGCGTCCGTACCGCTGATGATCTGCAGCTCGATGAGCCGGGTCAACGCGGTATAATCCACCTCGCCGTTGGTGAACGGCGTGACCAAAGCGACGCCGGAGCCTTTGAAAATGGTACTCATGGGCCTTCCCTCCCTAAGCATATTCTTCGATTTGATTGTACCGTTTTCCCTATTCTTTGTCAATTCCCGCTCTGTTGGGGACCAACAGGCCGCGAAACTCTTTTTGCGGCTGGCAGGCTTTTCTGTCGGCCAGGGTCAGGGCCAGGCTCTCTGCCAGGGAGGGCACGGCGTTTAGGGCTTGTTCCAGGGTATTGGCGTTATGTCCCACCTCGATGAGCAGGCTCAGCTGCCCCACATGTTGGTTGTACCGCCCGGTCTTCACCCGCACATCCCTCGCCAGCCGCCGATCGATATGCCGCAGGTTTTCCGTAAGCGTCGATGCCAAAGCAAAATTTGTATCAAAATCCGGTTTATCCGCATACTTGGTCCCCTGCCCCACTACGCACATGAGCCGGGCCGTGGGGCAGCCGTCCACCACTACAAAATCCTTCTCATCCGAGCTGGCGTCCCGATGGATGTCGATGAACAGGACCAGGGAGGGATATCGTTCGAGATAGCCGCGCATGGTCTTCTCACTCCGTTCGTAAGCGGTCTTAAGGCTTGGCGGCTCGTGATCCGTGGTGTCGTGGATCACGGAAAAACCGTACTGTACCCGTAGCCGTTCCGCCAGCGCCTCCCCCACCGCCAGCACGCTCTTGCTGGGGTCCGCCGTGCGATAGGAGCCGGTCTGCACATAGGGGGACGCTTTTGTGGCGGTATAGGCTTCGGTGGTATGGGTATGGTATATGAGTATCTTCGGCTCCTTCCCCCTTAGGTCCAGCCCACGGGACAGGATCGCCGTCTCAGCATCCTCAATGGATAGCGAAGCGTCCTTCTCCTCTGTCGTCGTCGGCGCGGGCGTAAGGGGTGCCATCGTAGGCACGGCCACAGGCTCCTTCGGCGGCAGCAGGTCGATCACCCGCAGCACGGACAGGAACAGCAGCAGGGCGAACAACAGGCGGATGAAGCCCTCCTTCCCGGCATGGGTTCGTTGGTTCTTTCGGCGTTTCATAGGGCATACCTCCTCATCGTTACCCTATGCATGGGGGAAACGGATTATCGCATGAGCCCTTCCAGCGCTCCATAATTCTCCCCGAACAGCGCCAAATTCAGTCCATAGGACAGGATGCTGGCCCCGTCCTTCACCATGGCGTCGATGTCCTTGGGTGTGACGCACATGGAGAGGAAGTCGCCGCCCAGCCGCCGCTTGGCCTTGCTGAACAGGTCCTCCGCGTCCATGCGGACCAGGCCAGAATATAGGATCGCCTCCGCCGTCAGCACCAGGGGGATGCCCAGGGCGATGACCGGGATGCCCAGGGTGGCCTTATTGAGCCCCATCCGGAAGTTCCCCACCCCGGCCCCAGGTGAGATGCCTGTGTCGTTCAGCTGGACCATGGCCCCAACATGATCGCTTTCTGAGGACGCCAAGGCGTCCACCGCCACGATGAGATCGGGCTCCAGTACGGAAGCGATGCCTGTCACCGCCTCCGCCGTCTCCACCCCGGTCATGCCCATGACCCCTGCCACGAAGGCCGCCACCGTGCGGGTGTTTGGCGGCAGAAGGTCCGGGAAATGGTTTTGCACATGACGGGTGACGAACAGGTTTTCGATGGTCTGGGGGCCCAGGGCGTCGGGGGTCACGTGCCGATTCCCCAGGCCCACCACCAGCACGCTCTGCACCTCCCCCATGAGCAAGGACAGTTCCGCAGCGAGGCACCGTCCCGCCTCCTGCCGCACTTCCTTGCTGGAAAGCCCATCTTCAGGCAGGGTCAGGGTGATATAGCTGCCCCGGGGCTTATCCAGCTTACGTTCCGCCCCCTGGGTTCGCACCCGGATGCGGGAGATGCGCATGCGACCCTTCCGTTCGTTCTCCTCCTCCACGCCGGAGAGGGTCGGGCAGCGCTGCAGCGCCTCATGGGCCATATCGGTGCGGGTGTTCATGCTTCCTCCTGAAAAAAGAATGCCGGCCCAAGTGGGCCGGTAGTTAGGGTATCCAGATTTCAAAGCAGAATACAGATAAGGCCGTTGCAATCCTCGTTGACCATGCGTTCGATGGTGCCCTGCATCTTCTGCTGCACGTTCACTGGCATGCCGCCCAGCTTCCCCTGCATGTTTTCCGTCACCATGTCCTGCAACGTTTTTCCGAAAAATGAGGTCTGCCACAGGGCGTTCACGTCCTCCTGGCGTGCGGCGTTCAGATGCTCCATCAGGTTCTTTGCTTGCTCCTCGGAGCCGATCAGGGGGCTCACCTCCGTGTCGATGTCCACCTTCACGATGTGCAGCCCCTTGGCCCTGGCCCTGAGCCGCACCCCGCAGCGGCCGCCCTGCCGGAACATCTCCGGCTCCATGAGCTCCATCTCCTCCATGGAGGGGGTGACCACGCCGTAGCCCGTCTGTTCCGCCTCCTCCAATGCGTTAGCCAGCCGATCGTAGGCTCGCTTGGCTGCAGCGAACTCCCGAATGGCGGAGAACAGGGCAAAATCGTCGGCGATCTCAACCCCCGTCTCCTCGCTCAAAAGGGTGTAGAACATGCTTTCCTCCGGCGTCAGGGCCAGCGTCACCGTGCCTGTACCCAGATCGGCGCCCTCCCATTCCGCCTTTTTGAAATGCTCCAGGGACTGCATCCCCTCCACCAGCTTTCCACAGTCGCCCACGGTCTGCACCTCGGGCGACAGCTTCCGCAGCAGGGACAAAACGCCCTCCATCAGGGGGCTTTCTCCCGACAGGGCCCGCAGGAACCCCGGCACGCTGATCTCCACCAGCTTCACCGGGAAGGCGTACAGGATCTTGGTGATCAAGTCCCGGACCTCCGTCCCGGACATATTCTTCACGTCCAAGGGCACGGCGGTGACGCCGTATCGCTCCCTGATGTCCTCCGCCAGGGCCTGAGCGGTGTCGCTGGTGGGATTGTTGCTGTTCACCACCACTACGAAGGGCTTTGCAGCCGCCTTGGCCGCCTCGATGGCCTGTCGCTCCGCATCCTCGTAGCTCTCCCGGGGCAGGTCCGTGATGGACCCGTCCGTGGTCATGACGATGGAGATGGTGGCATGCTCCTGGATGACCCTTGTGGTACCCACCTCCGCCGCCTGGGAGAAGGGGATATCGTGATCGAACCAGGGGGTAGTGACCATCCGGGGGCCCTCCCCCTCCCGGTCGCCCACAGCTCCGGGTACCATGTACCCCACGCAGTCGATGAGCTTGCACCGGCAGGACACGCCCTCCTCGAAGGTCACGTTCACCGCTTCCGCGGGCACGAACCGGGGCTGGGTGGTCATGATGCTGCGGCCCGCGCCGCTTTGGGGCAGCTCATCGGTCAGACGTTCCTTCTCATATTCGTTCTCCATATTCGGCAGCAGCAACAGCTCCGAAAACCGCTTGATAAAGGTGGATTTCCCGGTGCGCACGGGCCCGGCCACGGCGATATAGATGTCGCCTCCGGTCCGTTCCGCCATATCTCGATAAATATCTCTCATACCGTTCCTCCGCGTGTTTCTCTATCTCACTGTATGCGATTCCTGCCGGGGTATGCGAGGCACTTTTCAGCCTCCCCGGATGGTGGTATACTATGCGTATGAACAAACCGGTCCGCGTCATTCGAATAGTTGTGCCCGTCCTGTGCTGCATCGTCTTCGGCTGGTGGCTGTCGAAGCAGGATTCGATCCTGTCATTGGGCACGCTGTCCGCGCTGTTGAGCGCGGGCCTGTTCGCCTTGACCCTGACCGCCGCCCTGACCCGGCTGGCCGATGGTCGCTTTGACAGTGGGTTGCCTTCCTGTTCCACCCCAGACATGCCCCGCCAGCGGCTTGGGGCCTGGGGCATCCTCGTGGGATTCGGCATTGTGGTGACGCTGGTACAGTATCTCGTCATCTCTCTGCTGTCTCGCCCCCACGGGGATTTCCTGCACAGTTTTCAGCAGCTGTATTACCGCAGCGACGTGGCCCACTATATGGGCATCGCCCGGCACTGGTACGTGAACGCAGGGAACGAACGGCTGCGGTTGGTGTTCCTGCCCCTCTATCCTCTGGCGGTCCGGCTGACCACCTGGAACAAGGACTATTTCACCGGGGCCCTTATAGCCGCCCAGGTCTTCTCCCTGGCCCTGCTGCCCGCCGCATACGAGCTGTTTCGGGTGGATCTGGACCGCCGTTCGGCCATGGCCTGTGCCCGGGTGCTGTTCCTGCTCCCCGGGGCCGCCTTCCTGCGGGTGCCCATGAGCGAAGGCCTGTTCCTTTTACTGACGCTGCTGGGCGTGCTGTTCGCCCGCAAGAAGCGCTTCCTGCTGGCCGGCCTGTTCACTGCCCTGTCCGCCCTGACCCGGTCCCTGGGCGTCCTACTACTGGGGTTGCTGTTCCTGGAGATGCTGTCCTCGTTCTTGGATGAATACCGAAAGGACAAGCAGGCGGCCCTTCGGCTGGTGCCTGGATATATCGCGAGTCTCCTGCTGGGCTGCTGCGGTACGGCCCTCTATCTATTCATCAACTGGCAGGTCTCCGGCCATCCCTTGACCTTCCTCACCTACCAGCGTGAGAACTGGAACCAACAGCTGGGGTTCTTCTTCAACACGGCGTCCTATCAAGTGGAATACGCCTTCATGTATTGGAACAGCGGAGACCTGAAGTCGGTGCTGTCCCTGAGCCTCCCCAACCTGGTCTGCAGCTTCGGTACCCTGGCGTTGCTGTATACGGATCGAAATAAAATGCAGCTCAGCTATCTATTGTGGGCCCTGGTCTACTTCGCGATCTCCATCGGCGCCACCTGGCTTTTGAGCGGGCCCCGGTATCTCGCCATGGTGTTCCCCCTGGCGTTGGCCATCCGGCGAATATGCAAAACGACTTTCTCCGAGGTACTCATGGAGATAGGTCTCCTGGTAACCCAGACAGCGTACCTGCTGATGCTTGCTCTCGATATGTACGTTTACTAAATAATATACGTGGACAAATCCAGCCCCTTCCGGTATACTGGACCTATGGAAAAGTTGCGTCGATTTTTAGCCTATTACGGGCCCCACAAGGGGCTTTTCATCCTGGACCTTGCCTGCGCGCTGGTGGTCGCCGCCGTGGACGTGGCGTTCCCCCTTGTGACTCAGTACATCCTGCGCACCCTGCTGCCCGCCATGACGGCGGACAACGGCCTGGTCCGGGTATTCGTGATCCTGATCTGCTGCCTCATCTGCGCCTACATGATGCGGGCCGTCCTGCAGTTCGTCATCGGCTACTGGGGCCACCGGCTGGGCACCTTCATCGAAGCGGACATGCGGCGGGACATCTTCACCCACATCCAGACCCTGCCCTTCGCCTTCTATGACAGGATCCGCACGGGCAAGCTCCTCTCCCGGATCACCAACGACCTCTTCGAGGTGACGGAGCTGGCCCACCACGGCCCCGAGGACGTGCTCATCTCCACCATGACGATCCTTGGCGCATTCATCGCTATGTTCAGCATCGAATGGCGGCTCGCCCTGTGCCTGTTGATCCTGCTGCCGGTCATCGTCTATTTCGTGATGCACACCCGGCTCAAGATGCGTCGCACCAGCCGCCAGGTGAAGGAGCGGATGGCGGAGATCAACGCAGACATCGAAAGCTCCATCTCCGGGGCCAGGACTGCCAAGGCCTTCGCCAACGAGAAGTACGAGATCAAAAAGTTCGAGAAGGGCAACAAAAACTTCTTGTCCGCCAAGAAGGATTTCTATAAGGTCATGGCCGTCTTCAACAGCGGCACGGAGTTCTTCCTGGCCATGTTCAACGTGGCGGTCCTCGCCTGCGGCGGATACCTGATCTATCGGCGGCAGCTGGACACGGTGACCCTCATCACCTTCACCCTGTACATCTCCACCTTCACCTCCCCCATCAAGCGGCTGGCCGCTTTTGCGGAGCAGTACATGATCGGCATGGCCGGGTTCACCCGGTTTCTGGAGATCATGGACACCAAGCCCGCCATCGAGGACAAGCCTGACGCAATCGAATTGAAGGACGTGAAGGGCGACATCGCCTTCTCCCACGTGTCCTTCGCCTACAACGAGGGGCAGAACGTCCTGCAGGACGTGGACCTCTTCATTCCCGCCGGGAAGACCCTGGCCCTGGTGGGCCCCTCCGGCGGCGGCAAGACCACCCTGTGCCACCTGCTCCTGCGGTTCTACGACATTCGGGAGGGCAGCATCACCATCGACGGCCACGACATCCGGGACGTGACCATGCGCTCTTTGCGGGAGAACGTAGGCATTGTGCAGCAGGACGTGTTCCTGTTCGCGGACAGCATCCTGGAGAACATTCGATACGGACGGCTGGACGCCACCGACGAAGAGGTCGTCGAGGCGGCCAAGCGGGCCCACATCCACGAGGAGATCATGACCTTCCCCGACGGGTACGAGACAAACGTGGGCGAACGGGGCATGCTCCTGTCCGGCGGTCAGAAGCAGCGGGTTTCCATCGCCCGGCTGTTTTTGAAGAATCCGCCGGTGCTGATCCTTGACGAAGCCACCTCCGCCCTGGACACCCTGACCGAAGCCGATATCCAGCACTCCTTCGACGAATTGAGCAAAGGCCGGACCACCCTGGTCATCGCCCACCGGCTCTCCACTGTGCAGAATGCGGACGAGATCGTGGTCATCGACGAGCACGGCATCCAGGAGCGAGGCACCCACGAGGAACTGCTGGCCAAAAACGGCCTCTATTCGGGCTTCTATCAGGCCACGCTGCGGGGCTAACGCATATAGGATTCGAAGATGGATATGAGGGCATCCGCCGCCTCCGGGGCGTAGCGGGGCGAGATGGCTAAGGATATGAAATCATAGGGGGCGGCAGCACAAAAGCTGTCGTCTTCTTTGTATTCACGATACGGAATGAGAGGTTCCGGTCCGTTCACCCGTTCGAACAGGTCCGGGAAGGATTGGGGCAGGCGGATGTGATCGCCGTCCTTTGCAAGGATCTGACGAGGCACGTCCTCCCGGGAGAAGGGCCGGCGCACGTTCTCCAGGGAGCCCACGATCCGGGCGGCCAGGGCAAACAGCAGGTAGTTGGCCTCGTCCAGCTTCCTCTCCCGGTAGAACCGATCCAGCTCCAACCTGCGCTTCGGCGGCAGGGAAAGCACGTTATAGAGAACGTACCCCGGCCCGGGATAGCCGATGCCCAGGTCGCTGTGGGCGTCCACATGGGTCAAGTGAAAGGGAGCCTTGAGCTTTCCAGACTCCATCAGTTCCTTCCAGTAGCCAAGGGCCCCGTCGTGGGTCTCGAAAATGCGTCCCGGTATGGGGCGCTCTTTGGACAGCAGGCACCGCGTTTCTAAAAATGCGCGCACCGCCTCCCCCGCCCATGGTTCATGGCCGACCAGGGACGGCCGCTGCCCCTGTTCCGCCATGGGGCAGCAGTCCTCCAGAAAGAAATCTAGATCCAAATCCAACACCCGCTGCATGCTTCATTCCCTCCACGAATCTACAGTATACCACTTTTCTTTCCCATTCCAACATGCTATACTGATGAAAATATAAGGAGTCCTCTCCATGAGACCGGTTTTCATCATCCTCTATCTATCCTTGCTGGGCCTGTATCTGTTCGTAGAGACCGGGGACAGCCTTCGGCGGCGGGCGGTGAACAAGATCCTCCTGTCCTCCCTGTTCCTGTTCTTCGGGCAGTTTTGGTTCTGGACCAACGGCTATGCCCGGGGCTGGCAGTTCATGGCCCTGGTGGGCATGTTCTACGCCTGTATGGGCGACGCCCTTCTGCTGTTCAGCTTCGGCGCCGGCGGCGCTGCCTTCGCCGTTTGCAACCTCTGCTTCATCGGCTACACCTTCTGCACCCTCTTTTTCGGCGGCGCGTTCCCCCAGGCGCTGATCTTTTTGGCGGTGGGGCTGCTGGCGTTCTTCGGCATCTTCTTAGGCGCCACGAGGAGCAAGTGGATCGATCTTGGCGAGAAGACCGGCCTGGCGTTTTTCTATATGCTGACCGTAGCCCTCCACGGCATCCTGGGCGTCGCCGCCGCCGTCCTGCTGCCCAGCGCCCATATCATCCTGTTGGGCGTGGGCCTGTGTCTCTTTATGATCGCCGACCACTTCCTGGCGATCTATAAGTTCAGAACCAAAAATAAGCGGGCGCTGCGCATCAACACCTCCTGCTACTTTCTCGG
Organism: uncultured Eubacteriales bacterium; assembly: GCA_900319345.1. Taxonomy (GTDB): domain Bacteria; phylum Bacillota; class Clostridia; order Christensenellales; family CAG-138; genus RUG472. The sequence goes on from ONNZ01000005.1 coordinate 57,591, forward strand.
GATGATGCTGGTGGCGCTGAGCTTCTCCGTTTTGCCGTAACGTACACTATCGAAAGAAGGCGAATGCATGAAACACATCTTCCTCTATAACCCAGCCGCCGGACAGGGCGACGCGAAGGCCTGCATCGAAGCGACCGTAGCCCAGCACCCGGACTGCGAACTCTATGTGACCCGAGAGCCCCGAGACGCCACCCGCTACACGGAGAAGCGCATCGCCTCATCCCCTGATGAAAAACTCTGCTTCGTGGCCTGCGGCGGCGACGGGACCATCAACGAGGTGGCTTCAGCCGTGGCCGGTCACGAAAACGCCTGCTTCACCGTCTACCCCTGCGGCAGCGGCAACGACTTCGTGAAGATCTACGGCGGCCGGGAGCGCTTCCTGGATATGAACGCCCTGCTGGCGGCGGAGCCGGCCCCCATCGACATCCTGAAGGTGGACGACCGCTGGTGCATCAACGTATTCAGCTTCGGCTTCGACACCGGCGTATTGAAGACCATGAACAACGTGAAGCGCAAGCCCCTCATGGGCGGCCAGCGAGCCTACTACGTAGGCATCGTCCACGCCCTCATGAAGTCCATGAAGACCGGCTGCACCATCACTGTGGACGGGGAGCCCTTCTATAGCGGCGACATCCTCCTCTGCACCTTCGCTAACGCCCAGTACGTGGGCGGCTCCTTCAAGTGTGCGCCTCGGGCCAAGGTGGACGACGGTCTCATCGAGGTCTGCCTGGTGAAGCCCATCTCCCGTCTCTCCTTCGTGAACCTGATCGGCACCTACACCAACGGCACCCATCTGGAGGACCCGCGGATGAAGGACATCGTCCTCTACACCCAAGGGAAGAAGCTGACGGTGGAGAGCGCCAAGGGGTTGCTGCCCGTGTCCCTGGACGGGGAGGTCATCGAACGAAAGCGGTTCACCGTGGAGGTGGTCCCCGGCGGCGTGAACTTCGCTCTGCCGGAGGTAAAGGAATAACCCAAAACAAAAGCAGGTCCCGCCAGAAGCAGGACCTGTTTTCTTATGGATTCATGGCGGCGTGTTCCGCTACCAGCTCCCGATGGAGCCGGCTGGGCGTCCAGCAGAGGTTATGCTCTGTGGTAATTGCCTTATAGGTCACGGTAGCCTGAAGCATCTGCATCCCGTTCAGCAACCCGTGGAACTGCTCGGCGCTGAGTCCGTCCAGCACCAGCATCTCTTCCGTAAAGGGGGCATCCAACGTAAGTGAAGCGGATGTGCCTCCCTTTCCAAGGAGCATCCCCAAGGGCCGATTGCAGTCCTCCGACTTCCCCTCGATAGCAACTATCCCATACTGCATCAGCAGAAACAGCAGCTTCATCTTCTTCTCGCCGGTGATATTGAACAGCAGCGCCTTGGCCATGGTTTTATCCTTTCATTTGGAAGAAATAGAAAAGAGCATCCCTTCACGGATGCTCTTTTCCGCTGGTGCGGTGGACGAGACTTGAACTCGTACGCGCGAAGCACACGCACCTCAAACGTGCCTGTCTGCCAATTCCAGCACCACCGCGCATTTATGGATTATAATGGAGGCGTGGCCATTTGTCAATCCTTCGTGTAAAAATCTTTTTATCGCGCATACTACCCTCCATGAGACATGTATTGCTTTTGATGCTGTTGTTCTGCCTGCTGTGGGGCTGTACCGACAAGCGGGCGGAAGGGGCCAAGAAACCGACGAAAACCAGCATTCTAGGGCAGTCCCGGACCGCCTCGCCCTCTCCCACGCTCCTGGATCCGGCGCAAAAAACGCTGGACCTGTGCGTAGGCAACGACGTGGTCAGCTACCGGCTGTCCGATATGGGCGTGATGGTGGGCAGCGCCGGCGGGCTGGTCATCGACGAGAAGGTGTTCGAGGCCTTCTATCAGCGGCTGAACGATCTCTATGGGTCCCCGGCCCAGGACGCCAAGATCCTCTATTCGGAGGATCCGTCGTCGCCGTTGACCTTTATCCCGGAAGCAGAGGGCCAGCGGATCGACGAAGATTCTCTGTTGCGTGCCCTTACGGACGAATCCACCGCCGGCTCGTTCACGGTGGACCTGCTGCCGGTCAAGGCTGACCTGACCGAAGTGGAGCTCAAGGCGAGATATGCGCTGCTCTCCACCTTCACCACCTCCTTCAAGGGCTCCACCCTGGGGCGAAAGAACCGGGTGAACAACATGGCTCTGGCCGTGTCCCGGATCAACGGCGTTGTGCTGGAACCCGGCGAAGAGTTCAGCATGAATAAGACCATTTTGGATCGTACCAAGGAAAACGGCTACTATCTGGCACCGGCCATCCGCAACGGCGCCTATGAGAAGGAGTACGGCGGCGGGGTCTGCCAGGTGTCCTCCACCCTGTTCAACGCCGTCATGATGGCGGACCTGACCATCACCGAGCGCCACCACCACAGCTGGCCCATGCACTACGTGCCCATCGGCCGGGACGCCACCATCGCCACCGGGTACAAAGATTTCAAGTTCGTCAACTCCACGGAGGGCGAGCTGGTGATCTTCGCCCATCTCGACAAGAAAGCCAAGACCATAACCGTCCGCCTCTACGGCATCCATAGCACGGACTTCGACCATATCCAGATCACCTCCAAGCGCACCGGCTCCTTGCCCGCCAAGGGCACCAAGGTGAAGCTGGACGAAAGCCTGTCCCATGGGTCACGGGTGGAGGAACGTAAGGAGCGCCGGGGCCGGACCTCCGTGACCTACAAGGAATACTACGACGCCGAGGGCAAGCTCATCAAAAAGGAGACCGCCTACGAGGACAGCTACCCCTCCATCGAGGGGCTGGTGTACGTGTCCGCGGACCTGTACCGATAAGGATCATTTGACGGCGGGCGGTTCGGGGAGTATACTGACAGAAAAAACAGGAGTGTACTGCCATGATCCTGATCCGCGGCGCGGGCGATATCGCCAGCGGCATCGCCGTCCGCCTCTTTCGATGCGGGTTTACCCTGGTTATGACCGACCTTGCAAAGCCCACTTCCATCCGTCGAACGGTGTGCTTTTCTGAAGCGATCCTCCATGGTGCCTGCACCGTGGAGGACATCACGGCGGAGCAGGCCATAACGAAGGCCGACGCTGACGATATCTGGGCCCGAGGCCATATCCCCGTGTTCGCTGACGACGAGGGCACGGCCCTGTCCCTGCTGCGACCTGATGCCGTGGTGGACGCCCGCCTGGCCAAGGTGAACCTGGATTCCTCCATCACCGACGCCCCTATCGTGGTAGCCGTGGGCCCCGGGTTCACTGCCGGTCGTGACTGCCACGCGGTGGTGGAGACCCAACGGGGCCACTACCTGGGCCGGACCATCTACGCGGGCGCCGCCGCTCCCAATACGGGCGTTCCCGGCAACATCGGCGGCTACACCGTGGAGCGGATCATCCGCGCCCCCCAGGCCGGCGTCTTCCATCCTCTCCGCGCCATCGGCGACCAGGTCCAAGCTGACGAGATCGTGGCATATGTGGACGAAACGCCCGTCACCTGCCGTATCAGCGGCATCCTGCGCGGCATCCTGCCCGAGGGTATTCGGGTCCATGAGGGCATGAAAAGCGGCGACGTGGACCCCCGCTGTCAGCCGGACCACTGCCGCTGCGCCTCCGACAAGGCTCTCTCCGTGGGCGGCGGCGTCCTGGAAGCCCTTCTCCATTTCGGATATCGGGAATAAGCGACACGCATAAGGGCCGCATGACGCGGCCCTCTTTTTTTCCGTTCAGAACGGCAACAGTCCCAGATGCTCCAGCAGTATCTTGATGCCCAGCAGGATCAGGATCACGCCCCCGGCCAACTCCGCCTTGCTCTTGTACTTGGTGCCGAAGATGCTGCCGATCTTCACGCCCAGGGCGGAGAGCAGGAAGGTGATGACGCCGATGAAGGTGACGGCGGGCAGGATGCGGACTTCGAGAAAGGCGAAGGTCACGCCCACGGCCAGGGCGTCGATGCTGGTGGCGATGGCCATGATCAGCATGGTCTTGAAGCCCAGGGAGGGGTTAACGTGCTCCGGGTCCTTATCCAGGGATTCCCGGACCATGTTGGCCCCGATGAGGACCAGCAGGATCATGGCGATCCAGTGATCCACGGCGGCGATGTATTCGGCGAAGCTGCTGCCCAAGAAATACCCGACGAGGGGCATCAAGGCCTGGAAGCCCCCGAACCAGAGGCCCACGATCAGCACGTGCTTCCACTGTATCCTGCCGATAGCCAGGCCCTTGCAGACCGCCACGGCGAAGGCGTCCATGGAAAGGCCCACCGACAAGATGAACAATTCGAATATGGTCATAGCATGATTCTCCTGTCAAAAGCACTGTGCATTGTACTAAATCCTGCGGTAAAAAGCAATAGGACCGTCGCAAAATGCGGCCTTTAGGATTGCTTTTTCAGGGAAATGACCGTATACTGTTCTCCAGCAGGTTCATGGAACCGTATCTACAGGAATGGAGCGAAGAACGATGAGTAGAACCGGATGGATCATCCTGATCGTGTGTCTGTGCCTGGTGCTCTGCATCTGCGCCGGGCTGTTCTTGGCCGGCAGAGTGGCCAACTCCCTGTTTTCAGGCCGGGAGAGCAGCAGCGATCACAGCAACGTCACCCAGAAGTACAAGGACCTAAAGAACCCCTATTCGGCCGACGGGGCCTATTCCGTCAAGGCGGACGATTTGAAGGAGCTAGATATCGACTGGATCAGCGGGTCGGTGAAGGTGGAGCTGACGGACGGGGATGTGATCCGCTTCCAGGAGACCGCCGATCGAACCATCAGCGAGAAGGACGCCCTGCGCTACGGCGTTAGCGGCGGCAAGCTCCGCATCCAGGCCTGCAAGAAGAACCACGTGGGGAAGCTCCCCCGGAAGGATCTGGTCCTGTCCCTCCCCCGCACCTTGGCGGACCGGCTGCAGGAGCTCGAGATCGACACCGTCTCCGCCTCCATCTCGGCAGCTGATCTTCAGGTGAAGGAGCTGGAGCTCAACACGGTCTCGGGCAAGGTGGAAGCCAGCTACATGATCGCGGAGGAAGCGGGCATCGACAGCGTGTCCGGGGCCGTGGCACTGCTGGATTCTCACGTGGAGTCCCTTCGGATCGACAGCGTCTCCGGGCGCATCAACGTCTCCGGCACCTCGAGGAAGGTCAAGGTCTCCTCCGTCTCCGGGCCCATCGAATGCAATATGGACGAGTGCCGGGATATCCGCGCCAATACCGTTTCCGGGCAGGTCACCTTCGTGCTCCGCAGCACGCCCAAGGATCTGAAGGTAGACACCACCTCCGGCGAGGTCCGCCTCGCCCTGCCCACGGAGGCCTCCTGCGCCATCGAGCTGGACGCCATGTCCGGCAAGCTGTTTCTCAACGACACCGCTGTGGGCGCCAAGCAGCTGACCTTGGGGGACGGCGACGCCCTGTTCGACATCGATACCATGAGTGGCAACGTGTACGTGTACACGAAATAATGCCCTTTCCCCTTTCCCATTTGACGAACCCGCCATAATCTGATACTATGGTTTTCAACAACTAAGGAGGAACATCCTATGGCAAGACCTGTGAAGATCACCGCCGACACCCCCTGCGACATCGGCCCCATGCTGACGGAGCGCTACGACGTGGAGCTCATCCCCCTGCATGTGACCATGAACGGGCAGGAGTACCTGGACGGTGTCAACATAACCAACGAGATGATCTATGACAACTGGGAGAAGACGGGCTCCCTGCCCAAGACCAGCGCGGTCAGCGTGGGCGAATACGAGGAGGTGTTTCAGCGTCTCACCGGCCAGGGCTACGACGTGGTCCATATCTCCCTGGGTTCCGGCCTGTCCGTGACCCATCAGAACGCGGTCATGGCGGCCGAGGAGGTCCCGGGCGTATACGTGATCGACTCCTGCTGTCTGTCCACCGGCACCGGCCTTTTGGTCTGCGAATCCGGGGAACGGGTCAAGAAGGGCATGGACGCCGCCACCATCTACGAGGAAGTGAAGGCCCTGAATCAGAAGAACTCCGCCAGCTTCATCCTGGACACCCTGGCCTTCCTCCACGCAGGCGGCCGGTGCTCCTCCCTCGCCCACATGGGGGCGAACCTCATGAGCATCAAGCCCAGCATTCGGGTGCTCAACGACCAGAACGGCGGCATGACCGTGGGCAAGAAGTACTTCGGGAAGCTGAAGAAGTGCATCATCGCCTACATCCACGATCAGCTGGACGGGCGGACCGACATCGTGCGGGACCGGATCTTCATCACCCATTCCGGCTTCCCCGCGGAGGACATCGAGTGGATGAAGGCGGAGGTGGAAAAGTACGGCCCCTGGGGCGAGATCATCATCACCACCGCCGGCTGCACCATCTCCTCCCACTGCGGCCCGGGCTGCATCGGTGTGCTGTTTCTGACGAAATAAAAGATTTACAGATTTTCAACGTTCTGACCCTCCTTTTGGGAGGGTTTTCTGTTTCCAAAAGAGATCGAAGCATGCTATAATCAAACAAAGTCTTTCGGAGGTACTATGATCCTGTCCATCCTGTATCTGTTGTTTTACGCCACGGCCGGCGTCCTCATCGGCAGATACCTGTTTTCAACCGAATCCTTCCCCCGCCGCTTGTGGTTGGGACTGACGCTGGGCCTGTTCGGCAGCATCTGGCTCCCCAGCCTGTTTTCCTTCGTCCTGGATTTCGGCACGTTGAGCCATATCCTGGGTGCCGTGCTCATGGCCGCGCTCACCGTCCTGTGCCTGCTGCAAAAGAAAAAAGCGCATGCAGCTAGAGCGTCTGACCTTCGCTCCCTCCTGCCCCTCCTGTGGCTTTTGCCGATCTTTCTTATTGGGGCCTACCTCTTCTCCACCCATATCCTCCAGCCCAAGTCGGACGGCTACTACGTGGGCCAGACCACCTACGGGGATCTGGCCATGCACCTGGGATTCATCTCCAGCCTGGCGGAGCAGGGTTTCTTCCCGCCGGAATACAGCATCTTCCCCGGCCACACCGTCAACTACCCCTTCCTTTGCGAGGTCCCCAGCGCCTCCCTGTTCCAGTTCGGATCCAGCCTCCGCTGGGCTTACCTGCTGCCCGCCCTGTACGCCTACGCCCTGGTGATCCTGAGCGTGTACTTCGCCTTCCAGGCCTGGCTCAAACGGTCGGATCGGGCCCGGTTCGCCACCTACCTTTTCTTCATCGGCGGCGGCTTCGGGTTCATCTACTTCTTCGATCGGCTAAACGGTGCCTCCACCGTAGGCGCCCTCATCGGGGAAAGCAGCTACGCCAACAACCTTTCCTACCTGCTCAACGACTTCTACGTGACCCCCACCAACCTGCCCCGGATCGGTCTCCGCTGGGTCAACCCCATCGTGGACATGCTGATCCCCCAGCGTGCCACCCTCTTTGGCTGGGTGTTCCTATTTCCCTGCCTATACCTTTTGATCCGGTTCGCTTTTGAAAAGCGAAAGGATGCCTTGCCGCCCCTGATCCTCTTTGCCGGGGGGCTGCCCCTCATCCATACCCATTCCTTCCTGGCCCTGGGTATCGTCAGCGCTACCTACTGTGTGGAGGACCTGGTGCGTCATTTCGACAGGAAGCGGCTGGTGCAGTGGGGCTGCTACGGGTGCCTTGCGGTACTCCTGGCCGCGCCCCAGCTCTTTGGATTCGCCTTCCAGCAAGCGTCAGAAAGCGGCATGGTGCGGCTCCACTTCAACTGGGCCAACGAGGTGGATTCCTTCCTGTGGTTCTACGTGAAGAACCTTGGGTGGCTGTTCATCCTTCTGCCCTTCGAGTTGCTCCTGCTGTCCCGGCGGGATCGGCGGATCGCCCGAGGCTTCCTGGTCCTGTGGCTCGTCTCCGAGGTGGTGGTCTTCCAGCCCAACATCTACGACAACAACAAGCTCCTGTTCGCCTGGTTCTTCTGCCTGTGCGCTTTTACGGCCAAGCTGTTGAGCGTCCTCGATCATCGGCTGGCCCACCGATATAGAACCGCCCCCAAGGCGCGGGTCGCCGCCCTGTCCGCGCTGGGGATCGCCGCCGCCGGGCTGGGGCTGTTGCTGCTCCTGTCGGCCTTCATATCCCACCGCTACGACAGCACCGTGGACCTGCCTGCCTTCGGCGTGGTCACGGAGCTGTTCCTGCTGGCCTTTTTGATCTATCTTTCTGTGCAGATCATCAAAGCCCACGCCACCAGGGAGAGCGATGGCTGGGCCGCCCTGCTGCTCCTTCTTTCCTCCGCCGTCGCGGCGTACCTTTTGTATCGCCTGCTGGGGGACAGCAGCAGCCGCACCCTGCCCGTGTCCCTCTCCTTTGCGCTGCTGTTGAGCTTTGTGGGCCTCGGCATGGCACTTTTGTTCGCGTCCCTGTATCTTTCCTCCCGGGATGCTGGCGGCAAAAACAGGGGCGTTTACGCCAGCCGTGCGCTGCTCGCCTTCCTGCTGGGCTTTTCCCTCTTTATCTCCGGGCCCATGACCATCCTGCGGGAATGGCGCAGCTCCTACATGATCTTCAACCGGGCGGACATCCAGGCGGCAGACTATATCCGCGACAACACGGACGCCCACGGCGTCTTCCTGGCGGATTGCAACTGGCACCTGAACCCCGTGTCGGTGTTGACAGGGCGGAGCATCGTCTGCGGGCCGGACCTGTTCCTCTACTATCACGGCATCGACACCAGCGAGCGCAAGGCGGACATCTCCGCCATGTTCGAAGCCCCGGCGGATAACGGGGAGCTGTTCGAAAAGTACGGTGTTCGGTATGTATACATCGGATCGTCGGAGCGCTCCAGCTACGCCATCGACATGGATTACTTCCTGACCAGCGGCGCCCTCCTCTACGATCAGGACGGCATCCAGGTGATCGAACTCAAATGAAAACAGGCAAGTGGATCATCCTCATATCGCTGCTGTTGTTGCTGCTGGCGGGGGCGGTGCTGCTGGACCCCCTGTTTCGTTTTACCATGGACCTGCATCGGGAACAGTTTACGGACGCGGGCGCCGTCTATGACGCGCGCCTTGCTGCCTCAGAAACGCGTAGCCGGGAGTCAGCGGCCCAATTGAAAGCGTACGTGGAGGATCAGCTTAAACGGTATTACGCAAAGGATATCAGCTTTGATCGTATCATGGGCATCCTTTCCGCCCTGTCTAAAACCGGCCTGCCCCAGCAGGATGTGTCCCGCTGCCGCCATGATGCGGAGGAAATGGAGCAGGCCCGGACAGACCTTGCCAAGGCCGATGCTCTCTATCAAGAAGGTAATTTTGGGGAAGCCATCCCCCTCTACCACCGGTCTCTGATCGCCGACGAGGGCGCTTCGTTCCGGCTGATGCAGGCGGAAGCCCTCTATAAAAACACGACCCTGGACCAGGCGGAGGCCGCCATGGCGGAGGGTCGATATGAGGACGCTGAGAATACGCTTGCAGCGTGTCTCAAGGTGTTCGGGCAGGACGACGATCTTGCCGCTGCCTTAGAGGACGTGAGCAAGCTGAAAGCCGGACAGATCTATCACAACCGAACGGAGGAAGCTCGGCGGCTCCTTCAGACGGACGGCCCGGAAAAGGCCTTCGCCTATGTGGCGGACCTGCTAAAGCAATCGCCCGATTCCTATGAACTGGAATATCTCGATCAGCTGATCCGCCATGAATACGAAGCGGATATCTTATCCCGCGCTCAGTCGATGCGGGAAGCGGAGAACCTGGACGGTGCCTGCGCCCTGCTGGGGGAAGCGCTCCTGTGGATCGATTCCGAGCAGGTAAAGGCTTTGCGTGCCGAGATAAGGACCGCCATGATCTTCTATCTGGTGGACCGCCCCATCCTGCGGGACGAGACGGCCAGCCCCCGGACCGGCGCCATAAGTACCGTGGTCCGGGATCAAGTCCTGTCGGACGTTCAGGCAAACGAATACGCCCACAGCCTCTGGGCGGACGCGGGGTCCGTCACCTTCGCCCTGGACGAGGATTTCACCACCTTCGCCGGGACGGTGGCCTTCCCTCAGGGGGAGAAGGCGGACCTGTACCGTGCCTCGGCCACCCTGCAGGTTTTCGGCGATGGAATACTATTAGCTGAATTCAAGGATATGGACGACGCCTCCGCGCCCCTTCACTTTACCCTTCCCGTTTCGGGCGTCAAGGAGCTGACCCTAATTTGGACCAGCAAAGGGGCCGACGGCTGGAAGGATTGGGGCCGGTTCGCCGCCGTCTTCGACGGGCGGTTCCTGATAACGGCTCCCGGTCAGCCATAAAGTTATAGCAATTCCCGTAAGCTGCGTATCTCCCGGCACGACTTCGGCAGGGACGCCGGTCGATCCGGGGATATGCCCGTATGGATGTACCGGCTCTCCATGCCCACTGCCGCGGCGCCCTGGATATCCGCCGTCCCGTCGTTTCCGATCATCAAGCACGTTTCCGGACGAAGCCCATACTGTATCAGCAGCTGCTGAAAGATGGCTTGGTCCGGTTTTTTGACGCCCACGTCGGAGGATAGGACGATGCCGTCGAAAAGCGGGGTCAGGCCCAGCTTGTTCAGCTCCGGCACTGTGAAGGTTGCCTGGGCGTTGGACAGCAGATACACGCCTTTCCCCCGGGCTCGCAGGGTGCGCAGCACTTCTGCCGCCTGAGGGTACAGCCGTATGTGACGAAGGGACAAGGTGCGAAAGAGCAGGGCGGCATCCTCCGCCCTGTCCTGGCTGACCGTAACGCCTTTGCGGGCGTACAGGCTTTCGAAGACCCGCAGGATATCGGGCTCGATATGCTCCTTGGGCACGCCTATCCGCCGGGCCGCGCATCGGTCGATCTCCCCCGCCACAGCCTCCTGATACGCCCGGCACAGCGCCTTTGGGCCATAGGCCGCCCCCTGCAGGGACAGCAACAGGGCCATGCGCCGCCACAGGGAGGGCATGGATTCGTCGGTGCGGATATCCACCAGCGTTCCGTAGAGGTCAAAGATATAGTTCTGATACATGATACCTCCCGGGGCTGCCTGCCGTCGGTCCTTTCCTGCTCTGTCGGCTGGTCCGCCGCGGCAGGCTCCGCCGCCTGTCCCTCATGGACCGGGGCGAAGGGCATGGTATCGTCCGAGGACATCATGACGGGCCGCGTATGGGTCTTGTGGATGGGCACCGCGGTGATCTCCCCCGTCCGGCGGGCCGGTTTGGCCCCCGTGGTCTGGGCGGGCGCCAGGGTCCTGGCGGCCGTGTTGGAAACGATCGTCACGGAAGAAACAGCTTTAGCGGATTCCTCCTCCTGGCCCACGGCGGGCATCCGATCCGTCCGGTCCATATACCGTAGCTTGGCGGGCTGCAGATATCCGAACTGGTCGTGGACCGCGTCGCCCCCCGCTTTGACGGGTATGGGGCCCGTAGGCGTCTTGCGCAGGCCGAAGGGACGGATGGCGGATTCCTTGGGCAGCCAGCGCCGCAGGTTCAGCTCCGCAACCCGGAAGATGACCGAAAGGAGCAGGAACACCAGCAGCAGCGCCAGCACGATCAGGGCCACCATGCGGAAAATCTTTGCATACAGCTCCGTATCATAGATGGTGCCCGTCACGTCCACCCGCTCTCCCGGTCGGATGGGCGGCAGGTTGGTGGGCTTGGGCGCCGTCAAGGGGGAAAGGTCCAAGGTCATGGGGATAGAGGCGTACTGGTTCTGGGCCGGGTCCATGGCGGTCAGCACGAAGGTCAGCGACCGGGTGCCCGCCGGGACCACGAACTCCTTTTCAAAGGTGGTGGCGCCGGTGGACAAGAAGTCGTATTCGTTGACCACGCCTTTGAAATAGTCGCCCTCGGTGACCACGGCGTTCCGGATGGGGACCTTGGAATCGTTTCGTATCTCGAATAGTACGTTCAACTTGTTGGAACCGTCGTCATTTTGGGTGGAATTTTCCAAGGTGACAGACAGCTTCAACCGCACCTGATCGGAGTCCACGAAGGGAAGCACCTCATAGGCGGAGGGGCTTTTGACGGTGATGGTCCCGCCCACACAGTCTACGCCGGTGGCCTCAAAGGAGATGTATCGGACGGACCCCGAGGAAACGGCCGAAGGCACCGTGCAGGAGACGGTCTTCTCCTCCTTTGCGTCCAGGGTTATCCCATCTTCTATCAGGGTGCCTATCTCGTCCGTCAGGCGGATATCGGTCATGAGGTGCGTGCCCTCGTTGATGAGCGTGATCCGAAACAGGGTGCCCTCTGCGGTGGCGGGATACTTCTCCACCACCATGGAAAGCTCCACATGCACGAATTCCACGGTCACGGACTGAGGGACCGAAGTTTTGGATTCGACGCCCCTCACCGTATACTGGGCCGTGGGATTCAATTCCAGCGTGCTGCTCCCCATGGAAACGGTGGCCTTGGCCTCCATCTTTTCCCCGGCGTTCAGCGTATTCTTCGGCAGCGTCACGTTGGGCAGATTGACGCCCATATCTTGCAGCGTCAGATTGGTCATGTCGAACTTCGTGTCGTTGCTCAGAGTATAGGTGACCGTGACGGGGTCCCCTTCCCTGGCCAGCAGCACATCCGGTTCCACGCTGATGCCCATCACTGGCTCAATGAACCGTTCGATGCGGATGGGTACGGACAGCATGTGAGCCGTGCTGATGGGATCCTCATGGGCTTCGTCCTCCGGTGCGAAGGTGACAGTCTGCCATGTCAGCTGGAAGGACAGATCCCGGTCGAATTCGTCCTCTTCGATGCGCACCTTTTCCAGAGTGAATTCCAAAACGTCTTTGGCCTGAATAGTGAGGGATTCAGAGATAAGCTTAGGCTCCTCCAGGAGATCTCCCTGAAGGGTCAGATCATCGAGAACGTAATCCTCCTCCAGGGTGTTTTTCAGGGTGAACCGGAAGAAGGTCATGTCCCCGGCCTCGCTGAGCAGGCAGTCCGGGTCCGATTCCACGGTCAACGTCAGGGGCTCCTCGTTCTCCGCCCACACCGGAAAGGCCGTCAACAGCAGGACGACCGCCAGCAACAGGATATGGAATTGGAACCCTCTACCCTTCCTCATGATCCTCCAAAGGTCGATACTCCCGGCCGATCACCTGTCCCGTCAGGGAACCGGCGCTCTGGTCGTAAACAGCATCCATAAATGTTTTCGTCTTCTCCGCCTCGACGGCGGCGATGCAGCTGACCTTCTCCCCGTACTCCGGTCCCAGCGACGCGCCCTGTTTGCGAGCCTCTTGCTGGAACATGGCCCACTGATGGTAGGGAACTTGAAACGCCACAAGATCGCAGGGCGTCATGCGCACAATCCCCGCCGCCCGGATGGCCTCCGAACAGCTCCGGGAATAGGCCCGCACCAGGCCCCCGGTGCCCAGGAGGATGCCGCCGAAATAACGGGTCACCACGCACAGAACGTCGGTCACCCCCGCCCCCCGAAGGGCGTCCATCATGGGCATGCCCGCCGTGCCGCCCGGCTCCCCGTCGTCGGAGAAGCGGGCGATCTCCCCTTTCTTGCCCACCGAGTAGGCGTAGCAGTTGTGGGTGGCGTCCCAATACTGCTTTCGGAGGGCCGCCAGCTTTTCCAAGGCTTCGCTCTCCGTGGAGATGGGAAAGCACTGGCCGATGAACCGGGACTTGTTGATCACCAGCTCCACGCTGGCGGGCCCCTTCACGGTGCGATAGGATGTTCCCTGATCCATGGGCTTTCCCGTTTCGACTCCTTCCCCATATTTGATGTCATAGTAGCAAATCTGCCGCCTAAAAGCAAGTTTAGGCCCGATTTGTTACAAATTGTCCACGGCTTCGCCCCGCAGGAGCCCGATCTCCCGGGCGTAGCCGCTTAGGTCCTCCTGGGGCGTCTCCAGGATCATGGGTAGCTGGGTCAGGACCGGATGGTTCACCATCGCCAGCAGGGCGTCGAGGCCGATGCACCCCTTGCCGATGGGGGCATGCCGGTCCTTGCGGCTCCCCAGGGGGAACAGGGAATCGTTGACGTGGAGGGCTTTGAGCCGATCGAGGCCGATATACCGTTCGAACTGCTCCAGCACTCCATCTAGATCGTGGACGATGTCGTAACCCGCGGCGAACACGTGGCAGGTGTCCAAGCATACCCCCATCTTTTCCTGCAGCTCCACCCGGCTAAGGATGTCCCCCACCTCCTCGAAGGTGCCGCCGATCTCGCTCCCCTGCCCCGCCATGGTCTCGATGAGGACGGTGGCGGCCGTGTCAGGCGTCAGCAGGGTGTTGAGGAGGGCCGCCGTCTTCTCGATGCCCGCCTCGCTCCCCTGGCCCACGTGGCTGCCGGGATGGAAGTTGTAGAGGTTGCCGGGGAACGATGCCATGCGGACGAGATCGTCAGCCATGACCATGGCGGCAAACTCCTGGACCCGGGGATCGGCGGCACAGGGATTCAGGGTATAGGGGGCGTGGGCCACGATAGGCAGCATATCCTTCCCCCGCAGCAGCGCCATAAGGGCCGCGGCGTCGGCTTCGTCCAGAGCCTTTGCTTTGCTGCCCCGGGGGTTGCGAAGAAAGAACTGGAAGGTGTTGGCCCGGATGCTCAACGCGTCCTGGCCCATGCGCAGCAGCCCCTTGGAAGGGGAAAGATGGCAGCCGATCCGTATCATTGGTTTCTCCTTCTAAAAAGGGCCGCTGCCCTAGAGGCGGCGACCCGTACCCGTTTTATTTCTGCAGCTCCGGCAGCAGAGCCTCGAAGTAGTCCAAGGACTCCGGGTTGCCCAGGGCCTCCCGGTTGGTGATCCTCCGTCCGTTCACCAGGTTGGTCACGGCGGACTCCACCTTCTTCCCGTTGAAGGTCTTAGGGAGGTCCGGCACGGCGTAGATCAGGGCCGGCACGTGCCGGGGGGACGCCTTGGTGCGCAGGTCCTTCTTGATCCGCTTCTTCAGCTCCTCGGTGAGCTCCGCCCCGGGGGCAAGCTGTACGAAAAGGAGGATCCGCTGATCGTCGTGGTACATCTGACCGATGGCCAGGCTGTCCTGGACTTCCGGAAGCTTCTCCACGATGTTGTAGATCTCCGCGGTGCCGATGCGCACGCCGGAGGGCTTCAGCACGGAGTCGGACCGACCGAAGTAGGTGACGCCGCCGGTCTCGCTGTTGAACTGAACGTAGTCTCCATGGTGCCAGATGCCGGGGTACACCCGGAAGTAGGCGTTCATGTACCGCTCGCCGTCGGGATCGTTGGCGAACCATATGGGCATGCTGGGCTCCGGAATCTCGCAGACCAGCTCACCCTGGGTGTCCCGGATGGGCTTGCCGTTCTCGTCATAGCACTCGATCTTCATGCCCAGGCCCGGGGCCTGCAGCTCGCCTACGTACACGGGGCTCAGCAGATTCCCGATGCAGAAGCAGCCGTTGATGTCCGTGCCGCCGGCGATGGAGTTGAAGTGCAGGTCCTGCTTGATCTCCCGATATACGAACCGGAACCCCTCCTCGCTGAGGGCGGAGCCGGTCTGGGAGATCATGCGAAGCTTCCGTAGGTCCGCATGCTCCCTGGGGTTGAAGCCCGCCGCCATCAGGGCGTGGATATAGCTGGCGGAGAGGCCGAAGACGGTGACCCCCTCCTCCTCCAGCACCTTCCAGATGGCGTCGAGATCGGGATAGGACGGGTTGCCGTCGTAGAGGACGATGGAGCTGCCTGCCCCCAGGGTGGCCGCCTGCCAGTTCCACATCATCCAGCTGCAGGTGGTGATGTACAGCATCCTGTCGGAGGGCTTCATGTCGTGGTGGAGCACCAGCTCCTTCAGCTGGTTGATGAGAAGCCCGCCCACGGACTGGACCATGCACTTGGGCTTGCCCGTGGTGCCGGAGGAGAACATGACCACGGTGGGATCATTGAACTCCCGCTGCTCGTAGACGAAGGGCTCCGGCACGGCCTTGGCGAGGAAATCCTCATAGAGCACGGCGTTGGGAACATTGGCGACGTCCACCGTATTTCCCGCGTAGTGGACCACCACCACCTTTTTGAGCCCCTCCATGCGGGCCGCCACCTGGGCGGCGTTGGGCAGGGTGTCGAACTCCTTGCCCTTGTAGTAGTAGCCGTCCGTGGTGAACAATACCTTGGGCGACACCTGCCCCAGCCGGTCGAAGGCGGCGCCGGGGCCGATATCCGTGGCACAGGAGCACCAGACTCCGCCTACAGCCGCGGTGGCCAGCATGGCGATGATGGTCTCGGGCAGGTTCGGAAGATAGGCGGACACCGCGTCCCCGGCCCCCACGCCCAGCTCCCGTAGGGCCGTAGCCAGGCGGAAGGTCTGTTCCTTCACTTCCTTCCAGGTGAGCACCCGGCGGACCTTGTCCTCGCCCCGAAAGATCAGGCACGCTTCGTCGTTCGCCTCGTGCCGGAGCAGGTTCTCCGCATAGTTCAGTCGGCAGCCGGGGAACCACTTGGCTCCGGGGAATCTGTGGATGTCGTCCACGGTCCTCTCGTAGCCCACGGAATGGACGATGTCCAGATACCGGAACAGGATGTCCCAGAAGGCCTCCGGCTCGTCCACGGAGAAGCGATAGAGCTCCCTGTAGTTCCGATAGTTCCGGCCCTTCTCCCGGTTCACCAGCTCCATGAAGGCGTACATATTGGACGCCTTCTGCACCTCTTCACTGGGGGTCCACAACAGCTCGCGCATAGGTCTCTCCTTCATACAATGATTTGTTATCTGATCTTTTCCAAAAACTTGCTGATGCCCGTGCGGCGGACCTTCATGGCGCCGATGGGGCAGAACTCCTGGCAGCAGAAACAGCGGATGCACTTCGTATAGTCGATGGAAGGTTTCTTGTCGATCATGGTGATGGCCTTGGCGGGGCAGACCTTACTGCACTCGCCGCAGCCGATGCAGTCCTCCTTCTTCACCTGGGGTCGGGGCTGGACGGCGGCCTTCATGATGCCGGCCCAAAGCTTGCCCACGATGCCGGAGTATTTATCAGTGAACAGGATGCCCCGTTTCACGCCGATGGTCTCGAAGTCCGGGCAAATGAACTGCTCCCAGCCTTCAGAAACATTCAACTCCGCCACTGTGCCGGGGATGAGTCCCCGCTCGTAGGCGGCCATCAGGGTGGGCACGTCCTCCCGGGTCATATGGATGAGGGCGGCCAGCACCAGGTCCAGCTTGTGGGGCGATTTTGAGGCCGCCAGAAGCCCCATTTTCCGAGGTTTGCCCATGGAGGGGCCGTTGCCTTCCATGGCCATGATCCCGTCGCAAATGGTCAATACGGGCTTAAAATAGGCGTTTATGTCCACCAGCATCCGGGAGAAATCCGTGGGGTTGGGATAGCGATAGTGATACTCCGGCTTGTCCGTGCCGGGGATAGCCCCGAACATGTTCTTGCAGCCGCCGGTGAGGCCCATCATGCCGTGGGTCTTCAGCTTGCAGAAGTCGATGATGTAGTCGCAGTCGTCCAGATACGCCGTGTAGGTGAACTCCCGCATCACCTTCGACTCGGGGAATACTCCCTCTTTGATGGCGGTGTTCTGGTTCAGCGTGGCCCCGGCCCTCTCGCAGTCGTTGAGGCCGGTGGCGGCGTAAACACGTTTCAAATACGGCAGGCTGAAGGGCCCGCCCGGGCTGTCGCCGATGACGACGGAAGCGCCCCGTTCCCGCAGCAGCTCCGTGAGCGCGCTCAACAGCACCGGATGGGTGGTGGCCGCCTTGTCCGGCTTCAAAAAAGTGATGAGGTTGGCTTTGACGACTACCCGGTCCCCTGGTTTGACGAAGGTCAGCCCGCCCAAGGGCTCCAACAGGGCCCGCAAAGCGGCCTTGCACCGTTCATGTTCATAGGCGTCGCAGGGGACCACGGACACGTCCAGGGGGCGATTTGCAACGGTTTCCATATCTCTTTACAGGCCGATGATGGCCTTGGCGATGCTGAAGAAGGTCAACAGGGACAGGGCGTCCACCACCGTGGTGATGAAGGGGCTGGCCATGACCGCAGGGTCGAAGCCCAACTTTTTCGCGAACATGGGCAGCGTGCAGCCGATGAATTTGGCAATGGTCACGGTCACCACCAGGGTGAGCGACACGGACAGGCTCACCAGCATCCCCACCTTATCCAGGACCATGAGCTTCAAAAAGCTGATGGCGGACAGGCTGAGGCCGCAGAGGACGGCCACCCGGACCTCCTTCCAGATGACGGTCAGGATGTCCTTGAAATGGATCTCGTTCAGGGAGAGACCGCGGATGATGGTGACGGAGGCCTGGCTGCCGGAGTTGCCGCCCGTGTCCATAAGCATGGGAATGTAGGCGGTCAGCACCAGCTGGGCGGCCAGCGCTTCTTCGAAGCTGCTGATGATGAGGCCCGTAAAGGTGGCCGACACCATGAGGAGCATGAGCCAGGGGATGCGGTGCTTGAAGATCTCCCACACGCCAGTCTTCAGGTACGGTTTATCCGACGGCGTGATGGCGGCCATCTTTTCGATATCCTCGGTGGCCTCCTCCTCCATGACGTCGATGGCATCGTCGACGGTGACGATACCCACCAGCCGGTTCTCCCCGTCCACCACGGGCATGGCGGTCAAATCGTACTTTTTGAACTTCTCCGCCACGGTCTCCTGGTCGTCCATGGTGTTGACGCTGACCACGTTGGTGTCCATGATGTCGGACACCTTGTCGTCGTCCTGGGCGAGGATCAGGGATCGGATGGAGATGATGCCCTCCAGGGTACGGCCGGGTCCGGTGACGAAGCAGTCGTTGATGGTCTCCTTGTCGAAGCCCGTGCGCCGGATGGTCTTGATGGCATCCTCCACCGTGTAGCCCATGCCCAGTTCCACGAACTCGGTGGTCATGATGCTGCCGGCACTGTCCTCCGGGTACTTCAAGAGCTCGTTGATGAGCTTGCGGGTCTCCGGATCGGCCTGATACAGGATACGCTTCACCACGTTGGCGGGCATCTCCTCCACCAGGTCCACTGCGTCGTCGATGTAGAGCTCGTCGATGACCTCCTTGAGCTCCGTATCGGAGAAGCGGGTGATGAGAAGCTGCTGTTGGTCCGGATCCATCTCCACGAAGGTATCGGCCGCCAGCTCCTTAGGCAGCAGCCGAAATAGCAGGGGCAGGATCTCCGGCTCCAGTTCAGCAAAGATAGCCGCGATATCCGCGGCGTTCAGGGTGATGAGGATGTCTTTGATAGAGGAGTACCGCTTGTTGCCTAACAGGGTACGGATGGTCATTTCCAGGGAATAGGTTTTTTCCGACATGTTTGCCTCCTTCCTTTTGGTTCGTTAAGAAGAAAGGCACAGGGAATATCGGTTATATGCGGCGGCACACCATGGCTGCGGTGCATCGATGTATATGACCGTTCGATCCGCTTGTGCCGCTACTACCGCCAGCATCCATGGTGTCCACCTCTCTTTCTGAAATGATCTCTTGGCGAATCTCCACGCCATACAAATTCTACAACCGACCCTTCCCTCTTGTCAACCTAAAATGAATGAAAAAGGACGGCAAATCTGCCGCCCTTTTGCTCATTTCCTATCCCGTATGGCCAACGCTTTGTCGGGATAGTTGGTGATGACGCCGATGCCGTGTCGGATGCACAGGGCCATGATCTCCTCGTCGTTCACGGTCCAGGGGTTGATGCCGATCCCGGCAGCCAGGGAGCCCTCGATCAGGCCGGGATAGAGGAGCGTGCGCCAGTGGGGGTGGATGTACCGGGCGCCGATGGACTTGGCATACTTCCAGGGCTCGTAGAGGCCATCGCTGTAGAGGATGCCGTACTTCACGTCGGGCTTGATGGCTTTGAGCTCCATCAGGGTATAGTGGTTGAAGGAGGAATAGAGGATGCGCCCCTCCATGCCCTTCTCCTGCTCCAGCTTCAGCACCTTCTCCGCGATGCCGGGATAGACGATCTGGTCCGTCTTGATCTCCACATTGACCACGTGGCGAGTGTCCCGGATAAGGTCGTAGAGCTCCCCCAGGGTGGGGACCTTCGCCCCTTTATACTTCGTCATGCCGTTGCTGGCGTCCAGCGCCTTCAGTTCCTTCAGAGTGTAGGACTGGATCAACCCTGACCCGTCCGTGGTCCGATCCACCCGCTCGTCGTGCATGACGATGAGCTCCCCGTCCTTGGAGAGGTGCACGTCCAGCTCGAAGCCGTCCGCCCCCATGTCCATGGCCAGACGAAAGGCCTCCAGCGTGTTCTCCGGGGCGTAGCCGGACGCCCCCCGATGACCCAAGATGATCGACATATGCTTCTTATCTCCGATCTTTTTTCTCGATTCTACTCTCCTTTCCCCCATCTTTCAAGACCGCGTTGCAATTTTGCCGAAAGAAAGCTATACTCTGCTCATGAGGTACGACAGCATTCGCGAAGCCATCTTCATAGAGCGCCCCAATCGGTTCATCGCCCACGTTTTGTTGGACGGGGAACCGGTGGTCTGCCACGTGAAGAACACGGGCCGTTGCCGGGAGCTTTTGGTGCCCGGGTCCAGGGTCATCCTGAGCCGGGGCGCGAATCCCCTGCGCAAGACGGCCTACGACCTCATTTCCGTCTATAAGGGGGAACGGCTCGTCAACATGGACAGCCAATCCCCCAACGCCATCGCCGCCGAGTACCTCCCCCGGCTGTTCCCGCACCTGGAGACGCTACGGCGGGAGGTGACCTGGGGCGATTCAAGGTTCGATTTCTGCGGAGTCAAGGGCGGCCGCCCCTTCTATCTGGAGGTGAAGGGCGTGACGCTGGAACAGGCGGATCGGACCTACTTCCCCGACGCCCCCACCGAGCGCGGCGTGAAACACCTGCGTGAGCTGACGAAACTGCAGCAAAGCGGTACGGACGCCTACGTGCTGTTCGTCATCCAGATGCAGGACGTACTCTCGGTGCAAGCCAACCGAGAGACCGATCCTGCTTTTGCGGACGCGCTGCTGGCGGCCAGGGCGGCGGGCGTGGGCATCCATGCGGTGGACTGCATGGTGACGCCGGACAGCGTGACGGCACGAAAACCTGTGCCCGTGCTGTTCCTGTAAAGAACGGTTGCAAAGCGTCCCCAGGATTGATATAATGCATCACAATGAGACGAGAGGAGGTCAGAATCCATGCGGTATGGTCGATATGTACGGCTCCTGCTGTGCCTTTTCCTGCTTATCGGCATGGGCTGCAGCCAGTCCTCCCCTTCCGCCACGGTCGAAGCACCCACCGCTGCGCCCACTTCAGCCCCCTCCCCCACGTCTGCCGGACCGGTGCAGGTCAAGATCACCCTGCCTCCCACGCCCACGCCGACCCCTGTCCCCACGCCGACGCCTACGCCCACGCCCACGCCGGTCCCCACGCCGACGCCTACCCCTGAGCCCACGCCGGAGCTGATCACCAACGAGATGCTGGATTCGGGCATGTTCGACGGGTACTTCGACGACGCCGTTTTCGTTGGCGATTCCCTGACGCTGATCCTGTCCCATCGAGTTCGGGACGTACGGCGACAAGATCCCGACTACTTGGGGAACGCCAAGTTCCTGGCGGCCACAAGCATGAGCGCCCGCGTGGCCAGCTGGAACACCGTGATCCCGGACGGTGTCAACTTTACCTATCGGGGCGGCTCCGTGTCCATGACCGACGGGATCAATCGCTCCGAAGCCAAAAAGGCCTTCGTCCTGTTCGGGCTCAACGACCTTGCCATCCAGAATTGGGAGATCGTGCGGGGCAACTTCGGCAAGATCATCGACCTCATCCATGAAAAATGCCCCGATGTGCAGGTCATCATCACCGGCGTATTCCCTGTGACCAAGAAGTTTTACAACAAGGCCGAACCGGAATGGAACTCCTTCAACGAGGGCCTGGCGCAGGTGTGCGCGGATCACGGAGCCGAGTTCTTCGACTTCTCCGACAAGCTGAAGGCGCCGGACGGGCAGTTGGCTGCGGACATATGCGGAGACGGCAAGTGCCACTTGAACATCGCCGGGGAGGATATCTGGGTCAGGGAGCTTAGAAAGTACGCCGTGCGACAGACTCGCACCAACTTCCTATTCGAGGATCCATAAACAATCCTTATATACGAGAAAGGACCCGTTTCCGAGGGGAAACGGGTCTTTCGCTTTATTACCTTTTGATCCTGGCCATCCTCGCCGCCTTTTTCTTGCGCCAGTTCATATTCCGATGGGCCTGTTTTATGCTGGCTGGGGAAACTTCGTTTTGTGCCAGAGCCTCCTGGAATTTGTTCATGCGGCGATCCTGCACGTTGACAGCGGAGGGCTGTATATCGCCGGACTTGGTCAGGGCCCACTTGGTGAGCAATGGCCCAAACAACTCATAGATCAACACGCTGAACAGGATGATGTTCTTGATCAGGATACCGTCGGCGCTGCCCAGCTTTGCCGCTGTGACGCACATGCCGAGGGCCACGCCCGCCTGGGGCAGCAGCGTGATGCCCAGATACTTCTTCACCACGGGATCGCATTTGGTGGCAGAACAGCTGAGGTAGGCGCCTACGTACTTGCCCACGGACCGCATCAGGATGTACACCACGCCCACCAGGATCACAGCCCCGTCCTTCAGCACGTCCAGCTCCAACTCCGCGCCGCTCAGCACAAAGAACAGGGCGAACAGGGGCACGGTCCACTTGTCGGCCCGCTCCATCAGATCATGGGACAGGGGGCAGATGTTGCAGAACACCGTCCCCAGCATCATGCACACCAGGAGGGTCGAAAAGGAGATCCTGACCCCGCCGATCTCGAAGGAGATCATAGACAGGGCCACCGTCAGCACCACGAAGGCGATGGTCAAGGAGAGGCGGTTGGAGTTGGAGAAGAAGGTGCGCTCCAGCATGGTCAGCACCCAGCCCAGGATCGAGCCCAGCACCAGGGAAGCGGCGATCTGGATGAGGGGTTCCACGATGATGCCCACCATATCCGTCTTTCCTGTGACGAGAGAGTTGGCGATACCAAATGATACTGCGAACACAGCAAGACCCACGGCGTCGTCCAGAGCGACCACAGGCAGCAAGATATCCGTCAATTTTCCCTTTGCCTTATACTGGCGAACGACCATCAACGTGGCCGCCGGAGCGGTGGCTGCAGCGATGGCACCCAGCACGATGGTAGCTTCGATAGACAGCTTGTCAGGCATCAGAAAGTGCAGTCCGATCAAGGCCACATCCACGAACAGGGTGGCAGCCAGCGCCTGAAAGATGCCTACGATCACGGCCTGTTTGCCGATGGCTTTGAGCTGAGAGAGCAAAAACTCGTTGCCGATGGAGAAGGCGATGAACCCAAGAGCCGTGTTGCTGATCACCGACAGGTTCTCCACCTCCGCCGCCGAGGTAAAGCCCACGCCTTCGATGCCAAGTCTCCCCAGGCAATGGGGCCCAATGATGAGGCCGGCGATCAAAAACGCAGTGACGTCCGGCAGATGCAATCGAAGCATCTTGAACACGCGGGTCATCAACAGCCCGATGAGCAGGGCCAACGCCGCCGCGAGCATCTTTTCCATGTGAATAAAAACCTCCCATTCAGATCAAACAAAGGTGTATCATAGCACGAAAAGAAATAAAGTCAAGGGTTTTAGGCCATTATTTCGTTCATGGAAAAGCATTGACATTTGATAACCTCTTTGGTATACTTCCCTTCGAACGGAAGCGGGGGGCATCGAAAACACGGAGATGTGTCCGAGTGGTCTAAGGAAGCGGTCTTGAAAACCGTCGGCATGCAAGTGCCCGTGGGTTCGAATCCTACCATCTCCGCCATATATGGAGAAATACCCAAGTGGCTATAAGGGGCTCCCCTGCTAAGGGAGTAGACTGGGATAACCGGTGCGTGGGTTCAAATCCCACTTTCTCCGCCAAGAAATAAAGAGGGCATTTGCTCTCTTTATTTCTTATTATGAGGAAACGTGGGATTTGAACGGGTTCGGTAGTGAATGGATTGCCAGTGGCGATCCAGAGCCGTGCCCATGGCCTGCGCCGCCGCGCAGGTCAAATCCCATTCCAGCTCACCTGCAAGCATTTGGGGCCGTTGCCTGCGCCGCAGCGCAGGTCAAATCCCTTTTTTCATCAGTATTCATCCACGCAGAAGCAGGGCTTCCTGGAGGCCTCCATGGCCCGCCAGATCTCCTCCGAAGCCAGCATGACGTTTTGGGGGCCCACCTCCCCCGGGACGTCGGCGTCGGGCGGGAGCTTGGCGGACACAGGCCGTTCCCTGGCGATGCGGCGCAGCTCCTGGAGCAGGGGGCCGTAGCCCGTCAGAGACAGGACCTCCTCCCCGTAGACCTCCTCCTTCGCAAAATAGATGCAGTAGCCCACGGTCTTCCCCGCCTCCCGGAACAGAAACCCCCTGGCGTCGTCCGCGGCGTAGTCCGCCATCTTCAGGCGGAACCCGTCCCGATCCCGGTGCACGAAGCCTGTATAGCGGTCCGCCATGGCGGCATAGACGCGAAAAGCCTCCCCCTCTTCGAAGGGGACGATCTCCCCCTGCAGGAATTCTCCCTCCCCCTGCCAATACTTCGTGAAGGTGCTGGGGCGAAAGCCCAGGTGGGCATAGGCCCCCTGGCGCTGGGGATGGTTGAACAGGGCGCGAACGCCTCGACGTTCCGCCTCCCCCTGTAAAAAGCGCATGGCGTCGTACATATGGCCTCTGCCACGTTCCTCCGGGATCGTGGCCACGCCGGAGGTCATGAGGGCCGTAAAGGAGCCGTCCCCCAGGGACAGGTCCATTGGAGTGCCATGGATGGCCGAGATCAGTTTGTTCCCGTCAAAAACGCCGACGGACCATGCCGGTAAGTACCGGTTTTCGAAAAACCAGTCCACGAAGGCGGGCGGATCGTCGAAGGCGGTGTCCCATAGGGCCCTGGCCTGGAACAAGTCCGACCGAGTGAGCAATCGGATCGTCATGTGACCTGCCCCCGATTATACGCTCGATAGTTCACCGACAGCACGATAGCCACAGTCACCAGGGTGGCCATGATGTTGCTGCCCCCGTAGCTGATGAGAGGCAACGGGATGCCGGTCACAGGCATGAGGCCCATGTTCATGCCGATGTTCTCGAACACGTGAAAGCCCATCATGGCTACCGTACCCACGCAGAGGCACCGGCCAAACATATCCTTGGACCGCCGCGCTACCAGCAATATCCTGAGCAGCAGCAGGAAGAACAGCAAAATCAGGATGGCCGCGCCAACGAACCCCAGGCCTTCGGCGATGCTGGAAAAGATGAAGTCCGTCTGCCGCTCGGGCACGTACTTCTTTTGTGACAGGGTGCCCACGGAGAAATACCCCTTGCCGAACAGGCCGCCGGAGCCCACCAGTTCCTTGGACCGGAGCACGTTGTAGCCGTCCCCCTCCAAGTCCAGCGTGGGGTCCAAAAACACCCGGATGCGGGCCTTCTGATCCTTGGACAGCAGATACCGATAGATGAGCGGTAGGCTGATCACCGCCGCTGCGCCGCCCCCCAGGATATAGAGCCAGCTGATCCGGGCGGCGAACACCACGCCGATGAAGATCACGGCGAAGACCATGGCCGTGCCGAAATCCGGCTGCATCATGACCAGGCCGAAGGGGATGGCGAAGATGATCACCGCCTGCAGCACGTCCCAGAAGTTGTTGAAATGGCCCCGCCGGTCATAGGCTTCCGAAACGAACTTGGAGAGGGCCACCAGCAGCACCACCTTCCCCAGCTCCGAAGGCTGAAAGGACCGGGAGGTGCCGATCTTGTACCAGCCGAAGATGCCGCGGGTGTTCACCTTGACCACCAGCAGCAGCGCCAGCAGAGCGCAGATCACCAGATAGGCTATCTTGACGAAGGGCTTGTACTTGTCGTAATCGAGAAAGGCGATAGGCACGGCTACGACCAGGGAGATGAGGATGCTGACCAGCTGCCGGTTGAAGTATTCGAGATTCAAGCGGCTCAAAAAGCCCTCCAACCCCACCTCCGTACCGTCGAAGGGGTCGGAGAGCACGTTGAGTAGAGAGACAAGACCAAAAAGGAGCAGCACCGTCACCAGCAGTATGATGACGATGTCCACGCCTTTGGTTTGCTTGGTCTTGCCAGGCTTAGCCATTTTACAGGATGTATGCAGGCCCCTCTGCGGGCCGGGCTGCATCTTCGTAAGGCTTCATACCAACACCTCAAACTGTACTTCTCAAAGATCACAAAGGACGGAATTGACGTATTCATAGGACACTTTCAGCTCGTCGAGTCCGGAATACATGTCGCTGTACACCTCCACGAAGGCGGGGCCCCTGTACCCCTTCTCCACCATGGCGGTCCCCAGGGCCCTGAAATCGCACTGGCCCTTGCCGGGCATCTTCAAGGACAGCTTCCCGGCCTCGTCGAAAGCGTAGTCGCACAGGTGCCAGTTCTCCAGGTCCTCCCCCACCGCCTCTACGAAGGCGAAGGGGTCCTCCCCGGAACGGACTGCCTGCTTGATGTCCAGTACGAACTTCAGCCGCCTATCCCCCAGCCACCGCCGCAGCTCTGCGCCGAAGGCCGGGGCGTGAAAGAAGCACCAGCTCACGTTCTCGAGACACAGAGTAATGCCGTACTCCGCGGCTACATCCAACAGCTCCCGAAAGACGGGGACGATCCGTTCGAACTCCAGGTTCTTGGCCGTGCCGCCCAGGTGGGGGGACCCGTGCATCACGTAGTGGCTGGCGCCCAGGATCCGCCCGGCGTTCAGGGCGTCCCGGTACACGGAAAAGGCGTCTGCCTTCTGCCGGGGATGGATGGAGAAGAGCTGTGCCTCGAACTGGTTGCTCATGGGATGGACGCTGTAGACTTCAAGCCCCGCCTCGTCGATACGGCTCCTCAGCAAGCGCACGAAGTCCGGCCGGTACTCGGAGAAGGTGTTGAGGAACACCTCGATCCGCTGGCAGCCCATGGGCGAAAGCATGGCGGGGATATCCTCCACCATGGCCTTGTTGAATATGCTTGCTGTGGAAACGCCTACGTCCATGCTGTTTTCGTCTGATCCAAAGAAAAAATGTAACGAGCAAGCAGTAAGCCGAGTTCTGTCGCGGGTCGCCCCGCGGACGATTATCTATCTGAGGCCGGCTGTTGCCAGACGGCTCATGCGATTATCAGGAGCGCAGCGGGCCGCTGTTGAATGCTCCCATTCCAATCTTGCACCGGGTGGGGTTTACATGGCCGATCCGTCGCCGGACCGCCGGTGAGCTCTTGCCTCGCCTTTCCATCCTTGCCTGCATAAAGCGGGCGGTTTATTTCTGTTGCACTTTCCCTGATGTCGCCATCGCCGGGTGTTACCCGGCACCCTGCCCTGCGGTGCTCGGACTTTCCTCAGCCCTTGTGGGGCCGCAATCGTCTTGCTTACTCGTTACAAACCTGAACCTATTTCTGGTAATACAGTATCCTGCCGCAGTTCTCGCATTCCAGCACCGTCTCCTGGCTGGTCAGCTTCTTGATGACCGCCATGGGGATGGACATGTTGCAGCCGCTGCATTTTTCGTTGACCACCGGGACTACCGGCATGCTGTGATGGACCCGAGCCTTCTTATATTTGGCGAGGAACGTGGCGTCCACCTGCCGTTCCACCGTGTCCATCTCCTTGGTGGCGGCCGAGATGCTGGCGGCGCTCTCGTTCTTCTCCACCTCGCACACGGCCTTGAGACGGTCGTACTCCTTCTTGGCCTTGCCGCCCAGGGCCCGGGCTTTCTGGAAATCGGTGGAGATGCGCTCCAGCTGCTCCAGCAGCCCCTTCACGTCCTTCTCCAGCCGTCCGATCTCCCGATTGAGCCGTTCCACGTCCTGGCGGAACTCGGTGAGCTCCTCGGCGGTCACCTCTTCGTCAGCCTCCAGGGTCTCCATCTCCGACCGGTTCAGCTCCAGCTCGTGGGTCAGGCTGTCCTGCTGAGAAAGGAGTTTCACAAGGGCGTTCTGCTGGCCCTCTGCCTCCTCCGTCAACTTCTGGATGGTGGCCTGTTGCTCCCTCAGGAGCTTGGTGATCTTGTTCAGCTTCTGGCGGCTCTCCGTGGTGCGGAGATTGTTTTCCAGCTGCTGCTTCTTCAAATCAGCCTTCTGATACATGAGCAGGTATTCAAGTTTCGTCATAGGGTACCTCCTTTCAGGAGAACTGCAAAGGTGCCTTCTCCCGAAGCGTTATATTATATTGTACATCAGGCGCGAGCATTTGTAAACGGTCCCGCAAAGATTTCAGCACCACACGCTCCGTTTCGTAATGGCCACAGAGGATCAGGGGGAGCTCCCGTTCCCAGGCCTCCAGGATCTGGTTGTGCTTTGCCTCGCCGGTGAGGTAGGCGTCGGCCCCAGCTGCCTGAGCATATTCAAGGTCACCGCCGCCGGACCCGCCCAGGACCGCCACCCGGGAGACGAGCGTTTCCCCGTTTCCGGTATAGCCCCCGTGGCTGTCCAGGAGTTGGTTGCAGCGGGCCGCCAGCTGGGAGAGCTTCATGGGCGACTTCAGCGTCCCCACCCGGCCGATATTCTCTGGGGAAATGGGCGTTACGTCCTGAAGGTCCAGGAGGCTTGCCAAGGTGTCGTTTACCCCGCCCTCCGCCGCATCCAGGTTGGTATGGGCGGCGAAATGGCCGATGCCATGGCGCAGGAGCAGGGCCGCCGCCCCGGTGACGGGCGACGAGAAACCGATGCTCTTCACCCCGTGGAAGAACTGGGGATGATGGGTGATCAGCAGATCGGCCCCCAGGTCTATCGCCTCCTGGGCCGTGACGGCGGTGCAATCCAAAGCCAGCAGCACCTTCCTGATCTCGGTGTGGTCCGGCTCTATCAGCAATCCCACGTTGTCGAAGTCCAGGGCCAGGGCCCGGGGCGCGATGCTTTCCATGCATGCGCAAAACGCTTTCAATTCCATCCTTCCATCTCCTTCAAAATCTGTTCCAGCTGCCCCGCCTCCCGGGCGAGCTTCTCCCCCCCGGCGGTCCCGGCAGCCTTCTTCCATCGCTCACGTCGCTTTTGTAGCTGTTCCTGACAATAGGGCTTCAGACCAAGTTCCCGGTCTACAAAGGACCGATACCCCACCAGCCAGCAATCCACCGGAAAGCCCTCCGGCCAGGGGTCGGGGCGCTGGGCCTTTCTCACGCAAAGGACCTGATACCAGCGCTTGCCCAGGGGGACCAGCTTGTCCGAAAGCACCTGCCAGCTGTTTTCGTAGAGCCATACTCTAAGCTCCTCGATGCCGGACATGGGCTGCAGCACCAGCTTGTCCATGGCCTCCGCCACCGCTTTGGAATCTGTTAGCAGCTCCAGCATCAACTCCCCGCCCATGCCTAAAATGGCGGCGGCGTCGCATTCTCCGGGGAACAGGACGGAAAGCCCGCTGCCCAGCCGCGGTTCGGCCTTATCCTGCAGGCCGTATCGCTCGATGATCTCCCGGGTCTTTTGCAGGCATTCAGGGCTGATGTCCCCGGCGATCACCCGCCGGCAGCCGCCCTCCAACAGCAGGGCCGCCGTCAGCTTCCCGTGGTCGCAGCCGATATCCGCTACGGCGGCGGACCCCCGCAGCAAATCGAAGGCGCAGCGGAGCCGATCGTCCAGACGGATCATATCCGGATCTCCTTCATGGGCTCGGTGCTCTCGATGGGCCCGCCGCCGAGGCATTCCTGACCCCGGTAGAGGACGCACCACTGGCCCGGTGTCACCGCCCGCTGGGGCTCTCGGAAGCGCACGAAGGCGCCCCCGTCCCTGAGCTCCACCTCCACCGCCTGGTCCGGCTGCCGATAGCGGAACTTGGCCGTGCACTCGAATCGCTTGGGCAGGTCCTCCCGAGGGATCACGTTGAGCCTATCCACCGTCAGGGACAGGGCGTACAACTCCTCGTGCTCCCCTTGCTGGACGATGAGCAGGTTCCGCTTTAGGTCCTTGCCGATGACGAACCAGCTTTCGCCGCTGCCGTCGCTCCGGCCCCCGATGCCCAGGCCCCGGCGCTGACCCAGGGTGTAGTACATGAGCCCGTCGTGGCGTCCGATCCTCTTGCCGTGCTCGTCCACCATATCCCCGGGGGTGGCGGACAGGTAGGTCATGAGAAACTTTTTGAAGTTCCGCTCCCCGATGAAGCAGATGCCGGTGGAGTCCTTCTTCTCCGCCACGGGCAAAGCGTTTCGGCGGGCCAGGTCCCTAACCTCCTTCTTCTGCAGATCCCCGATGGGGAACATGGCCCGGCTCAGCTGTTCGTTGGTCAGGCCCGCTAAGAAATAGGTCTGGTCCTTCCCTCCGTCCAGGCCCTTCAAAAGATGTACGTCCCCCTGGTCTCGAGAAAGCCGTGCATAGTGGCCCGTGGCCAGGAAGT
The DNA here is from genome assembly GCA_900319345.1 of uncultured Eubacteriales bacterium. Lineage (GTDB taxonomy): Bacteria > Bacillota > Clostridia > Christensenellales > CAG-138 > RUG472. The sequence continues at coordinate 87,676 of ONNZ01000005.1, forward strand.
TGGCCCCGGATTTCATGGCGAAATCCAGAAACGCCTTGAATTTGATCTCCGTGTTGCAGAGGATGTCCGGGTTGGGGGTGCGGCCCGCAGCGTATTCCGAAAGGAAGTAGGAGAAGACCCGTTCCTGATACTCCTTCGTGAAGTTGACCGTATAGTAGGGAATGTCCAGCGCTTCGCTGACCCGGCGCACGTCCTCGAAGTCCTCCTCCGCCGGGCAGGAGCCGTCCAGGTCCTCCCAGTTTCGCATGAAGACGCCGGTCACCGCATAGCCCTGCTCCTTCAAGAGCAGAGCCGCCACGGCGCTGTCTACGCCGCCGGACAGGCCTACGATCACGCTGCTGTTGTCCCTCGTCTCGTCCATAATAAACGACCTTCCTGCAGTATACGGGAAGTATACCACAGGAAGGCGCTAAAATCAATTCTGCCGCGTGAAACGGCGAGCCTTTAGACGCCGCAGCCCCGGCCGATGGTGCCGGAGTTGCCGCAGCCGCAGCCACAGCCCATGTTGTCGTCGTTGCCGCAGTACCTGGACAGGAGCAGCAGCCAGATCAGCGTATCGCAGCTGGCGCAGCCCCCGTTGCCGCCTTCGCCCAGGATGAGCAGAAGGACCAGGACCCACATCATGTTATTGTTGCCGAAGTTCATGCTTCCTACCTCCTTGTTTTCAGGCGCTCCAGGCGCCCGTATACATCATAGTACGTTCTTTCGCGCCATTTTGTGCCTGGGGCGACAAGGCCCCTTTTCCTTGACAAATCGGACTTGCCGCATATAATGGAAAAGTAATACTGTGCCCAGATGGAAAAGGAGGGCAATATGAGCGAATTGACGATGGATAAACTGGTTTCCCTGTGCAAAGGCAGAGGCTTCATCTTTGCGGGAAGCGAGATATACGGAGGTTTGGCCAACACCTGGGACTACGGTCCTCTTGGCGTGGAGCTGAAGAACAACATCAAGAAGGCCTGGTGGAAAAAGTTCGTCCAGGAGAGTCCCTACAACGTGGGCCTGGACGCCGCCATCCTGATGAACCCCCAGACCTGGCAGGCTTCCGGGCACCTGGGCGGCTTTGCCGACCCCCTCATGGACTGCCGGGAGTGCAAGGAGCGCTTCCGCGCCGACAAGCTCATCGAGGACTGGTCCAGCGAGCACGGTGTGACCCTCGACAAGCCTCTGGACGCCTTCTCCCAGGCGGAGATGAAGGCCTTCATCGAGGACAACAACATCCCCTGCCCCTCCTGCGGCAAGCACAACTTCACGGACATCCGGCAGTTCAACCTGATGTTCAAGACCTTCCAGGGCGTCACCGAGGACGCTAAGAACACCGTGTATCTGCGGCCCGAAACGGCCCAGGGCATCTTCGTGAACTTTGCCAACGTCCAGCGGACCACCCGCAAGAAGCTGCCCTTCGGCATCGGCCAGATCGGCAAGTCCTTCCGCAACGAGATCACCCCGGGCAACTTCATCTTCCGGGTCCGGGAGTTCGAACAGATGGAGCTGGAGTTCTTCTGCGAGCCGGGCACCGATCTTGAGTGGTTCGACTACTGGCGTTCCTACTGCCACAACTTCCTCCTGTCCCTGGGCATGAAGGACGAGAATCTGCGGCTCCGTGACCATGATCCCGAGGAGCTGTGCTTCTATTCCAAGGCCACCACGGACTTCGAGTTCCGCTTCCCCTTCGGCTGGGGCGAGCTCTGGGGCGTGGCGGATCGGACCGATTACGACCTGACCCAACATCAGAACGCCTCCGGCAAGGATTTGAGCTACTTCGACACCGAGAAGAACGCCCGGTATATCCCTTACGTCATCGAGCCCTCCCTGGGCGTGGAGCGCACCTTCCTGGCGGTGATGTGCAACGCCTACGAGGAGCAGGAGCTCGATAAGGGCGACGTGCGGGTGGTGCTGCACCTGCACCCGGCCCTGGCCCCCTTCAAGGCGGCGGTGCTGCCGCTGAGCAAGAAGCTGGGCGAGCAGGCCTCCGCCATCCACGCCGAGCTATCGAAGTGGTTCCCCGTGGACTACGACGAGACCGGCTCCATCGGCAAGCGCTATCGCCGGGAGGACGAGATCGGCACCCCCATGTGCATCACCTACGACTTCGATTCCGAAGCTGACCACTGCGTCACCGTCCGGGATCGGGACACCATGGAGCAGGTCCGCCTGCCCATCGACCAGCTCAAGAGCTACATCGAGAGCAAGCTGGTCTTCTAAGAGAAGCACCCTCGCCGTGCCCGCCCACAGAGGGCGGGCACCTGTTTGAAAGGAGAGCTATGGCGTTTTTGGAACTGGTATGGGACGTGTTCTATGAGGATTGCCTGATCCTCTTTCCCATCCTGTTTTTGACCTTCTTCTTCATCGAGTACCTGGAGCACCGGGCCGGGGAGAAGTTTTTGCGCCGCGTCGAAAAGGCGGAGAAGACCGGGCCCCTGTGGGGGGCCCTCATCGGTTGCGTGCCCCAATGCGGGTTCAGCGTGTCCTGCGCCCACCTGTTCAACGGGGGCATCGTCACCGCGGGCACCCTTATCGCCGTGTTTCTCTCCACCTCCGACGAAGCCCTGCCCGTGCTCCTCTCCCACCGGAGCGCCCTGCCCGTTATCTGGAAGCTGCTCCTCGTGAAGGTGGGCCTGGCGGTGATCGCGGGCTACGCCGTGGACCTTATCTGGAAGCGGGAACGTCAGCGCGAGAGCTTCGCAAAAAAGAACATCGAGCACGAATGCCACATCAAGGAGAGCTCCATCGGCGAGCTTATCTGGGAGGCTTTCAAGCGCACCTTGGAGGTGTGGGCAGCCCTGTTCATCGTGTCCATCGTGCTGACCTTCGTCATGGAGCGGGTGCCCAAGGAGAGCATCCAGCGGTTCCTGCTCAGCGGCTTCTTCCAGCCCTTCCTGGCCGCCCTGTTCGGCTTCATCCCCAACTGCGCCGTGTCCGTGGTGCTGGTGGAGCTGTACCTTTCGGACCTCATCAGCTTCGGCGCGGTGGTGGCTGGGCTCTCCTCGGCGGCGGGCCTGGGCATCCTGGCCCTGCTGCGGGGCAAGCGGGGCGTGAAGACCTACGCCGCCATCCTGGCGGTGTGCTACCTGGCCGCCTCCCTGGCCGGGGCTTTGATCCAGCTTTTGGAGTGATATGGAGATCACGGGCATCGTCGACAGGATCATATTCCGGAACGCCGAGAACGGGTACACCGTCCTCTCGCTCCGCACGGATTCGGAGGAGGGCTTCGCCACCCTCTGCGGCACCTTGCCCCTCGCCTCTCCCGGGGAACAGCTCCGGGCGGAGGGGACCATCAAATATCATCCCAAGTACGGCCAGCAGTTTATGGTGACCCACGCCGAAACCCTGGCCCCTTCCACCCAGCTGGCTATCGAAAACTACCTGGCGGGCGGCACTGTCAAGGGCGTGGGCCCCGCCATGGCCCGGCTCATCGTGGACCGCTTCGACATGGACACCCTGCAGATCATGGAGAAGCAGCCGGAACGGCTGTTGGAGGTGCCCGGCATCGGCCGCAAGAAGCTGGAGATGATCGTGGGCTCCTTCCGCGAGAATCGGTCCATGCGGGACATCCTGATGGCCCTGGCCCCCTACGGGATCACCGTGAACCAGGCCTACCGCATGTACAAGACCTACGGGGATCTGGCCCTCGCTAAAGTCCAGGAGAACCCCTATCAGCTCATCGACGATATCGACGGCATCGGCTTCATGACCGCCGACGCCATCGCCCAGCGGGTGGCCGGCTTCGAGACCAACTCCGCCGCCCGCCTGTTCGCTGGTATAAAATACGCTTTACAAGATGCCAAGAACGAATACGGCCACACCTATCTGCCCGCGGAGAAGCTGGTCCTGAAGGCCTGTGGGCTCCTGGGCGTGGATACGGAACTGCTGACGGACGCCGTGGACGCCATGATCGCGGAGGGCTCCTTGGTGGAGCAGTTCGTGGGTGAGCAGCGGGGCGTGTTCCTGCCCTATATCGCCCGCATGGAGTCCAGCATCGCCCAGAAGCTGATGCAGCTTTCTGAACCCCCGGTGGCGAACCCCTTCTGGGACGTGAGCCAATACGAGCGGGAGCTGGGGCTCACCCTGTCCGAGAGCCAGCGCACGGCAGTGACCCGGGCCCTGGACGCGGGGGTCATGATCATCACCGGCGGCCCCGGCACCGGTAAGACCACCATCATCCGCTGCATCACCCATGCCTTCGCCGGCATGGGCATGACCTTCGCCCTGGCCGCCCCCACGGGCCGGGCCGCCAAGCGTATGACCGAAGCCACGGGTGCCGACGCCAAGACCATCCATCGGCTCCTCGAATACAACCCTCAGGGGGGCTTCGTCCGCAACAAGGACAACCCCTTGGTCTACGATCTTATCATCGTGGACGAGATGAGCATGGTGGACGTGCCCCTGATGCACGCCCTCTTGAACGCCCTCCCCCGGGGCACCCGGCTGCTGCTGGTGGGCGACGCGGATCAGCTGCCGCCCGTGGGCTGCGGCGACGTGCTGCGGGACTGTCTGGACAGCGGGCAGCTGCCCGTCATCCGGCTGACGGAAATCTTCCGCCAGGCCGCCCAAAGCCGCATCATCACCAACGCCCACCGGATCAACCAGGGGCAGATGCCCATTTTAAGCAGCGAGGAATCCGATTTTATCTACGAGGAGATCCTGCCCCCGGAGCGCATTTTGGAGCGGGTCAAGCAGCTTTGCCAGCGGGAGTGCGCCAAACTCGGCACCTCGGAACCGTTGATGGACGTGCAGGTGCTGGCCCCCATGAAGAAGGGCATACTGGGGGTGGAGAACCTGAACCGGGTGCTCCAGGCCGCCCTGAACCCCGCCGCCCAAGACAAGCCCGAGCACACCTTCGGCGAGACCCTGTTCCGGCAGGGGGACAAGATCATGCAGATCAAGAACGACTACAAGCTCACCTGGGTTCGGCAGGACGAAAGTGGCCTCATGCAGGAGGGTGCCGGAGTCTTCAACGGGGATCTGGGGACCCTCTATGGGCTGGACACCGTCAACCGGTCCATGCACGTGCTCTTCGACGACGGGCGGCTGGCGGAATACAGCTTCACCCAGAGCGACGAGTTGGACCTGGCGTACTGCATCAGCATCCATAAGAGCCAGGGCAGCGAATTCCCCACGGTGCTGCTGCCCCTTGCCGGCGGGCCCGGCATGCTGCTGAACCGGAATCTGCTTTACACCGCCGTCACCCGTGCCAAGGGCCTAGTCTATTGCCTCGGCCATCGGGACACCGTGGCGCGGATGGTGCGGACCGTCCAGTCCCGCCGCCGGTACACCTCCCTGTCCGTTCGATTGCAGGAGCTGTAGGCCTATGGACCGGACACGAGAACTGCTCCTCTCTTTGGCATCTCCGCCGCCCCATCGCTGTTTTCTGTGCGATCGGGAGTGCGTTATGGGTGAGGACGGCCTCTGCGATGATTGCCGCCGGATATTGAAGCTGGCCATCTCCCCCGCCCCACCGGAGGGGCTGGATGGGCTCACTGCTGGCATTCGATACTGCGACCAGCTGCGCACCCCCTTCTATCGCTTCAAAGATGGCGAGCGCCGGGATTACACGCCGTTCTTCGCCCAATTCGTCTCCATCCCCGAGGAATGGCATGCCGAACTGCTGTTGCCCGTACCCTTGCATTGGCTGCGGCAATACCGACGGACCTACAATCAAAGCTTTCTTTTGTCTGAATACGTGTCCTCCCGATACGGCATCCCCATCTGCCAGGACCTGCTGGTCCGCATCCGCCGTACCCCGGAGCAAAAGAATCTGTTGGGCGCGAAACGACGCAACAATCTGAAGGGCGCTTTTCGGGCCGCGCCGGAATGCAAGGGACGGTCCATCGTCCTCATCGACGACGTGGTCACCTCCGGCACCACCCTCTCCGAATGCGCTAAGACATTAAAAAAGGCAGGCGCATATCGAGTGTATGCAGCCTGCGTTGCCTGTTCAGACAGATAGTCTCACATTTCTTCCTTTTCGTGCAAATATTTCTCCCTGGTCGCCTGGCCGCCGCGGATATGCCGCTCGGCCTTGTTGGTGTCCAGCACCCGGCGGACCTGGGCGTACAGGCTGGGGTCGACCTGCTTCAGCCGCCCCGTGACCAGCTTGTGGACCGTGGACTTGGAGGTGCCGAAGAAGTGGGCGGTCTCCCGGACCGTGGCCCCGTTCTGCACCATGTACCGACCGTACAAACACGATTTTTCCGTTCGATCTTGCTTCATGCGCTCCCTCGCTCCCTGACCTTTGCTCCACTATATGCGGCCGGGAGGGAGGGTATGCGCTGTTAGAATTGATCGATATTCACCTTCTGCACGTTATCGGCGGAGACGGCGTCCAGATACCGCCGGGCGATATCCAAGAAGCCGGTGTCCTCGTCGCTGACGAAGTAGGACACCTGGTTGGGCGCGCCGCTTTCCGGCAGGTCGAAATCCTGCCTGAGCCCGAAGGAAAGGGCCTTTCCCACGTTGACGAAGGTCACGTCGGGCATGTGGCGCTCCAGGGTGTTGGCCAGGAAGGGATAATGGGTGCAACCCATGATGACGGTGTCCACCCCCGTGCCTTGGAAGGCGGAGAGGTATCGCTCCACGGTCATCTCTGTGATGGGATCGTCCGGCGCGAAGCCGTTCTCGATCAGGGGCACGAACAGGGGGCACTCCACCCCCCAGGTCTTCGCTTCGGGACACAGCTCCCGTATCCGGCGCTCGTAGGCGTGGGAGTTGACGGTGGCCCGGGTGCCGATGACGCCGATGTGCTTCGTTTTGGACGCCTGCAGCGCCGCCTGGCAGCCCGCGTCGATCACGCCCACGATGGGCAGAGAGAAGCTCTTTTTCAAGGCGGGCAGGCAGTTGGTGCTCACCGTGCCGCAGGCGATCAGGATGGCCTGTACGCCTTGGGACAACAAGAAGCGCACGTCCTGCTCCGCGTAGCGGGTGATGGTCTCCACCGTGCGGGAGCCGTAGGGGACCCGGGCCGTGTCGCCGAAGTAGACAACGTCCAGGCCGGAGTTGTATTTGCAGACCTCGTTGAGGACGGTGAGCCCGCCCAGGCCGCTGTCGAATACGCCCAATCGTTTCAGGGTGCCCATGAGAAAATCCCCTTACTTCGTATTATTCCCAGTCTATGAGGCCCACGCTCTCGAGATACGCTTCGCTGTACTCCATGTAGTCCTCCACGAACCGCATGGCGTACATCTTCTGCTCCGGGAAGGCTTCCTGGAGCTTCTTCATCATGTACTCGAAGGCCTGATCGTCGTCGTAGACCGCGCCGTCGTCGACGCCGCTTTCCGCCATGAACGCTTCGTCCAGGTCCATGACCTTGTCCAGCATCTTCTCGAACACGTCCTTGGGCAGGATGTTGAAATCCCCCTGGGCCGTGAACTTATCGGCGATATAGGCTCGTGCGTCCGTTCTGCTGTACTCTTCCATGTTTTGCCTCCTGCTGTCTGTTTGTGGCATAGTATATCATTTTGTTGGCCCGCCGTCCATAATCCGGATATGAATTTTTCATGACCCCGCAAAAGTTCACCGTAGTTTCACTTGCCATCCGGGCATTTTTTCTGTACACTGATTGACATGAAAACCATTCTTTCCATCTGCATATGCCTCGCGATGCTCTTTGGCTGCACCCCTGAGCCGGTCAGCGGCATGGACATCCGCACCTTCTCCATCGGCAAGGCGGACTGTTCGCTGCTGTCCTTCGACGGGTACAACGTGCTCATCGACACGGGCGAGGAGGACGACGGGGACGATATCCTGGAGGCCCTGAACAAGCTTCAGGTGAAGAAGCTGGATCTGGTGATCCTGACCCACTTCGACAAGGACCACATCGGCGGCTTCCCGGAGCTGGCCGCCGCCCTGCCCGTGGACAGGGTGATCCTGCCGGACTACGTGCGCTCGAGCGACCTCTACGACGCCATGACCGCCTCCATCGAGGAGCACGGCATACCCGCGGAACGGCTCACCGCGGAATCGTCCTTTGCCCTGGGCCGCGCCAGCTTCACCGTCTGGCCCTCCACCAAGACCTACGACCCGGAGAAGGGCAACGACAACCAGATGTCCCTGGTGACCCGCGTGGCCTTCGGCCAGGTTCGCCTCCTGTTCCTGGCGGACGCGGAGGGCGGCTGGCTCAAGGACCTGTGCTATTCCACCTACGAGCTGGGCTGCGACGTCATCAAGATCCCCTGCCACGGTAAATGGCAGAAGCATCTGCCCGCCCTGCTGACCCTGTCCCTGCCCCAATACGCCATCATCACCGATTCCGATAAGAACCCCGCCGCTGTGGAAACCCTGGACGCTCTCAACACCATGGACGTGACGACCTTGCGCACCGCGGACGGGGACGTGCATCTGTTCACCGACGGGCAGACCGTGACGATCCCCAAGGACTGACGCGTATGCAAATAGAACGGTGACGGTTTTTGCCGTCACCTTTTGTTTCTCACTCTTTTCTGACTCGGCGTACGATCTCGATGGGCGGCTCATCGTCGTCCTCATCCTCCTCCGGCGGGACTTCCTCCATGGGTTCTTGCTCGTCCTCTTCCGGCGCCGTCAGCTCCTCGTCGTCCTCGTCGTCCTCGAAATACTTGATCCTGGCCTTATTCCGGCCCCGGCGCACGATCATCAATGTCAGCACCACGCAGATCAGGATCGCCACCACGATGAACAGGCCGAACACGATATAGGCCAGCACGTCGTTGTCCTCATTGGTGGGCTCCGGAGCGGGGCTGGACCCGGGGGCCGTCGTGACCTCCGTCACGGGGAACCGGGGTTCGTCGGTGGCCACGGTTGCAGGGGGCTGGCTGCCCGCTGGAGCGCTGGTATACGGAGGGATGGTGTTGGGGACGCTCTGTCCCGTGACCCGGCCCAGGTTGATGGTGCCGCCCGTATAGCTGCGCTGGCTGCCGGAGCTGGGGGTGATGAAGGAGTATGACACCTTCTTCAGCACCAGCATGGTGCTCACGGCGGACAGGATCTTGAAGCGCACGTGCATCAGGGTGCCGCTGCCGGTGCAGCCGCTGGAGGAGGCCGCCGTAAATGCTACCGCGCCGGTCTTGGTGGTCACGTTGCAGGTATATTCCACCCCCAGTATCTTCATCCGATCCTGGGAAAGCTCCTGGATCTCAACGAATTCTAGCGCTGCGCTGTCATATTCCAGCACGAACTGGAGGGAATCCATGGTCTGCCCCAGCTTGGGCGCTTCCACGGTCAGGTTCATCGCCACGGTCACCGTGTCGCCCACGTTCCCCCGCACGTCCTCCGAGGTGATGGTCACGGGGGTCCCGGCCGCCACGGCTGCGGATATGGGCAGCAAAAGCAACGCTGCAAAAAGAAGAGAAATGATCCTACGTTTCATCCGAAGCTCCTTCATGTAGTATGCGCTCACCGCGGGGGCCTATGCCTGCGGGCCATGTCGTATCGTGTGTATTGTACTATCCTTCCTCCCATAAGTCAAATTCGGATTGACAACGTCATGTAAATTTCATATAATTTTCTAAATTTGACAGTGAGAAAGGGAGTATTCCATGTACATTTACAATACCATGACCCGCAAGAAGGAGCTGTTCGTGCCGCTGAAGGAGGGCCAGGTCTCCATGTACGCCTGCGGCCCCACGGTGTACAACTTCTTCCATATAGGCAACGCCCGCCCCTTCATCGTGTTCGACACCCTGCGCCGGTATCTCGAGTACCGGGGGTACAAGGTCACCTTCGTCCAGAACTTCACCGACATCGACGACAAGATGATCCGCCGGGCCAACGAGGAGGGCATCACCGTCAAGGAGCTGGGCGACCGCTTTATCAAAGAATACTACACCGATGCCGACGCCCTGGGCGTGAAGCGGGCCACCGTGAACCCCCGGGCCACGGAGCATATCCAGGACATCATCGATCTCGTCGAGACCCTGGTGGAGAAGGGTCATGCCTACCCCGCCTCCAACGGGGACGTATACTTCTCCGTCCGCAGCTGGCCCGGCTACGGGAAGCTGTCCGGCCAGAACATCGACGACCTCGAAAACGGGGCCCGGGTGGACCCCACCGAGGAGAAGCGGGACCCCCTGGACTTCGCCCTCTGGAAGGGACAGAAGCCCGGCGAGCCCGCCTGGCCCTCCCCCTGGGGCATGGGCCGTCCCGGCTGGCACATCGAGTGCTCCGCCATGAGCATGGCCATCCTGGGCCAGAGCTTTGATATCCACGGCGGCGGGCAGGATCTGATCTTCCCCCATCACGAGAACGAGATCGCCCAGTCCGAGGCTGCCACGGGGAAGCCCTTCGCCCACTACTGGATGCACAACGGTTTCATCAACGTGGACAATCAGAAGATGAGCAAGTCCCTGGGCAACTTTTTCACCGTCCGGGACATCGCCAAGGAATACGATCTCGACGTGGTGCGGCTGTTCATGCTGAGCGTCCAGTATCGGAACCCCATCAACTTCTCCCGTGATTTGATCCAGCAGGCCGCCGTGGCCCTGCAGCGGCTTCGCACGGCCTTGGATCGGCTGAAGGAGGCCCCCGTGGCCCAGGAGGCCAACCAAGACGAGCATGCCTTCCTGGATTCCCTTGAGGGGTATCGGACCAGGTTCAACGAGGCCATGGACGACGATCTCAACACCGCCGACGCCCTGGGCGTGCTGTTCGATCTGGCTCGCGCCGCCAACACCTTCGTCAGCGTCCCCCGGACCAAGAAAGCCATCGAGGCCGTCATGGCCCTATATACGGAGCTCATGGACGTGCTGGGGCTCATGCCCAGGGAGAAGGCCGAAGAGTTCCCCGCCGAGGTGCTGGCCCTGCTCGACGAGCGGCAGGCTGCCCGGAAAGCCAAGAACTACGCCCGGGCCGACGAGATCCGGGAGCAGCTCAAAGCCCTGGGCTACGCCATCGAGGATTCCCGCCAGGGCGCCAAGCTGAAGAAGCTGTGAGAAAAAAGGAGGATCGCCTATGTTTTTCAGTCTGTTGCTGCTGGTCGTAGCCGGCGTGCTGGCCGTCCCCGTGTTCACCGGCAAGGGAAAGATGATGAACACGGAGAACATCAAGAAGGACATGCTCCCCACCTATAAGAAATGGGTCCGGGTCCTCTACGCCCTCATGATGGTGACGGTGCTGTGCATGGCCTTCTTCAACTTCGTAGAGAAGGAAGCCTACGTCCAGACCAACTATTTCGAGTTCACGGAGCCCTACGTGGGCGCGGACGGCGTCACCTACGCCGCCGGGGAGCCCCACACCACCGAGGAGATGCGGGAGATCCTGCTCCCCACGGAGACCAGCCAGAGCCTGTGCAGCCCCGTGGACACGGAGAGCCTGCCCTACCGGTTCCTGGAGACCACCTACACCCTGAACGAACGGTACGCCTTCCTGGGCTTCGTCCCCTACCGGACCGCCCACATCCTGAACTTCGTCATCCTGGGCATCTCCATGGCCATCATCTTCGCCCTGTTCGTGTTCATCAACATGATGACCGACAAGGAGGCCCAGAAGAAGAACTCCCGGGCGGCGAAGCAGAACCCCGTCCGGCCCTCCATGCCCAAGGGCGCCTTCGACTTCTCCGACTATCAGGACGAGGTGGAGGTCCGGGACGACCGCTTCGACAACGAGCCCCAGCAGATCCCCTCCAAGAAGAAGTAACCAGCTCATCTGCAAAAAGGGCCGGCCCCGCCGGTCCTTCTTGCATATAAAAACAGCCGCCGGGGGACCGGCGGCCGTCTTTTGTGGGAGAGATTACAGCTCCGCGAAGTACTTGATGGTGCGGACCATCTGGGAGGTGTAGCTGTTCTCGTTGTCGTACCAGGAGACGACCTGGACCTGATAGGTGTCCTCGTCGATCTTCTGGACCATGGTCTGGTTGGCGTCGAACAGGGAGCCGTAGGTCATGCCGATGATGTCGGAGGAGACCAGCTTCTCGGTGGTGTAGCCGAAGGACTCGCTCTCCTGGGCCTTCATGGCGGCGTTGACCGCTTCCTTGGTCACGTCCTTGCCCTTGACGACCGCCACCAGGATGGTGGTGGAGCCGGTGGCCACGGGGACGCGCTGGGCGGAGCCGATCAGCTTCCCGTTGAGCTCGGGGATAACCAGGCCGATGGCCTTGGCGGCGCCGGTGCTGTTGGGCACGATGTTGGCCGCGCCGGCCCGGGCACGCTGCAGATCGCCCTTCTTGTGGGGGCCGTCCAGGATCATCTGGTCGCCGGTGTAGGCGTGGACGGTGGTCATGATGCCGGACACGATGGGGAAGTTGTCGTTGAGGGCCTTGGTCATGGGCGCCAGGCAGTTGGTGGTGCAGCTGGCGGCGGAGATGATCTTGTCCTCCTTGGTGAGAATGTTGTTGTTCACGTTGAACACCACGGTGGGCAGGTCGTTGCCCGCGGGGGCGGAGATGACGACCTTCTTGGCGCCGGCGTCGATATGAGCCTGGGCCTTGGCCTTGCTGGTGTAGAAGCCGGTGCACTCCAGCACCACGTCCACCTTCAGCTTGCCCCAGGGCAGGTTCTGGGCCTTGGGCTCAGCGTAGATGGTGATCTCCTTGCCGTCCACGGTGATGGAGCCGGGGACCTTCACGGTCTTGCCGTCCTCTTCGAAGACGGGCTCCTTGGAAGTGACGGTGTGCTTGTTCTCGCCGATCACGCCGCAATAGCCCTTCTGGGCGGTGTCGTATTTGAGCAGGTGAGCGAGCATGGCGGGGCTGGTGAGATCGTTGATAGCGACGATCTTGTAGCCCTTCGCGCCGAACATCTGACGGAAAGCAAGACGACCGATGCGGCCGAATCCATTGATTGCAACTCTAATAGCCATAGAAGCCTCCTTGTTTTGATTTCAAGTCATTATAC
>ONNZ01000028.1:0-20771 GCA_900319345.1 uncultured Eubacteriales bacterium
CCGTTACTTTGAACGTCGCCGTCTCGCCGTTGACAAACCCGGAGATGTTGCCGTCAGCCGTCAGCGCTTTGCCGTCGTATTCCTTGCTCGCGCTCTCCGACACGATCGTCAGAGTCGCAGGCGTGATCGTCAACGTGCCGGGGGTGTAGGTGACAGTATAATAGGAAGGAATGCCGGTGATGGCAGCCTGGTCGGATTCCGTCAGGTACTGCTTCGGGCTTTCTGCCACATGCGTGATGGAGGGAGCCGTGCCGAGGGCATCGGTGATCGTCGCCGTATCGGTGCTCAACTCTCCGCTAATCGTGTACGCACCGTTCAACGGCGTGCCATCGTAGGGCTTGGAGTCCGTTTTGGCCGTGATGGTCAGGGGGAGGGTGTAGTAGATGGTGATTTCGTTGCCATCCTCGGAGACAGTGACCGGCTGGGACGGGTTGTAGCTGTCAACCGTCAGATTCTTCTCCTGATAGGTCGTGACAGGCTGTGCGGTATACTCCGTCCCGATGGTCTCCTGGGAGGTCACGTCATCGGCGACCTTGGTGGTGGTGTCCTTCAGGTAGTGATGGACAGTGACCGTGGCCTTGTTCAGCTTGAAGTGGGCATAGTAGGTATGCGCTTCATAGATGCCGGCAGCGTTCTTGCTGGGCGTGAAGTGCGCAGCATCGCCAACATGCTCTGTACCATCGTCGCAGGTCCAGTAGTCGATGATGTACATTTCGGAGTTGGCCGTGGCGGTGGAGCCAGCGGCCGTGCCCGTGGAAGCCTTGATGGTTTCCGAGGTCGGAGAGACCGTGCCCTTGCCCGTGCTGTCGGAGGCGACGGCATAGTTGATGGTTACATCATTCTCTTCCCAAACCGCGTAGACATCCTGATACGGATTCTTTTCGTCTGCGGCAACATGTGTGGCTTCTTTGCTGAACGCGCTGTCGGAGTAATACTTTCCGTTATTATACCAGACGAACTGCTCGCCGGTTGCGGTTGTGGGGATCTGATCCAGAGAAACCGGATTGCCCTCCCCGTCGAGAGGCGTGGCGACACGCTGCCAGCCCTTGAAGGTAAATCCTTCGCGGGAAGGAGCAGCGGGGATCTCTACTGCCTCGTTGATCTGGAGAGGTCCGTTCGCTCCCGTAGTATCCTGGCGGAAGGAAGCGCTGCCGTCATTCTTGAACCAGTAAATGTGCGTGGGCTGGGTCTCGAGGATGGGCTCAAAGACCGCGCGCAGCTGGACGGTATAGGTTGCTTGGTCTATAATGATGATCCTGTTGCCCTCATCGTCCAGTACGTACTGTTCTTGGCCTTCACCATCGATAGTGGTCTTGTAATGCCACGCAGAGACGACGCGGTGCGCATCGCTCTTGAGGATTGTGAATAGGGCGCCGGCTTCTACCGTAGCGCTGCCGTCCGTATGCTGATAGGAACCTGTATTGGTCCCTGCTACAATATCCTCTTGGCCTTCCCAGGACTCGATCACCCAGTGGGAGAAGCGCTTTCCATTGGGAGCAGTAGGCGCGGTATGCGCGGTGACCTTGGCGCTGTCGATATAAAGATTCGGATCGGCCACCCATACCGTATTACCGTCTACCACATACTGGACCGTAATGCCCTTGGCGCCTTCGGTGGTGGCATGCCATACGCCGTACAGGTCCAGTTTGTGGGTGATCCAATACCGGTTGTTGCTCTTATCCTTGTTGTACGTCATGCCTTCGCCGAACTTGTTGGCGTCATCCGTCATATCCACATCCCAATCATAGTCTGCGGTGACGGTGTCATCGTTCAGCACGAAAGCCTGAGAACTGAAGGGGGAATTGCCCTCACTGTCAAAGAACCAGCCGTCGAAGATATAGCCGTTTCTGGTGCCTGTGGGGACGTCGACCTTGTCGCCGGAGGTGATACGGAAGTTCATCTCCTGGGAAGCAGAGCCCCAGTTCAAGGAGTTATCGTTGGACCCGTCAGGCAGCTTGGCCTGGGGATGGAGGAAGACACGGTACTGGTTCTTAACCCACTTGGCATAGACGGTGATGCCGCCGTCGGGCATGGTGGTGAAGTCATAGGGCACCGTGCAGATATTGTCCGCATACCAGCCGACAAAGGTGTAGTTTGCTCTCTCCGTCGGAACGATATCTTCATAGTCATCGCCGCCTTTGTTGTAGCTGCTCAAATCCTGACCATACGGAATGTCTGTGATCGAGTCGATGAGGGCCGCACCATGGTCAAGCTCCTGGAGCGGGTTATTGTTGCCATCATACTCCGCGCCATTCAGGAAGTTGATATCAAACACCTTACGGGTGTAATACAGGCTGATCGTGCGATTGCTGTCAAAATCAGCATGCCCTTCACTGTCATACGCAGGGTTCGATCCAAATTTGTTATAGCCGGTGATGTCCGTGAACTCTTCGCTTTCGGTTGAATACAAATCGGCGCTTTGGAAATGTATTTCAGCATCATGGTATAGAACAAATGTTTTCCCGTTGAAGGGCACAGTATCCGTATCGCCCGGCAAAGCTTCCACATAGTACTTAACATGATACGTGTAGTAATTGTTTTGCGGGTTGTAAGCCAGACGGAAAGTCGTGCTTTCTGCCTGCATGGTGTCGATATAACTTACATATGCATCATCGTCGAATACAGAGCTATTCTGTGAAGACCAGGAAGCACCGGCATACGTCGTTCCATTGGTCCCTACGATCGGGAAATAGTCCCGGATGTCTTGGCCATACAGGGCGGTGATGGTTTTGATAGTAGTCCAGTTTGTGTAGTCCCTTGTGTACACGGTACCATTATATACAGGCGCATTATTTCTATCTGCTGTACGGAAAGCACCATTTCTCCAGTACACACGTTCCTTGCTCCCATTGACATCGCCATATTTATAAGGATTATTATCATTATCACCAACAGAAACAGTGTATTCATAATGCCAGTCTCCTTGAGCCTGGAACGTCAGGGTATACTCATTGCGATCAAAGTATACGTTGACCACGGTGGAGCCGTCGGGAGCAACGACCTTGGTGGCGCCGGTCTCGGTGTCAACAACAGCATCCTGATCGTTGGATTCATAGTGGAAGCCCGTATAGGGTCCATATGTTTTTGTGCCGTTGCTGCCGCCAGTCACGGTGACCACGCCAGTATTCTGATTCACAGTGACAGCGGTGGGTTCCACGTTGGTGGTAGCATCCTTGACGCGGACGGATTCCACAAAGTCATAGACCTTCTTGTTGTTCTCGTCCACACCAACCACACTCTGCTTCCAGATGACCACGGTATAGTCCGCCGTTGTTTTCGGGAGCCAGCGGGCGTACAGGGTCTTACCCTCCGTCAACGTATTGCCAAACACGAACCGGGTACCGCCTGAGGTCGCGTTGGCTTCGGCCTCGCTCTCGAACCAGCCGCCGAAGGTATAGCCGTTGCGCTCCATGGGCGCATTGTTCTCATTACCCTGGGCATCGTACTGCTCAGGATCCTTGGTGACTTCGCCGGATTTGATAAAGCGCGGGGCTTTGTAGGTAGCGCCCTTGCCGTTCTCATCGAAGACCAGCCAGACGCCCTTAGGCGCGCTGATACCGAACTGAACGTCGCCCTTGATTTGGATCGTCGTTCCGTTCTCATAAAGCTTTCCGGCGGTATGTCCTTGAATGTTCTCGCTGCCGTTGTTGACGAGCCAACCCTCAAAGTTGTGGGTCGAGTCGCCCTGGGCGGGCATGTTGACGGTATAGCTCTGATACTCGGCAGTATCGTCGTAACGATAGAGGATCTCGTGGGTGCCGCGGAAGACCTCGGCGTTCTCCGGATGCTCGTATTCGCCGACATACGTCACGTGATACACCTTGAAGACCATGGCGTAATAGGTGACGGAATCGTCAGCGCCGTTAAGAGCGGCGGCGCACGCCTTGACGTCTGCTTGAACATCGGAGAGCTTCATTCCGTTCGCGATATCGTCAACGGTATAATTCGGTTTGTTGGCAATCCACCCGCAGAAGACTTCCGTACCGCTGAGTGTGATCTTGTTGCTGGGATCGCCAAGGATATCCATCAGCTCTTCGTCCGTGTCGGCCTTCTTGACATAAGACGTCTGGACAGGGCTTCCCTTGCTGTCGAAGGTGACGGTGAGGCGGGGGACATCCACCTGCGACACCACGTAAACGGAGAAGGAAGGCGCGGTGAAGGTGATGGTGTCGCCGTTATGGATCGCACCATCTTCGTCGGTCACGCGGGTCAGGGAGCCGTCCTCATTCACGTGATAGACGTGGATTTTGTTGGTGATGCTGGCAAAGCGGGCGTCGGTCAGGTCGACGGTGACAGACTTCGCCTCATCATATTTCTCGGAGGCTTCGGCATCGGAATAGATGGTGATATTGAAGGCGGCAACGGGCCGCTCCACCGTGGCTTCGGCGGCGGCGTCAGAGCTGCCGGACTTCATCATGCTCTTACGCATGGCGTTGGCCTTCGTGGGCTTCGGCGCAAAGAAGCCGGCGTATTGGCTGACGTCCACAGAGACCGCATCCACAGAGCCATCCAGGGGCAGACTGCCGGAAGCGGTAACGTTATTGTTTTTACTGAACAGCTTGGTTTCGCCGATCTCAAGCTCGGGCTCGTCGGTGAGGTCTTCGATCGGTTCCTCGGTGGGCTCGTCGGGCTCCACGGGCTCAGCAGGCTCGGCGGGCTCCACGGGCTCAGCGGGCTCAGCGGGCTCGGCGGGCTCCACGGGCTCAGCGGGCTCGGCGGGCTCAGCGGGCTCCTCGGTGGGGATCAGCGTCAGCGTCACATAGAAGGGCATGACGCGCGGCGCAGTCGGATCCTCGGGAGCGAATACGGTGAAACCCCGGTACTCGATGGCGTAATACCCCTCGAAGCTCACACTGTACAGGTAATCGCCCGGTGCCAGCCGATACACGTTGGTGTTGACGGGGTTGGCCGGGATATAGTTACCATTCGCATCCTTCTCGTTCAGGTAGACGGACACCACCGCGCCGAGCTCCAGAGGATATACGAAGAAGCTGACCTCCACCGGCGTGGCGGGGTCGACTTCGTCCTTCTTCTCCGGGTCGTTGCCCTGCTCCGCGGGAGCGGCGGGCTCGGTGGGCGTCACAGGCTCAGCGGGCTCGGCGGGCGTCGCGGGCTCAGCGGGCTCGGCGGGCGTCGCGGGCTCGGTGGGCGTCACAGGCTCGGTGGGCTCAGCGGGCTCGGCGGGAGCTGGCGGTTCCTCCGCGGTTGCGGTATTACCGTCGCCCTGCTCTGGATCGCCCTCCGAAGCGGAAGATTCTTCTTCCGTTGTAGTCTGTTCGACCGTAGAAGTGTCAGTCGGTTCGGTCGTTTCGCCGCTGTCGCCTTCCGCTGCAAGGGCGGAAATAGGGCACAGCGTCAGGACCATCAGAAAGCTGAGCAAAAGGGAGATTAGTCTTCTCATTTGTCTTGTCCTTTCTTGGTTATTCTTGCCATGTCGGTAGTAGTCATTTAAACGCTCAAAGCACTCTGTTCTGCCTGCGAATCCATCAATCTTTTGAGAGGAAACGCTCGGTTATTAAGCATCTTTTCCGCAAACCTACTTCTAGGTATACAGAATTATAACATTATCCAATTCATACTATAGCAATGCCTACGTTTTGTCAAGTTGTTTCCATTCATTAATCAAGAATCCTTACAATTCGTTCATGATGATTCGAATCGGATGGTATCTGCTACTATCATAGAGCATAACGGTCAAAAAAGCCGTCAATTTATGTGAGAAAAAAGGGGTGTTTTTGATTATTATCGTCGAAGAAACAATGGTGGTTATAGTCTTTAGACCACGTGTATCTTTAAGCCTTCATTCAGGGTGCCTTTGCTGCTCCTTTTTTATTTTCGTCAGCTCGAAGCTTTGGTGCAGCAAGAACCGCAATCGATCGTCGTCCGCGGAGCCGTCCAGAAGGACGGTGACCCAGTGGACCTTGCTCATGTGGTAGGCGGGAAAGATGCCCGGCTCGCCCCGGAGCATGCCGGAGAGGACCGGGTCGCACTTCAGGTTCACTGCGTCCACCTCGCCGGGTTCGCCGGGATAGGCGTAGCGCCGGGGGACGGGCATGGACAGGGCGAACCATTTCCTGTTGTCTGCATGGCGGAACACAGCTCCATCCGGCGTGTCCAGCCAGGGGTAGTCCGGCGTCACCCCGTACTCCCTCTCGATGTAGGCAAATAGCTCCTGCTTCGTCATGGTTTCACGTGAAACATCACTCTTCCGCGCCCAGGATGGCGTCGCAGATGTTCATGAGGTCGTCCTTGGAGAAGTAGGAGATGATGATCTTCCCCTTCTCCTGATCCCCCTCGATGGCCACCTTGGCCCGGAGCTTGCTGCGGATGGCGCTGGCCGTGCGGCGGACCTCCGGGTCCATGCGGCGGCTCACCTTCTTCCGCGGCAGGGCGTCCAGCCGCACCGCCTCCTCCAGCTGCCGCACGCTCCAGCCCTCCCGGGCCGCCTTTTGCGCCAGCCGCTCCGCCTTCTCGGGATCGTCCAACCCCGCCAGCATCTTCCCGTGGCCGGCGGACAGGGCGCCGCTTTTCAACATCTCCTGCACTCTCTCTGGCAAAGTCAGCAGGCGCAGTGTATTGGCGATGGCCGGACGGCTGCGGCCGATGCGGCCGCTGACCTCGTCTTGTGTCAGGTTATGTTGATCCATCAGAAAACGAATAGCTGCCGCTTCCTCCACAGGGTTCAAGTCTTCCCTCTGCAGATTCTCAATGAGCGAGACTTCCAGGAGTTCATGCTCCTCCCTGTCCGTGATCACGGCGGGCACCGTCTTGATTCCAGCCAGCCGCGCCGCCCGGAACCTTCGCTCCCCGGCCACGATAATGTACCGGCTCCCCTGCCTATACAGGATCAGGGGCTGCACGATGCCGTGGGTGCGGATAGATGCCGCAAGTTCGTTCAGCTTTTCCTCATCGAACGATTTCCTGGGCTGATCCGGGTTGGTATCGATGTCGTATACGGACACCTCCTGGAGGCTGGCCGGGTTCTTCCCCGGTTCATAGCTGTCCAGCAGTGCGTCCAATCCGCGTCCCAATCCTTTTTTATTCGCCATACCTGTCCCTCCTTTTACGCTTTCTCCACAAGTTCCTCCGCCAGCGCACCGTAGGCCGCTGCCCCCGTGCTCTTGGGGGCGTAGAGGCTGATGGGCAGGCCGAAGCTGGGGGCCTCCCCCAGCCGCACGGACCGGGGGATGATGGTGTCGTAGACTTTGTTCTTGAAGAACCGCTTCACCTCGCCCACCACCTGCTGGGAAAGGTTGGTCCTGCCGTCGTACATGGTGAGGACCACGCCCTCCACCTCCAGGCCGGGGTTCAGGTTCCGGCGGATCAGCTTCACCGTGTTCATAAGCTGGGAGAGCCCCTCCAAAGCGTAGTATTCGCATTGGATGGGTACCAACAGGGTGTCCGCCATGGTGAGAGCGTTCAGGGTCAGCAGGCCCAGGGACGGGGGGCAGTCCACGAAGATGTAGTCGAACCGGTCCCGAAGGGGGGCGACGGCGTTCTTCAGCCGCTGCTCCCGGGCCAGCAGGTTCACCAGCTCCACCTCCGCCCCGGCCAGCTCCATCCGGGAGGGAAGGAGCTTCAGGGTGTCGATCATGGTGTCCCGAAGGGCCTCCGCCGCGTCCACGTCGTTGATGAGCACGTCGTAGACGGAGTATTCGAGCCTGTTCTTGTTGACGCCCAGGCCGCTGGTGGTGTTCCCCTGGGGGTCGATGTCGATGAGCAGCACCCGCTTGCCCAGCTGGGCCACGCAGGCGGACAGGTTCACGGCGGTGGTGGTCTTGCCCACGCCGCCCTTTTGATTGGCGATGCAGATGATCTTTGCCAAGGATCGTTCTCCTTTTATGTCGATTGTCGGCACCAGTATACCGTACCCTCCGGGAAAAAGCAATGTTTCACGTGAAACATGGGGGATGATATTCTTTTTATTATCGCGGCTTTTTCTTTTCAGTGAAAAGGAAAAGTCGCACAAAAAGAAAAGCTTAAGAAAGAAAATGGGGAGTACAGCGCAAGCCATACTTCCCATTTGTGTTTCTTTTGGGTGCCTTCTCTTTACAAAGAAAAGGCACGATCGCTTTCAATTCCTACCTATCACTGATCGCCGCCGTCGCCGCCGGCGTCGCCCGCCTCGGCAGCGCCGCCGACCTCGCCCGCCACCTCTGCGGCCCCCGCCGTGAGCTCCGTGGCCTCGGCCACCTCCGCCACCGGCTCGTCAGACAGGGTCGCCGTCTCCGGCTGGACGGGCAGGGGCTCGTCGGCCCGTTCCTCCTTTTTGACCTGCTCCAGGGGATCCACCGGCAGGGGCGCGGTCTCGGGCCGCTCCGTCTTCTCCGGCTCAGGCGCAGGCGCAGGCGCCGGTTCGGCCGTGGCCTCAAAGTCGTTCACCGCCTGGCGGCTCTTGACCAGCAGGTATACGCCGAAAGCCAGGATGAACAGGGAGATGAACTGGCTGGTGGACAGGGGCCCCACGTTCCCCCGGTAGTCCGCCCTAAAGAACTCGATGACGAACCGCCACACGGCGTAAACGGTCATGTACAGGCCCGTGACCATGCCCCGCCGGGGCTTCTTCAGATACACGGCGATCAGCACGCCGGCCAGGATCACCAGGAACACGGCCTCCATGATCTGGGTGGGCAGCCGGGACACCCCGTCCAGCACCACCGCGCAGGGGCCCGTATACTCCATGCCGTAGCAGCAGCCGGCCATGAGGCAGCCCACCCGGCCGCCGGCGTGGGCCAGGCAGAAGCAGGGGGCCATCAGGTCCGTATAGGTGATCATGTTCTTTTTCGTCTTCCGGCTCACCAGGAACAGGCCCAACAGCCCGCCCAGGAGCCCGCCGTAGAACACCAACCCGGCGGAGATCAAATCCCAGAGCTCCGCCCAGCTGTGGGGCATCTGGGGCGGCTCCACGATGAAGTACAACACTTTGGCGCACAGGAACCCCAGCAGGATGGCCCAGATCAGCGCGTCCAGCAGGTTGTCCTCGGAAAGGGGCGACCCCTTCTTCCGGAGCTTGAACACGGCCAGCAGGGCAAAGACGGTCCCCACCATGGTGCACAGCCCGTACATGGGCAGGGAAAGGCTCCCGATATGGATGAATGGATGCATGTTTTCTCGGCCTCCCGGGTTTTTTTGCATCTTATCATACTTGGGCCCCCTTGTAAAGTTTGTTGACAAAAGCTCTTAAAGGTTATACATTAATAGTTCAGGAATGTATCGCATATTTGCAGGAGGTTTCTATGGCGAACGTCTACGATCCCAAGGTCATTGAACCGAAGTGGCAGGCCCGCTGGGCGGCGGAAAAGGCCTTCGAGGCCACGGACGACTACACCAAGCCCAAGTTCTACGGCCTGGTGGAGTTTCCGTACCCCTCCGGCGCGGGCATGCACGTGGGCCACATCAAGGCCTACACCAGCTTGGAGGTCATCTCCCGCAAGCGCCGCATGGAGGGCTACAACGTGCTGTTCCCCATGGGCTTCGATTCCTTCGGCCTGCCCGCGGAGAACTACGCCATCAAGACCAACACCCATCCCCATATTATCACCACCCGGAACGTGGAGCACTTCAAGGACCAGATGAAGCGGGTGGGCTACTCCTTCGACTGGTCCCACGAGATCTCCACCTCCCTGCCGGACTACTACAAATGGACCCAGTGGATCTTCCTCAAGATGTTCGAGCACGGGCTGGTGTTCCGGGCCAAGACCCAGGTGAACTACTGCCCCCACTGCAAGGTGGTCCTGTCCAACGAGGACTCCCAGGGCGGCAAATGCGACGTGTGCCACAGCGACGTCATACAGCTCCCCAAGGACGTGTGGTACCTGAAGATCACCCAGTACGCGGACCGGCTCCTCTCCGGCCTCGACACGGTGGACTACCCCGACTCCATCAAGCAGCAGGAGATCGAGTGGATCGGCAAGTCCACCGGCGCTTTCGTGAACTTCGCCATCAAGGGCATCCCCGAAGCGCTGGAGATCTACACCACCCGCTGCGACACCCTCTTCGGCGTCACCTTCATGGTCATGGCCCCCGAGCATCCCCTCCTCGACAAGTACAAGGACCGGATCGAGAACTGGGCCCAGGTGGAGGCCTACCGGGCGGAGTGCGCCAAGAAGACCGAGTTCGAGCGGACCCAGCTGGTGAAGGACAAGACCGGCGTCCGGCTGGAGGGCTTCACCGCCGTGAACCCCGTGAACCATAAGGAGATCCCCATCTTCATCGCGGACTACGTGATGATGGGCTACGGCACCGGCGCCATCATGGCCGTGCCCGCCCACGACGAGCGGGACTGGGAATTCGCCCGGAAGTTCGGCGTGGACATCATCCCCGTCATCGAGGGCGGCGACATCGAAAAGGCCGCCTACACCGGCAACGGGCCCATGATCAACTCCGACTTCTTGAACGTCTACGACAACAAGAAGGACTCCATCGCCGCCATGCTCCGGTTCCTGGAGGAGAAGGGCATCGGACACAAGGGCGTCCAGTATAAGATGAAGGACTGGGCCTTCAACCGCCAGCGGTACTGGGGCGAGCCCATCCCCCTGATCCACTGCCCGAAGTGCGGCACCGTGGGCGTGCCCTACGACCAGCTCCCCCTGACGTTGCCCGACGTGGAGAACTTCGAGCCAGGCACCGACGGCCAGAGCCCCCTCGCCAGGATCGACAGCTTCGTCAACTGTACCTGCCCCAAGTGCGGCGGCCCCGCCAAGCGGGAGACCGACACCATGCCCCAGTGGGCCGGGTCCAGCTGGTATTACCTTCGGTTCATCGACCCCCACAACGATCAGGTCTTCTGCGACAAGGAGAAGATGAAGTACTGGATGCCCGTGGACTGGTATAACGGCGGCATGGAGCACGTGACGCGGCATTTGCTCTACTCCCGGTTCTGGCATCAGTTCCTCTACGATCTCCACGAGGTCAACACTCCCGAGCCCTACGCCAAGCGCACCTACCAGGGCCTCATTTTGGGACCCGACGGGGACAAGATGAGCAAGTCCAAGGGGAACGTGGTGGACCCCATCGACGTCATCGACCGCTACGGGGCGGACACGCTCCGCACCTACGTCATGTTCATGGGCGACTACATGGCCGCCACCCCCTGGAGCGAGCAGAGCGCCAACGGCTGCAAGCGGTTTTTGGACCGGGTCTGGCGGCTCCAGGACATGGTCCAGGGCGAGGGCGAGTCGAAGGACATGCGCGCCAAGGTCCACGGCTGCGTCAAGAAGGTGACCGATGACATCGAGCACATGAAGTTCAACACCGCCATCGCCGCCATGATGAGCCTGGTGAACGACTTCTACGCCAAGGGCAGCATCACCCGGGACGAGCTCCATACGTTGCTCCTGCTTCTCGATCCTTTCGCGCCCCACATTGCCGAGGAGATGAACGAGGCCCTGGGCTATGAGACGCCCCTCTATCGGACCCCCTGGCCCGCCTACGAGGAGAGCGCCCTGGTGGCGGACACCGTGGAGTACGGCATCCAGGTCAACGGCAAGGTCCGGGCCCGCCTGGCCCTGCCCGCCGATATGGACAAGGGGGCCGTGGAGCAGGCGGCCCTCCGTGCCGACGCGGTGCAGCCCTTCCTCAGCGGCAAGACCGTGCGGAAGGTGATCGTGGTGAAGAACATCGTCAACATCGTGGTTGGCTGATGCTTCGATAATCAAATCCAAGGAGGATAAATCTATGCTGCAAGACAAACTGGACCTGGGTGCGCTGATCGGCGGAAGTTTGGCTGATCTGGCTATGAAGATCGTGGCCGCTTTGCTGATCCTCGTCGTCGGCCTGTGGCTGGTGAAGATGATCGTAAAACTGGTGAAGAAAGGCAAGAAGTTCCAGAAGCTGGCCCCCGAGGTGCAAACCTTCGCCGCCAGCGCCGTCAAGGTGCTTGGCTACGCGCTGGTGATCCTCATGGCGGTCGCCACCGTGGGCGTGCCCACCGCTTCCATTCTGGCGGTGCTGGGCAGCTGCGGCCTGGCCGTGGGCCTGGCGATGCAGGGGTCCCTCTCCAACCTGGCCGGCGGCATCATGCTGCTGATCTTCCGCCCCTTCCATGTGGGCGACTACATCAGCGACGGCGCCCATGAGGGCACGGTGAAGGAGATCACCCTGTTCTACACCACCATCGCCACCGCGGAAAACCTGCAGGTGACGCTGCCCAACGGAGCCCTCGCCAATTCCGCCATCAAGAACCTGAACGCCAACAAGACCCGGCGTCTCGACATCGATCTGACCCTCAGCCCCGCCGCCGACAAGGAGAAGGTCTGCGAGCTGCTCCTCGACTGTGCCAAAAAGAACGAGCTGGTTCTGGACGACCCCGCCCCCGAAGCCCTGGTCACCGTCACCGAGGGAGGCCTGCCCTCCTTCAAGCTCAGGACCTGGTTCAAGTCCGGCGACTACTGGACCGTGTATTTCGGGCTCAACGAGGCCGTTCAGAAGGCCCTCACCGAGAACCAGCTGCCCCTCGCGCACCAGCAGGTGGATCTGCACACGGATAAATAAAACTTTCACAGTTTTAGAAGCATAAAACGATACCGGGGATAGGCGCAAAAGCCTATCCCCGGTGTTTGTATAAAAGAGATCAATTCTGGACCGGTTCCGTCACGGCGCCCAGGAAAAGCACCGTACCGTCACGGCTTTCGATGGCGTAGAGGAAGGGCCTCGTCAGGTGGAAGTCCACCTTCTCCCGTTCCGCGGGGATGGCCGCGCCCTTGGCCATGGCCACCAGGGTATAGGCCGCCGCCGCCACCCCGTTCTCGTCCACGTCGATGCGGCTCTCCTGGAGCACCCGGCTGATATACACCGGCGTGTCCGTCATGCCGGAGAAGTCCGCCATGCCAGTGAAGCAGGTTTGAACGCCCAAAGATTGGAGGATCTCCTCCAGGTCCGTCCGATCCTGGAAGCCGAACTTAGGCACCATCAAATCCACGTCCGCCTTCTTGTTTTCTCCGCTGTGGAGCAGCTTTTCCATGCTTTCGGGGCTGCCCAGCAAGCTCTCCAGAGACACGCCCTCGTCCGGCAGCACGAACACCATCCGTCCCACCTCGTTGAGGGACAGGGCGTACCGCAAGAACCCTTCCCCCCGAACGATGGTGCCGTTCAGGTCCGTTCGCCGCATGTAGTCCGCCGTTCCTTCCTTCCCGTTCAGGCCGAAGAAGATCCCCTGCTCCGTCCTGTCCTCATTGAAGGGCTCGCGCCAGCCGTCCTTCAGAAAGACGGTGTTGATCAATACCGCCAGGGTGTCCGCGTCGAACCGCATGGCGTCCTCCGAGATATTGATCTTTTCCCTGGTCTTCTCCCTGATCCAGGCGGCGATCTCCTCCCCGGCGGCCGGGTCCCCGAAGGGGACGGACCGGGCCTCGGCGTCGTAACTGGTCCGCAGAAGCTCCAGATACGCTTCCCGGAAGGATACGGTGCTGTCCTGTTCTCCCAGCCAAATGGAATCGGCCAGGGCGATCTCCCCGGTCTCCCCTCGAACCTCCAGGCTGCTCAGCAGCTCCTCAGCGGTCGTTCGCATCTCTTCAGCGTTCTGTGCCCCCAGGAGCGCCAACAGCTCCCTCTGGGTCTCACCCCTGGCCCCCTCGGCGGCCATACTGAGGGCGATATACACGCTGACGGGGGACAGGTTTTTGTTCCCTGTCCCGTCCAGCACGGCGGCGGACAGCACGCTCGTGAAGTCGTCGTATCCGGCCACGTCCGGCAGATCCACAGCCGGCGCCACGGCGGTGGGCTCGCTATAATAGGTCACGGTCACGGTGGGCCTGGCCTCCTGCGGATCCAAATCCACCTGTGGCTGTACGCATCCCGTCAGCAGCAACAGCCCTGTGAGCAACCAGCAAACGTTCCTTCTCATGGTCCTTTCTCCTTCCTTTCTATCCACAACACCGCGTAAAGAGCGCCCCGGTTGCATAAAAAAAAGACCCTGCCGGGCCTTATCTATATATTTGAAACGACGGCAGGAGCCTGATGTGCATGACCCCCACGATGTCGCTGACGGGCACGCAGCCAATGTCCGCCTCCCGGCTGTCCTCCCCGTACTGTCTGTCGTCGGAGAGCACGAACACGCACCCCTCCGGCACCGTCACAGGGTCGAAGTCGTCCATGCAGCGGGCCCCGTACTCCTCCTCGTTCAGCCGGTACTTCTCGTCGATCCAGATGGCCCCGTTCTTCCCGCTGACGGTCTCGCCGGCCGTGGCCACCACCCGCTTGATGAGCAGCTCCCCGGTGCCGCTTCGCCGGTAGGCCACCATGTCCGTGCGCTCGATTTGCCAGCAATACTTATAGATCTTGTCCACCAGCACCAGATCCCCCTGACGGAGGGTAGGCGCCATGGAATCGTTTCCCATCTTCACCCATTGACAGCAGACGAAGCACACGAAAAACACGAACACCGCCGCCAGGACCGTGCTGAAGGTCCAGCGCCACAGGTTGTGCCGCCGATGGAGCTTTTTGAAGGTTTCCCGCCGCAGGGGCGCGCCCTCGTCGTTCATACGCCGTAATCGATGCTTTCTAACTTTTTCGCTCGAGAGAAGGGCAGCAGCACCCGCCGCACCCGGCCGATGACCCGCTCCCGGGGGATGCTGCCCACCTCGCCGTCGGTGCTGTCCCGGGACACCAGCCGATTGTCGCCGATGACGAAGATGCAGCCGGGGGATACCTGGTAGGTGCCGTCGTGCCGAGAGGTCATGCCCGTGGTCACGTAGTCCTCCCGAAGGGTCACCCCGTTGACGCTGACGACGCCGTCCTCGATGGTGATGGTGTCCCCCTCCAGGCCGATGACCCGCTTGACGCAGGTATATTCGTCGTTGTTGGGGTAGTAGCAGATGACCACATCCCCCCGCTCCATGGGCTTCACGATGTAGCTCAGCTTCTCCACCGCCATGTAATCCCCCGGCAGGAGGGTGTTCTCCATGGAGGACCCCTTCACCCGCATGGGCTCGAAGAGCACCGCCCGGATGGAGAAGGCCAGCACGATCATGAGCAAAAGCGTGATGAGATATTCCAGTATATTCCAAAACCGGCTGCCCTTGAGATGCTCGTTCCGATGGGCCACCAGCTTGAATAGCTCGTTCTTTTCCTTCTTCGTCATCATTCCGTATCCTTCCCGGCGGGCGCCAGCTTCTTGGCCCGCTTCAAAAACGCCAGCCGATCCAGCATCACCACCCGGCCGCAGTTCAGGCATTTGATCTTCACGTCCGCCCCCACCCGCACGATCTCCCACAGGTTTCCCCCGCAGGCGTGGGGCTTCTTCATAACCACCTGATCCCCCAGCGAAAAGGCGTCGATCATGCCATGTCCTCCCCGTAGAGGATGTATTTGTCGATCATATCCGAGAGCACCTCCGCCTTCTCCTCCTGGAAGAAGTGGCCCGCGTTCCGCACGGAGAAAAACTCGCCCCGCTGCAGCGTCGATTGGACCTTCTCGATGTTCTCGAAGGGCTGCACCCTATCCTCCTCCCCCCAGAGGACGAACACCGGATGGTCGGAGGTCTTGAGCCCCTCCCACACCAGCTCCTCGTCGAAATTCCGAAGGCAGTACATGAGGGCCTGCCGGGAGGAATAGCTGTCCAGGGTCTCGAAGTACTGGTCCAGCACCTCTTTCGTCAGCATGGTGCTGTCGTAATAGCAGAGCTGCAGGGCGTTCTTCACGTCCTTCTTCGTGTATCCCTCCCGGACGAAGGGGCCGATGAAGGGCGCCGCCATGCGCCGTATCTTCCGGGGCATCTGCTTCGTGATCCCCCCGGGGCACAGGACCGTCACCTTGTCGAACATCTCCGGGAACCGGGTCATGGCCCGCAAAAGGTACATGCCCCCCAGGGACGCGCCCACGGCGTGGACGTGATCGAGGTGCAGCGCCTTGATGAACTCCACCAAAGTGTCCGCCATCTCGTCCATGGAGTAGTTCATGGACACGGGCCGGCCGGAGAAGCCGAACCCCACGAGGTCGAGGGCGATCACGTTGTATTTCTCCGCCAGCAGCGGGATCAGATCCCGCCAGGTATAGAGGCTCTGGCCCAGGGAGTGGACCAGCAGCAGCGGCTCGCCCTCCCCCAGGGTGATGTAGTGGATGGAGCACTTTTCAGGCTTGCCCCGCCGAAAGCCGGGCAGCTGGATGGAGAGCTTCTCCCCGATCAGGTCGGAATTGACGATGGGACGGTACCAATAGGACATAGTTGCACATTCTCCTTTATGGTACTATACCGCAAATGCACCCCCATCGCAAGCCATGAAATTGTAAAGGTATTTTTACAGAAAATGGTCCTTCAAAAGGAGAACGACACCTATATATTGTGTCTCAAACCATGCCTGTTTCTATATGTTGTTCAGCGTTTTTTTCTCCCCTTTTCCTCCAAAAAATCCTTTGCTTTTTGGGTTTTTCTTTGCTATTATAGTAAAGCTTTCACTATACTTTGGGAGAATATCGAATGGAACAGATCAAAGGCATTTGGGCCCTGGCCCGTGAAAATATGCGGCGGGATATGTCCGCCCTCAGCTTCAACCGCTGGATCGATGTTTTGGAGCCCGTGACCATCCAAAACGGCATCCTGGTCATCCAGTGTCCGGACGCCGCCACCAAGTCCACCATCAACGAATACTACAAGGACACGGTGCGCATGGGCGTCAAGCAGGCCAACACCCAGATCATCGACGTGATGCTCATTTTGCCCGACCAGCGCCGGGACTTCGACGGCAGTGAAAACACCGCCACCCCCAGCATCTACGCCCTGAACCCCCGGTATACCTTCGATACCTTCGTGGTGGGCAACTCCAATAGGATCGCCCACGCCGCCGCCCAGGCGGTGGCCAAGGCCCCCGGCCACGCCTACAACCCCCTGTTCCTCTACGGAGGCGTGGGTCTGGGCAAGACCCACCTGATGCACGCCATCGGCCACGCGGTGAAGGAGAACTATCCCACCGCCCGGGTCCTGTACGTGACCAGCGAGACCTTCACCAACGAGCTCATCGAGGCCATCCGCATGGGCAAGAACGCGGAGTTTAGGCATCGGTTCCGGAACGTGGACCTGCTCATGATCGACGACGTCCAGTTCATCGCCAACCGCCAGTCCGTCCAGGAGGAGTTCTTCAACACCTTCAACACCCTGCACAACGCGGGCAAGCAGATCGTCATCAGCTCCGACCGTCCGCCCAAGGAGATCGCCAATTTGGAGGAGCGCATCCGTTCCCGGCTGGAGGGCGGCCTCATCACCGACGTGCAGGAGCCGGACGTGGAGACCCGTATCGCCATCCTGCGGAACAAGGCCCAGCAGGAGGGCAAGACGGTGGACGATTCCATCATCCAGTTCATCGCCGAGCACGTGCCCAACAATATCCGCCAGCTGGAAGGGAGTTTGACCAAGGTCTTCTTCTATTCCAATTTAAAGGAGGAGCCCATCACCATGTCCCTGGCCCGGGAGGCCCTCAAGGACCTGCTGCCCGAGGACAAGAAGGTGGACGTGACCCCCACCCGGATCAAGGAGATCGTGGCGGACTTCTACCACATCACCTTCCAGAGCCTCATGTCCCAGCGGCGGGACAAGGAGGTGGTGGTGCCCCGGCAGATCGCCATGTACCTGTGCCACGACATGCTCTCCCTCCCCTACAAGCGCATCGCCCTGCTCTTCGATCGGTCGGACCACACCACCGCCATCTCCGCCTGCGATCGGATCGAGAAGCTCATGGGCGAGGATGCGGAGTTTAAAAAGAGCCTGGAGGACATCCGCAAGAAGATCACCGAGGGGTGAAGCGGCCCTTTTTTCGGGCTGTGGATAAGTGGATACCCGGTGGACAGGGTCGGTGGAGATCAGGGACAGCGGGGACAACGAGCATTTCTCCCTCCCTTTTCCACAGGGGACCCACAGCCCCTTCCACAGGCTTTTTTCCCGCGGCCCCTTGCTTTTCGTCCCTTATCCCCACCGGGCACAGGGCCTACTAAAACTACAACTATAAAAAATTAAATTTACTCTCCCTTTGCAAATTTCAACATCTTGTAAAATCGGTTGCCAAAGGGTTGAGAAAATGCCTGAACCGTGCTATTCTTGCCTAAAAGTGAGGTCAAATATATGAGATTTTATGTAGATTCCAACATTTTGAAGGACGGCGTGCTGTCCGTGGTCAAGGCCCTGCCCCTGCGCTCCTCCATGCCGGTGCTGGACGGCGTCCAGCTGCTGGCGGACGAACAGGGGGTGCTGCTGCGCTGTTCCGATCTGACGCTCCAAAAGGAGTGCCGCCTGCCCGCCACCGTGGAGGAGGAGGGCGAATGCGTCATCAAGGGGCGCATCTTCTCCGACATCGTGCGCAAGCTTCCCGACGGGAACGCCTTTTTCTCCGTGGACGGCCAGACCCTGACCATCCGCTGCAGCCGGAGCGTGAACCAGCTCCAGTGCATGGAGTACGACGAGTTCCCCCAGATGACCTTCGACGGGGATGACACCTTTACCATCGCCTTCGATCGGGAGAAGGGCAAGAAGACCATCGAGCATACGGCCTTCGCCGTAGCTCTGGACGACGCCCGGCCCGCTTTGGTGGGCGTGCTCATGGAGACCGAAGGGAAGACCCTGTCCATGGTGGCCACGGATTCCTATCAGTTCGCCAAGAACGCCATGCCCATCGAGAACGAAGCCCCCGAAAAGCGGGTGGTGGTCCCCGGCAAGACCGTCAGCGAGATCGGCCGCATGCTGGAGGAAGAGGAGGGCAAGGCGGAGCTGACCTTCTCCCGGACCCACATCAAGGCGGATATGGGCGCCACCATCCTCATCTCCCGGCTCATTGACAGCGACTATATCGACTACAAGCGGATCCTGCCCAAGAGCTGCAAGACCCGGGTCCTGGTGGATCGGGACGTGCTCATGGAGAGCGTGGATAGGGCCCAGCTGGTCTCCCGGGAGGGGAACAACAGCGTCCTCTTCAAGATCGAGCCGGAGAACCTGATCGTCAAGGCCGAGAGCGTGGTGGGCAAGATCGAGGACGAGATCACCGCCCAGGTCATGGGCGACGGGCTCAGCATCGCCTTCAACCCCAAGTACGTGCTGAACGTGCTGAAGAACGTGGAGAGCGAGCGGGTCTATCTTGAGTGCAACAGCCCCATCAACCCCTGCGTGATCCGTCCGGTGGACGATGAAAGCAGCTTCTACCTGATCGTGCCCATGCGGATATTCTAAATCATGAAGAGAGCTGTTCGCGTTATCTGCATACTGCTCCTTACGGTATTGATCCTGACGGCCAATACCGTATTTTCTGTGGCCGAACCGGCGGACGAAGCGGTGGATCTGGGCGAGGTGCTGACGGTTTTGGACGAGAAGCACGCCGACTATGCGGGCCGCCTGACGGATCGGGTCTACAACAGCTGCGTCTCCTATGTTGCGGGCGAGACCGTGGGCGTGTACGGCAGCAACGAGATGGGCTATGCGTTTCTGGGCTGGCAAACGAAGCCCGCTTCCGTGAAGATCACCTGGGTGGACCAGGATCGGAAGGAGGTCACGAGCCAAGATTGGGCCCCCGTCCAGCTGGACGAGTATATCCCCGCGCCCCAGGCGGGCGTCTATGGGTTCAGACTGACCTTCAAGCAGGATTGCGCCCTGTGCGAACTGTCCGGCTATACCCCGGGCCATCTGCCAGAGGAGCTGCCCCAGTTTGAAGGGCCCATGAAGAGCCCCGCCGTCATGGTGATCGCGGGCTACCCCGGCGACGAGCTCCCCTGCTTCGGCGGGCTGCTGCCGGCCCTGGTCAACAGGGGCGTGCCCGTGCAGCTGGTGTATATGAACGCCTATAATCGGGGCAGGCAGGAGGAGTGCCTCCGGACCCTGTGGAAGATGGGGATCAAAAACGCGCCCATCTTCTTGGAGACCGCCGGCAAGCGGTCCTTGGACGGGGCCATTCTCAAGAGCACCTGGGAGAACTTCGGCAGCGCCTCCAAGGAGCTGCTGTCCCTGCTGCAGACCTACACCCCCTCCGTCATCGTGACCCACGGCAAGAATCGGCCCTTCCCCCTGATGGCGGAGGCGGAAGCCACCTATACGATCTTCACCGGCGTCTTCGACAAGGTCAAGAAGGCGAACTGGCTGAAGAAGGTGTACCTGGCCGCGGACGCCAGCGCCAAGGACGCCGTGATCTACGATCTTTCTGATGGTTATTCCCAGGCGGCGGCTCTGTATACGGAGGGGTACGCCTCCATGGCCACCTTCCACTACGAGCTTCGGACGGAGGACGCCTTCGTCCTCTACCACACCAACGTGGGCAAGGACAGCGGCGGCGACATGATGGAGAATATCTCCTATACCGCCCTCGCCACGCCTACCCCCGCGGTCACGGCCACCCCGGAGCCCACGGAGGCGCCTACGCCGGAACCCACCGAGGAGCCCACGCCCGAGCCCACGGCCGCGCCTACCGAAGCACCCACCCCGGAGCCCACGAAGGCGCCGGTGGCGGCCGCTGCGCCCGTGGTCATGGGGACCCCCGTGCCTACGCCCATGCCCCGGCTGGCGGATACGGGAACGGTGCTGACGCCCATCCTGCTATCGCTCCTGCTGGCGGCTATCCTGTTCGGCGGGATGATCGTCCTTAAGAAAATTCTCCCGAAGAAGATGCCCGTGATCGTGGGAATCTTGGTGCCCGTCTTCGCCGGTCTCGTGATCTTCGTAGGCATGTACCGGGCCGCGTGTGTGAACCAGCGGCAGGCCGCGGCGGCGGAGCACTTCGACGGCGTCATCGCCGAGGAGGCGGCCGCCCATCGGACGACGGAACCCACCTTTACCCCGGCGCCCACGGCGGAGCCCACCCCCGAGC
>ONNZ01000028.1:20796-32601 GCA_900319345.1 uncultured Eubacteriales bacterium
CTACGGCGGTACCCACCCCCGAACCCACTGCGGAGCCCACGCCGGAACCCACCCCCGAGCCCACCCCCGAACCCACGCCGGAGCCTGCTTCCGAATGGTTCACCGCCGGGGAGGAGCTCATAGAGCGGGACGAGGAGGCCGGGCGCTGGTCCTATAGGAGCAGCACCCTGTCCATCGAGATTACTCGGCACACCGACAAGGTCAACAACATGGAGTTCCCCTACTATGTGGCGGACATCCGCATGGGGGCGGACGAGCTTAGGACCGGCTTCGGCCACGAGAGCCGCAGCGGAATGACCTCGGCGGACGCCATGAGCATCGCCAAGCGGTACAAGGCCGTGCTCATGATCACCGGCGACAACATTTTGAACATGGACCGGGAGAAGAAGGGCGTTCTTATCCGGGACGGCTGGACCTACAACAACGCCAAGAAGGCGGACATTCTGGTGTGGCATCCTGATCGAAAGGCCATGGAGCTGGTGCCCAAGGACAAGATCACCTCCGCCAAGCTCATCGCCGAGGGCGGCGTGGAGAACGTGATCTCCTTCGGACCCATCCTGATCCGGGACGGGGTCAAGACCGGGAAGAAGGCTTTGGAGAACAACTGGCTCTACAAGACCAACCCCCGGGTGGGCGTGGGCATGCAGGAGCCGGGCCACTTCATCGTGGTGGTGGGCGGCTACCGGAGCGATAACCCCCGGGCGAACCTGGGCTGGTCGCTGGTGGAGTTCGCGGACCTGATGGAGGAGCTGGGCTGCCAGCAGGCCTATAACGTGGACGGCGGTGTGTCCGCCTGCATGATCTTCATGGGCGAACGGCTGAACAAGGGCGGCAACAAGAAGGATTGGAGCGCGCTCAGAAACCTGCCTGACGGCATCATCTTCGGCTACTCCGCCAACGTGCCGGATTAGAGTAAGGAATGAATTAGATATATTATTAAACTAGGAGCAACAATTAGAGCAGTGTTCGGATAGTATGACGGTTCATATTCATAACTGATGTATTTTGGTTGATATCTCGTGAAATCATGTTCATATTTCTCCCGAAAAACTCTGTAATTTTTCGATATATAATGCAGTAAAAGGCCCTCAGAAATTATTCCGAGAGCCTTTTTTTATATTTTTATAACGTCCCGTTGATTTAAATTAGGATCATATTTTTCTTCCGTGCTGATAGAGCTGACGATTGTCCAACGCCCACTGGCGCTCGGAGAAGCCGCCCTTCACCACGCCATCGAGAGCCGTGAACATCTCGAAGAGCTGGGCGTCCAGCCGGTCCAGGGTGGAGAGGACCTCCGCCTCCGGGAACATGGGGAGCTTGGGGGACCCGAACTCCGGCTGCCCGTGGTGGGAGAGGAGCATGTGCTCCAGGAGGATTGCCGTTTCTTCGGGGACCTGCAGGAGC
The DNA here is from genome assembly GCA_900319345.1 of uncultured Eubacteriales bacterium. GTDB lineage: Bacteria > Bacillota > Clostridia > Christensenellales > CAG-138 > RUG472. Next base: position 22,201 of record ONNZ01000028.1, read on the forward strand.
TCCGCCGCAGAGCGGACCTCGGCCATGCCGATGTTGATGTGGCCCAGGAGCTGCCCCTCGGCGGTGTAGGCGGAGGCCACGCCCAGCTTGCCCGTGTCCAGCTCCGTCAGCTTCCCTATGTCGTGGAGGATGGCCCCGGCCACGATCAGCTCCCCATCCAGATGGTCGTACCGGGCGGCCACGGCCTTGCCCAGGGACACGATGTTCAATGTGTGCTCTAAAAAGCCGCCCCGGGTGGCGTGGTGGAGCTTCACCGCGGCGGGATAGTACAGCATCTCCCGCTTGTGCTCCTTCATCAGGTACTGGACCAGCCGCTTCAGGTCCTGATCTTTAAAAGCCTCGGTCGCCCGCCACAATGTCTCGTAGGCCGCGTCGGGGGCCTGGGGGGAGCAGGGGACGATTTTGGACATGTCCACGTCGTCAGATTCGTTGGCCTGGCGGATGCGCTCGATCTTCAGCTGCTCGCTGTCCTTCCAGATGGTGACCGTGCCCCGGACCTTCACGATGTCCTCCGGCTCGAACATGCCCATGGAGGGGCCGTAGTTCCAGATCTTGGCCACGCACTCGCCGCCGGCGTCCGCCAGCACCATGTCCATGTAGGCTCCGCCCTTGCTGTCCGTGCGGAGCGCCGCGCTCTTCACCATGCAGAAGCCCTCCGTCTGCTGGCCGGGGGCGTTCAGGATGCTCATTCTGCTCATTTTCGATTCCTCCAAACATATGCAGCCGATAGATACACATAGTATACCAGATTTTTCCACGATAGCAAACAGGAAGATTGTAGAAAGCGGAAAGCTATGCTATACTGCTATACATAGGAGTATGCGCGTATGACTGACGGACAAAAAACCAAGCCCCTCATGGGGGAGCGCTTCGACTGCGTGGTGATCGGCGCGGGCCACGGTGGCTGCGAGGCGGCCCTGGCCGCGGCGCGGATGGGCCTCAAGACCGCGCTATTGACGCTGAACCTGGACAGCATCGGCATGATGCCCTGCAACCCCTCCATCGGCGGCACCGGCAAGGGCCACCTGGTCCGGGAGCTGGACGCCATGGGCGGGGAGATGGGTCTCGCCGCCGACGACACCCTGATCCAGATGCGCATGCTGAACACGGGCAAGGGCCCCGCGGTCCACTCCCTCCGGGCCCAGATGGACAAGCGCCGCTACCACGAGCGCATGAAGGGGGCCCTGGAAGGGGAAGAAAACCTGACCCTGATCCAGAGCGAGGCCGTGGATATCGCCACCGAGGGCGGCCGCGTCTCGGGCGTGGTCACGGCGGAGGGCTTCTGCTACCCCTGCCGGGCGGCGGTACTGTGCACGGGCGTGTATCTAAAGAGCCGCATCCTCATCGGCGCCTTCGTCCGGGAGAGCGGCCCCGCGGGCATGCTAAGGAGCGAGGGTTTGTCGGGGAATCTGGCGCGATTGGGCATCCCCCTGAGGCGCTTTAAGACCGGCACCCCGCCCCGGGTGAAGCGGGACACCCTGGACTTTTCCAAGATGGCGGTCCAGGAGGGGGACGAGCCCACCCCCGCCTTCTCCTTCCTCCACGGAGAGCTGCATTTGGTGCAGGATCGGTGCTGGCTCACCTATACGAATCTGGACACCCATAAAATCATCCTGGACAACCTGGACCGGTCCCCCCTCTACGCGGGCCGCATCCACGCCACGGGCACCCGCTACTGCCCCTCCATCGAGGACAAGGTGGTGAAGTTCGCCGACAAGGACCGGCACCAGCTCTTCATCGAGCCCGAGGGCCGGACCACCCAGGAGATGTACGTCCAGGGCTTGAGCACCAGCCTGCCCGCCGACGTGCAGGAGGCCATGCTCCACACCATCCCGGGCCTCGAACGGGCCCAGATCATGCGCTACGGCTACGCCATCGAATACGACTGCCTGGACCCCCAGGCCCTGGATCTCAGCTTCATGGTCAAGGCCGTCCCCGGCCTCTTCTCCGGGGGCCAGATCAACGGCAGCTCCGGCTACGAGGAGGCCGCGGCCCAGGGCTTTTACGCTGGGGTCAACGCCGCCCTGTACGTGAAGGGGGAGCCTCCCTTTATCATAGGAAGGGACGAAGGGTATCTGGGGGTGCTGGTGGACGATCTGGTCACCAAGGGCACCCCGGAACCCTATCGGATGATGACCTCCCGGTGCGAATACCGGCTGCTCCTCCGCCAGGACAACGCGGACGAGCGCCTCACCGAGAAGGCCCGGCGCACGGGGCTCGTCTCGGACGAGCGATATAAAAAGCTGCTCAAAAAGCGGGAGAAGGTACAGGCCGCCCGGGCCAGGCTCGACAAGCGGGTCCCGGCGGACGAAAAGCTGCGGGTGTACCTGGAATCCGTGGGCGAGACCGTGCCCCACGACGGGGCGCGGCTCTTCGAGCTTTTGAAGCGGCCCGGGGTCACCTACACGGGGCTGCTGGGCCTCTACGGGGACGATCTGGACCCCCTGGACAGGGAGACCCTGGAGCAGATCGACGTGATGGCCCGGTACGACGGGTACATCGAGAAGGAGCGGCGGGAGGTGGAGCGCATGCGGAGCCTCGAGGACCTGCCGCTGCCCGCCGATTTCGACTACAATACCCTGTCGGGGCTCCGGCTGGAGGCCCGGCAGAAGCTGAACGGGGTGAAGCCGGTGAACGTGGGCCAAGCCTCGAGGATTTCCGGGGTCTCGCCGGCGGACGTGTCCGTGCTGCTGGTGGCCCAGAAACGAGGGATGCTGTGAGCGACATGCGGGATATACTGAAGAAGGCCTTGCCCCAGGCGGACGAAAGGGCTTTGGAGCGATTCGAGATCTACCAACGGCTGCTGGGCGAGTGGAACGAGCGGATGAATCTCACCGCCATCACGGACCCGGTGGAGGTGGCCGAGAAGCACTTTGCCGACTCCCTGGCGGCCCTTCCCTACCTGAAACCGGGCATGAAGGTCATCGACGTGGGCACGGGGGCCGGGTTCCCCGGGGTGCCCCTGCTCATCATGGAGCCCCGCTTGGACCTGACGCTGGCGGACAGCCTCCAAAAGCGGCTCACCTTCCTGGACGCGTTGTTGCAGGAGCTGGGCTTAACGGCGGAGTTGGTCCACGGCCGGGCGGAGGACCTGGGGCAGAACAGGCTCTATCGGGAGCGATACGATATAGCGCTCTCCCGAGCTGTGGCCAGCCTGCCGGTGCTGTTGGAGCTCACCACCCCCTTCGTGAAGGTGGGCGGGACCGCCATCGCCTACAAGGGCGACGCCGCCGCGGAGCTGGAAAACGCCAAAGGTGCGGCCTTTTTGCTCCACGTGCAGCTTAGGACCGTGGCGCTGGATTCCGATTTGGGCAAGCGGTGCCTGGTCTTTGCGGACAAGGCGGCCCCTACGCCGAAGCAGTACCCCCGGAAGGCCGGGACCCCCAACAAAAAGCCCCTGTGAGGAGGTATTTCCTATGTTTGTGATCGCCGGATTGGGCAACCCGGGCTTGAGCTACCGGAAGACCCGGCATAATATCGGCTTTATGGCCCTGGACGTGATCGCCGAGAGGATCGGGGTCAAAATAAAGGATAAAAAGTTCTCCGGCCTGCTGGGCGAGGGGGAGCTGAACGGGGAGCGAGTGATCCTGGTGAAGCCCCAGACCTATATGAACCTGAGCGGCGACTGCCTGCAGCAGGTCATGCACTTTTATAAGCTGCCCCCGGAGCGGCTTTTGGTCCTCTGCGACGACGTGGACCTGCCCTGCGGGAGCCTGCGCATCCGGGCGAAGGGCTCCGCGGGCACCCACAACGGCCTTAAGAGCATCATCGCCTGCCTCAATTCCGAGAACTTCCCCCGGATCCGCATCGGCGCGGGCCAGGACGTGAGCTTGCAGCTCAGGGACTACGTGCTCAAGCGCCCCAGCAAGGACGAGCAGGCCATCCTTCAGGAAGCCTACGAGAAGGCGGCGGACGCGGCGGAGCTCATCGTCCGGGGGGACGTGGAGGGGGCCCAGAGCCGCTTCAACAAGCGCCACGAGAAGAATCCCCGGCAGACCCCGACGGAAGCATGACGGATCGGCTGATCGCACAACTGAAGAAGGACCCGGCGGTGGTGGAGCTGCTGTCGGGGCTGAAGGAGGGAAGGGGCCCGGCGGCGATCTTTTCCCTGCCCGACGCTGCCCGGGCCCCCGTGTTCGCGGCCCTTTCGGAGGAGAGGACCTGCCTGGTGGTCCTGGACACCGAGGCGGCGGCCATCGACCTATACAGCGAGATCAAAGCCTACCGGCCCGACGCCCTGCCCTTTTTGCCCCGGGAGCTGCCTCTCGTCCACGTGCAGGCGGCGGCTCCGGAGCGCCGGAGCCAGCGGCTGGGGGTCCTGTCCCGGCTGGTGCTGGGCGTGCCCACCCTGATCATTTCCTGCGCGTCGGCCCTCATGGAGCGATTGGCGCCCCCGGAGGCCTTCGTGTCCCAGGTGAAGGTGGTGAAGCGGGGGGACGTGCTGCCGCCCCGGGAGCTGCTTTCGGACCTGGTATCGGCGGGCTACGAGCGGGTGGACATGCTGGAGGGCCCCGGCCAGGTGGCCCTGCGAGGCGACATTTTGGACGTGTTCCCGCCCCAGGGGGAGGACCCCTGCCGGATCGAGTTTTTCGACGACGAAGTGGACCAGCTTCGCTGGTTCGACGTAAGTACCCAGCGGTCCATCCGTCAGACGGATCGGGCCCTGCTGCCCCCTGCCTTCGAGACGCCCCAGCCCGGGACCCGGGTCCGCCAGGCCCTGAAGGCCCTGGGGGATCGGGCGGGCTTCGACCGGGAGCGGGAGGATTGGGCCCAGGAGCGGCCCACCCTGGGGGCGGACGTGCTGCTGCCCCTGCTCTATGAGGAGGAAGCGTCTTTGGACGACTATCTCCCCAAAGATTGTTTTAAACTGATCCTGGAGCCGGACCGGGTGTTGGAGGAGGGGCGGACCGCCCGGACCCTGTTCCTCGAGTCCGTCACCGCCATGCTGGAGCGAGGGGAGGGCCATCCCAAGCAGGCGAAGCTGCTGCGGGAGGAGGGGTACCTCATCCCCGTGCTGAACACCCGGCGGACGGGGGCCGTCTACGCCCTGTTCCGCACCAGCCGGGACATGGAGCACCGGATGCGGGTGACCTTCACCTTGGAGGGGGCCCCCATGTACCTGGGAGACATGGGCGAATTGGTCCGGGAGCTGAAGCGGTTTCGGCAATCCGGCGGCAGCGCTCTCTTATACGGCGGCGAAAGCGCCGACGCCCTGCTCCAAAGCCTCCAGGACGAGATACGCTGTGCCATAACGGACGAATTAAACAGAGATTTGGAGCCCGGCGAGGTGCTGATCCTGCGGGAGAGCCTGCCCCGGGGCTTTCTGTGCCCAGCCCAGAAGCTCCTGGTGCTCACGGGGGCGGAGCTCTTCGGCAAGCGCCTGTCCCGGCCTTGGAAGAAAAAGAGTGGGCTGAAATTTTCCGACCTGTCCGTAGGGGACTACGTGGTCCACGAGGCCCACGGCGTGGGCCGGTTCGTGGGCGTGGAGCAGCTGACCGTGGAGAACAGCACCCGGGACTACCTGCTGCTCCTCTACAAGGGCGGCGACAAGCTCTATATCCCCACGGACCAGCTGGACCGGATACAGAAATACATGGGTTCCTCGGGCGAGGACGTGGCCCCGGCGTTGAGCAAGCTGGGGGGCGGCGAGTGGCAGCAAAAGGTCCAGAAGGCCCGGGCCGCGGCCAAGAAGCTGGCGGTGGACCTGGCGGCCCTGTACGCCAAGCGCGCTTCCATCCAGGGCTTCGCCTATGCCCCCGACACCCCCTGGCAGCGGAAGCTGGAAGCCGCCTTCCCCTACGAGGAGACCCCGGACCAGCTCCGGTGCATCCGGGAGGTGAAGGCGGACATGGAGAGCCGCCGGCCCATGGATCGGCTGCTCTGCGGGGACGTGGGCTACGGCAAGACCGAGGTGGCCATCCGGGCGGCCTTCAAGGCGGTCCAGGACGGGAAGCAGGCGGCCCTGCTGTGCCCCACCACCATATTGGCCCAACAGCACTTCGCCACCGTGTCGGAGCGGTTCGCCACCTTCCCGGTGACCGTGGGCTGTCTCTCCCGGTTCCAGACCCCCAAGGAGCGGGAGGCCGTGAAGAAGGCCCTGGCCTCCGGAGAGCTGGACATGGTGGTGGGCACCCATGCGCTCCTCGCCAAGGACGTAAAGTTTAAAGATTTGGGGCTCCTCATCATCGACGAGGAGCACCGCTTCGGCGTGAACCACAAGGAGCAGATCAAGGCCCTGCGGAGCCAGGTGGACGTGCTGACCATGACGGCCACCCCCATCCCCCGGACCCTCAACATGGCCATGACCGGGGTCAGGGACGTATCCGTCATCGAGACGCCCCCGGAGAACCGGTTCCCGGTCCAGACCTACGTGGTGGAATACACCGACGCCCAGATCGCCGCCGCCATCCGGCGGGAGCTTTCTCGGGGCGGCCAGGTCTTCCTGGTCAGCAACAAGGTGATGGGCATGGAGAGCACCCTCGCTCACTTCCAGGAGCTGGTGCCCGAAGCCCGGTTCCTCATGGCCCACGGGCAGATGAACGAGCACGCCCTGGAGCAGGCCATGCTGTCCTTCATCCAACGGGAGGCGGACGTGCTGTTGTGCTCCACCATCGTGGAAAGCGGCGTGGACATACCCAACTGCAACACCCTGGTGGTCCTGGACGCGGACAAGCTGGGCCTCGCCCAGCTCTACCAGCTTCGGGGCCGGGTGGGCCGGTCCAGCCGGATCGCCTACGCCTACTTCACCGTGCCCCAAAGCCGGTCCCTGCCGGAGGCGGCCCAGAAGCGGCTGCTGGCGGTGCGGGAGTTCACCCAGTTCGGGGCCGGGTACCGGCTGGCCATGCGGGATCTGGAGATCCGGGGCGCCGGGAGCCTCTTGGGGGCGGAGCAGCACGGGCACCTTGCCGACGTGGGCTACGAATACTACTGCAAGCTGATCCGCCAGGCGGTGGACGAGGAGACGGGCCGGGAAGCGCCGCCCCTCATCGACACGGCGGTGGACGCCCCCGGGGACGCCTACGTGCCCCGTGGCTTCGTGAACGGGGAGCTGCAGCGGATGGCCATGTACAAGCGCATCGCCGAGATCGAGGATCAGGGCATGTTCGACGACATGTACGACGAGTTCACGGACCGGTACGGGGATCTTCCCGACAGCGTGGAGCGCCTTATGCGCCTTTCCCTCATCAAGCACCTCGGGGCCCGGGCCGGGTTCCTGTCTGTGACGGTGAAGCCCGGGAAGGCGACCATGAAATACGACAAAAGCGCCCGGCCCGACGGGGGAAAGCTGCTGCTGGCCCTATCCAACGAGCAGGGGGCCCGGCTCCTGGGCGGCGACCCGGCGGCCGTGGAGATCGCGGTGAAGGGCCGCAGCGCGGATGATTTGGTCAAAAAACTGCCACAATTTCTTTCCATTCTGGCGGATTGCAACCGACTGGACGAGAAGGTATAATGGGGCGAAGCATATAGAAGAAAGGAAACTGAAACTGTGATGAAGAAATATTTGGCGCTGCTGCTGTGCCTGCTGCTGATGTTGAGCGCGGCAGGGTGCCTGGAGAAGGCGGAGAAGGCCGAGGCGGACGCGAAGCCCGCCGCTACCGATACCACCGGCGGCGACGTGGACACCAGCGAGACGGACGAGCTGCCCGCCTTCACCCTGGGGGACTTCACCGTCACTGTGGGCGAGGTCCGCAGCAGCTACAACACCATCGTGGAGTACATGGGCTATTACGGCCTCACCGCCCCCACCACCGCCGAGGAGATACAGCAGTATCGGAGCATGATCATCGACGACCTGCTGAATGCCAAGGTGCTGCCCTGGAAGGCCCAGCAGATGGGCATGGAGCTCACCGAGGAGAAGAAGGAGCAGGTGGCCCAGGAGGTGGAGGAGCTCATCGCCGAGTACGTCGGGGACTACCTGGACGACGCCAAGAGTGAGCTCGGTGAGGACGCCGGGGCCGCGGAGCTGGCCCTGAAGGCCCGGGAGTTCCTGGAGCAGGACGTGGCGGACTATTTCGGCTACCCCTTCAGCCAGTGGCTGGAGGAGCTGACCAGGTCCTATGAGGAGAACGCCCTCACCGAGATGCTCCAGGAGGCCTTCAACAAGGGCGTCACCGTCACCGCGGAGCAGGCCCGGGCCTGGTTCGACGGGGAGCTGGCGAACCAGAAGGAGAGTTTCGAGGAGGATTACACCAACTTCAAGAGCCAGTACGGCGCCTATCGGGACGGCGAGTCCAGCGTGCCCGCCCTGTATACCCCCGAGGGCTTCGGCCGGATGCAGGTGATCTCCTTCAACGTGAACGACGCCGACAGCGCCGCCTACGCCGCCAACGAGCTGGAGATGACCAACCTGGAGGCGGAGTACGGGAAGCTGATCCTGCGGGGCCAGGACGAGGCCCGGCAGGCGGAGATATTGGCCCGGTACGGGGAACTCAAGAGCCAGAACGACGGCATGTTCCAGGCCATCCTGGAGAATGCCCAGAAGGCCCGGGCCGACGTGCTGGAGGGCATGGACATGCGGGACGCCTATGATAAATACGCCGACCTGACCGGCGTGGTGGGGTACCACAACTATGCCGACGGGTACGTGATCTTCTACACCAAGGCCCAGGACGACGAGTGGTCCCAGGAGGTGTGGAACGCGGCCGTGGCCCTGAAGGAAGGGGAGGTCTCCGAGCTGTTGCAGGTGGGGGACACCTTCTATCTCATCAAGCGCCTTTCCGATCTGCCCGCCGGCACCGCGTCCTTCGAGGACGACGCGGAGGCCTACACCGCCGCCGCCCTGGCGGAGCAGCAGCAGAAGGAATGGGACGCCGTCCAGGAGGACTGGCTCAGCGAGGCCCGGAACGCCGCCGTGTTCTACGAGGAGAACTACGCGGGCGTGGGCGTGCAATGAGCGCACCAACTGTATGGAAGGAGGAGGTGGGCGAAAAGCCCACCTCTTTGGTGTATCGATTCATCCGGTTCGGGGTCTGGCTCTTCTCCCCCAAATGGAGGCTGTCCGGGGCCGAAAAGCTGCCGGAGGGCCCCTGCGTCATCGTGGGGAACCATTCCCAGATGTACGGGCCCATCGCCGGGGAGCTCTACACCCCCGGGCGGCACTGGGTCTGGTGCGCCGGGGAGATGATGCATAAGGAGGAGGTGGCCGCCTACGCCTACCGGGACTTCTGGTCCGGCAAGCCCAGGGCCGTCCGCTGGTTCTATAAGCTCCTCAGCCATCTGATCGTGCCCCTCAGCGTGTGCGTATTCAACAACGCCCATACCGTGGCCGTGTACCACGACGCCCGGGCCCTCGCCACCTTCCGGGAGAGCGCCCAGAAGCTTCGGGACGGGGATCGGCTGGTGATCTTTCCCGAGTGCTACGACGAGCACAACCACATCGTCCACGCCTTCCAGGACCGGTTCATCGACCTGGGGCGCATGTACTACAGGCAGACCGGGAAGGCCCTGCCCTTCGTGCCCCTGTACGTGGCCCCGGCCCTGGGAGTCCTGACCTTCGGGGAGCCCATCCTTTACGACCCCGCCGCGCCGGGGGACGACCAGCGCCAGCGCATTTCCAGCGCCCTTATGGACGCCGTCACCGCCATGGCCGTTTCCCTGCCGGAGCACACCGTGGTGCCCTATCCCAACCTCCCCAAGCGGGCATGGACGAAGAACCGGGAATGATTATTCTTTTGCCGCTTTTTCTCTTTAGTCAAGGAGAAAAAGCGGCGGAAAAAGAGAAACGCAAAGAATGAGCGAAACATCCATCGGACGGAACGATGGATGTTTTTGTATGCCTGTCCGATCCCCCTTTGTGCTTTTCTTTTCGGTTCCTTTTCTTTTCACGGAAAAGAAAAGGAACGAAACAATACCCACCTTTATTCGCTACCCATTCGCCAGGGGTCGCTGAATTTGCACTCTAACCCTTTGGGGAGGGGGATGGTACAATCGAAGCACAGCGAAGGAGGAAGGAACATGGCAAAGTACAAAGCACTTTTGATCGACGACAACACCCAGTTCACGGAGAGCGTGAAGGGGTATTTGCTGAGTCAGGACCGGTTTTCGGAGGTGGACACGGCCCAGGACGGCCGGGAGGCCCTGAAGAAGCTTCGGGAGAAGACCTACGACGTGATGACGCTGGACCTCATCATGCCCAACGCGGACGGGCTGGCGGTTTTGGAGCAGCTGTCGGTGCTGCCGCTAGACCCGGCGCCGGCGGTGGTGGTGATCTCCGCGTTGAAGAACGAGGCCATGGTCCGCCGCTGCTGCGCCCTGGGCGCCCGATACTATATGGTGAAGCCCGTGGACCCGGACACCATTTCAAAACGCTTGCTGGAGACGCTGGAAGGAGAGCCGGTGAAAGGGGGCGTCATGCCCTACGCCCCCACCCACCGGTCCTTCGAGGAGAAGGTGACGGCCATC
>ONNZ01000060.1 GCA_900319345.1 uncultured Eubacteriales bacterium
GACGTGCTCCAGAAGATCTACCAGACCTACGGTTACTATAAGGAGAAGACCGTGTCCTACACCCTGGAGGGGAAGGCCGGTATCGAAAAGATCCAGTCCGCCATGCGGCAGCTTCAGGCGAACCCGCCCGCCAGCATCGGCGGCCAGGCTGTGGTGAAATACGTGGACTACAACGATCCCGCCGCCACGGGCCTGCCCAAGAGCAACGTGCTGCGCTGGACCCTGGCCGACGGCAGCTGGGCCATCGCCCGGCCCTCCGGCACCGAGCCCAAGCTGAAGATCTACTCCGGCGTCCGGGGCGATTCCGACGCGGATGCGGATAAGAAGCTCTCCGCCCTGGCTGCGGCCATGGACGAGCTGTTGAAGCCGTACCTGGCATAACCCCTTCTGTTTGAAAGATCAAAAAAAGAGGGCGTGCGTTCACCCGAGCGCACGCCCTCTTCTTATGGTCCCTATGGTTTCGCTCTACAGATTCTCCTGCAGCCAGGCCACCATGTCCCGGATCGTTTCGCTCATGGGGCGAGGCATATAGCCCAGCTCCGCCGTGGCCTTCTCATGGGAGTAGAGGGCGTTGGACCCCACCACGCGCAGGGCGTATTCGGTGTACAGGGGCCGCCGATGGGTCGCCTTGGCGGCCATCTCCACAAAGGGCACCACCGCCTTGCCCAGGAACAGGGGCAGCTCCGGTATGGGTTTTAATCTGGCAAGCTGACCGACCTCGCCAAGCAACTCCCGCAGGGAAAGGTATGCCCCGTTCAGCAAATAGCTCTCCCCGGTCCGGCCCTTCTCCGTCGCCAGCAGACACCCCTCCGCCACATCCCGCACGTCCACGAAATCATACCCGCCCTTTACATAGGCGGGGAGTTTCCCCTGCATATACTGGATCACCATTTGAAGCAGGTGGTTGCCGCCCTTATCCCCGGGGCCCAGGATACCTGTGGGCAGCACCAGCACCGCATCCAGCCCTTGCCGGGCCGCCACCACCACCGCCCGGGCCGCCTCCGCCTTGGTCTTGGCGTAGCATCCTTCCACCCGGTCGGGGTCATAGTCGTCTATCTCCCGCTGGACCTGCCCCCGAGGCAGCTCCGGGATGGCATGGGAGGAACACACGTGGATCAGCCGCTTCACCCTGGCCTCCCGGCAGAGGGCCAGCACGTTTTGAGTGCCCTCCACGTTCACGAAGCGCACCCGGTCGTCCACCTTTCGGGCGATGGAGATGAGAGCCGCCGTATGGATCACCACCGCGCCTTCGCTCTCCCGAAACAGCGGCGCCAGGGTCTCCGGTCGGCACACGTCCCCTTCCACATACTCCACAGCGGCGTCCGCCACCTTCGGCGCCTGGCCCGGCAGCAGCAGGGCCCGGACCCGCTCGCCCCGTTGCAGCAGCGCCCGGATTACCGCCGCGCCCACATGTCCCGCGCCTCCGGTCAGGATATAGTTGCTCATGGCGTGCCTCCCGATCCCATTGATACAGACAATATAGCATTGATGCGAGAAAAATACAAGGAGGAGGCGCGGCCATGGCCGCGCCTCCCCATATGCGTTGTTGTTTTATACCGCCGCAGCGGGCTTTTTCTTGGACAGCAGATACTGGAAGGCGATGACGCCGACAACGATGACCAGACCGGCGATATCCGTCCAGGTGGAGGGTGCCAGCAGCAGCAGGCCGCCGCCGACGGCCAGGATACGGGTGTACCAGGCCATGCCGGTGAATGTGAAGCCCGCCAGACCAGAGGCCACGCCGTAGATGCCCATGACGGAGGTGATGCAGATCAGCACCACCTGATACCAATGCTCGATGCCCACGAACATCATGGTGGGATCCATGGCGAAGATATAGGGCACGATGAAGGCCGCGATGGCGAGTCGGGTGGCGTTGACGCCCGTCTTCATGGGATCGGACTTGGCGATGGCGGAGCCGGCGTAGGCGGCCAGGGCCACGGGCGGGGTGATGTCCGCCACGATGCCGAAGTAGAACACGAAGAAGTGGGCCGCGATGGTGGGCACGCCCATCTTAATGAGGATGGGGGCGCAGGTGGAGGCCATGATGCAGTAGTTGGCCGTGGTGGGCACGCCCATGCCCAGCACGATGCAGCAGATCATGGTGAAGAACAGGGCGACGATCAGATGATCGCCTGCAATGCGGATGATGAAGGAGATGATCTGGGAGGCCAGACCCGTCATGGCGATGCAGCCCGCCACGCAGCCGGCGATGCCGCAGGCCGCGATGATGGAGATGCAGCTCTTGCCGCCGTTGGCCATGGCGTCCAGGAACATGCCCGGATTCATCTTGGCGCCCTTGACGACGGTGCCGCCGGCGGTGCACAGAAGCCCCGCCACCACCAGGATGGTGAGCAGCACCGCAGGCAGGTTCTTAGCGAACACGGGCAGGAAGATATAGGCAAGCAGGGCCACGCAGCCCACGGTGCCGATGATTCGGTTGCTCTCCATGTTGGCCACCACGATGGCAAACAGGATCGCCATGGCGGCGGAGAAGGCCATGGTCCTCAAATTGGTGGAAACCATGACCACCAGCACCACCAGCGGGAGCAGCAGGTATATCTTCTTGATCAGCTGCTTGAACACCGGCAGCTGGTCCTTGGGGATGCCCAGGAGCCCTGTGCGCTTCGCTTCCAGATGGACCGCTATGAAGATGCCCAGGAAGTACAGCGCGGCCGGCAGGATGGCCCGGACGATGATGCTGGAGTAGGGCACGCCCACATAGTCGATCATGAGGAACGCCGCCGCGCCCATGACCGGGGGCATGATCTGGCCGCCGGTGGAGGCCGCCGCTTCCACGGCGCCCGCGAACTCCGGCCGATAT
>ONNZ01000029.1 GCA_900319345.1 uncultured Eubacteriales bacterium
GGTGCAAAGCATAGTCGAAGCTGCGCTACCGCTTGCTTTCTCCTTGCTTTGCCCGTGCTCCGCCTCGCTGCATCTGCCACAGGCAGCGCTCAGCTCCGCACCCTTTCTTGGTAAGAAAAGGGACCGAAAAGAACACAGGAAGGGATCGTGATTTTGTTTCGCGACCCCTTCTTTTTTGCCTTGATTCCATAACAAATGCTTTTATCCTTATCATGAATCATAATTTGCCTTTTTGATGTTTCTGCCGTAGTATAATTGCATCCAGAGGAGAAACAGAGCTTCATTCGTGAAAGGGGGAGAGGATCGTGTCCGGCGCGCAGATAGATCTGTTTGAAAACAAGTCCCCCTATGCGGCTGTCGTGAGGCTGGCTTTGCCTGCCGTAGTCGGACAGATCATCCTGGTCCTGTACAATATGGCGGACACCTTTTTCGTTGGGCTCACACTCAGCGACGCCAACGTCACCGCGGTGACCGTCTGCATGCCTGCTCTCATGTTCCTGCTGGCCATCGCCAACCTGTTCGGCGTAGGCGGCGGCGCCGCCTTCTCTCGTGCGCTGGGCCGCCGAGACCTGGCCCGCTGCGGCAATATCGCGGCCCACGCCCTCCTGGGCTGCCTGCTGGGCGCCCTTCTGTATGGCGTGCTGTGCTGGCTCTTTCTGGACGCTTTCGCCGATCTGTTGGGGGCTGCCGATCCCGCGGTCCACGCCCTGGCTGCTCGGTACCTTGCGGTGACCGTGGCCCTGGGTGGGGTCCCCACTGCGCTCTCCGCCCTGTTCGCCCACCTGGTCCGAGCTGAGGGCCGCTCTGCCCAGTCCAGCTGCGGCACCATCTTGGGCGGCGTCCTGAACATGGCGCTGGACCCCCTGTTCATGTTCGTGCTCCTGCCCCGGGGGAACGAGGTGCTGGGCGCCGCCATCGCCACGGCCCTTTCGAATCTTCTCTCCTGCCTGTATTTTCTGGCGATCCTGAGACGGGGCCGGACGTCCCTGCGCTTCCGGTATGACAGGGCGGCCTTTTCGGACGGCTCCGCTCGGGAGCTGTTGCTCACAGGACTTCCCGCCTGTCTCATGACCCTGTTCGAGAACATGTCCTATGCGATCCTGAGCGTCAACATGGCCCATTGGGGCGTGGCGGCCCAGGCCGGCACCGGCGTCGCCAAGAAGATCAACATGCTGGCCCACTGCGCCGTTCGGGGCATCGCCCAGGGGGTGCTGCCGCTGCTGGCCTATGCGTTCGCCTCCGGCAACCGGGAAAGGATGCGGCGATTCCTCCGCATCTCGATCACCGCCTCCGTCTCCCTGTCCACCCTGCTTATGGGGGCCTATCTGCTGTTCAGCCAACGGTTGGCAGGCCTGTTTTTGCCCGCGGGCAAGTCCCAGGACCTTTGCGCCGGTTTCTTGCGGATTTTGTGTGTAGGCTGTCCCTTCTCGGCGCTGGGGTACACCGTCATCTCCTTCTTCCAGGCGGTAAACCAGGGCGGCAAATCCTTTCTGCTGGCCTGCTTAAGAAAGGGAGCCGTGGATATCCCGCTCATGTTTCTTTTGAAGACCTGCTTCGGCGCCAGGGGGCTGATCATGGCGACGCCCCTGGCAGATATGCTTTGCTGCGTCACCGCCGTATTGCTGTTGGGCCGCTGGTTCTATGAGCCTCGTCCCATAGATTGCCCCTGCCGACCCATCAGGAAAGGATGGTCCACACATGATTGACAGCAAGCTGTATACTTTATTGAAGGTAGCGGAACTGGGGAGCTTCACCCAGGCAAGCGTGGCCTTGAACCTGACCCAGCCCGCCGTGAGCCAGCATATCCGCGCGCTGGAAGACGAGCTGGGCGCCAAGCTTTTCGAGCGGTCCGGAAACCGGCTGCTGCTCTCCAAGCAGGGGGAGCAGGCCGTCGCCGCCGCCAAGGCCATGGTGGCACTGTATAACAACCTCAAGAGCGATCTTTCCGGGGGAGCGCGGGGCGCCCGAGAACTGAACATCGGCATCACCCATACGGTGGAGAGCAACCGTATCAGCGAGGTCTTCGCCAGGTACGCCGCCACGAATCAGGGTGTGACGATCAAGCTGGTCACGGCGACGCAGACCAAGCTCAAGCGGAAGCTGAAAAGCTATGAGCTGGATCTGGCGATCATGGACGGGACCGTGTCCGATCCCGGGCTCGTGAGCCGGGGGCTGGACGTGGATAAGCTGGTGCTGGTCACCAGCCCCTCTCATCCCTTGGCGGGCAAGGACTTTGTGACCATCCAGGAGCTGAAGAAGGAGAAGTTGATCCTGCGGCTGCCAGGCTCCGGCACCACAGACATGTTCATCTCCTCCCTGGAGAGTCGGGACATCAGCGTGGACGATTTCAACATTATTCTGGAGGTGGACAACATCGCCACCATCAAGGATCTGGTCCGCCATGAATACGGCGTGTCTGTTTTGGCAGAAAGTGCCTGCTACGACGAGGTCATGAAGAAGAAGCTGGCCGTCATGCCCATCGAGAACCTGGACATGGAGCGCACCATCAGCATCGTCTACGCGCCTAACTTTCCTTACGGCGATTTTATCGACGAGATTCAGGAGCTGTATCATTCGACCTGATACTCATTTCACGAAAGCAACAAAGTGGACCTACATGCACCGTTCTCGCATCAAAAGGAGGTGTGTTTCCTTGTCATATTCCCATATAGCCCTGATCGGGATGCTGATTGTCCTGCTGGCTGTGATCGCCTTTGCAAAGCACGTCGTATGTCGACGCTCGGACCGCCGGTACATCCTGTGTGTTCAGACTGATCAGGAGGATGCACTCGATGCGTTCCTGGCAGAACTGCTGCCTCGGTATACCCGACGCTTTCGGCAGCTGTATACAAGGGATGACGGCGACAAATCCGAACACCGGTATCTGGTGGAACTGTCTTCCGATTCCGTGCCGCTGGAGCTTGTGGACGCCATCGTGGCGCAGTATACCTGTCGTAAGGTGACCCTATCCTTCGTGCACCATGCTTCCACGGCGATGGATTGTCCAACGGAAGACCTTTGATGCTGATCTCTATCTGACAAGAAAAGAGAAAAGCCGGGAACGCTCCCGGCTTTTTCCATATACCAGTATCAATCTCCAACATCCAAAGCCTCTAATTTGCTCTTCGCGGGAATGGGCTTGCTGTCGCCGTGCTTGACGAAGGCCATGGTGAAGGCGGCCAGGATGACGAACACCGTGGCGTAGGGGAACAGGGCGGTCATGCCCACCTTGTCCATGAGGGCGCCGGAGAAGTAGGGGGTGAAGGTCTGGGCGGCCATGCTGGCGGTGTAGTAGAAGCCGGTGTACTTGCCCACGTCCCCGCCCCGGGAGAGCTCCACCACCATGGGGAAGCTGTTCACGTTGATGGTGGCCCAGCCGATGCCGGCGAGGGCGAACATGCAGTTCATCAGCATGGCCGAGCTCCCTTCCCTGAGGAAGGAGGCGATGAAGAAGGACAGGGCCAGGAACCCGATGCCGATGAGGATGGTCTTCTTTCGGCCGATCTTGCTGGCCACCAGGCCTACGGGGATGTAAGAGACGATGGCGGCGGCGTTCGCCACCAGCAGCGTGCTGTTATAGTCCAACGACAGTACGTTCCCGGCGTAGACGGAATACTTGGAGGTGACGGCGTTATAGCCCATGAACCAGAACACCACGGAAGCGAGGATCAGAATGAGGGACGTGAACTCGCCCTTCGTCAGCTTCCGGGTCTCGCCCTTTTCCATCTCCTCGGGGGTCGCCTCATCGAGATCGTACTTGGCGCTCTCCTCCTCCATCTCCCGGACGAACCGGGGCTCGTCCACCGTCAGCCGGAACACCGCCAGCGCGATAAGCATGATGGCGGCCACCACCCCGAAGAACAGGGTGTAGCTCATGAGGGAGTTCTTCACCGCGCCGGTGGCGAACACGGAGCCCAATATAAGCACCAGGATGCCGCCCGCCGTGCCCATGAGGTTGATGATGGCGTTAGCTTTGGACCGGAGGGGCTTCATGGTCACGTCCGGCATCAGCGCCACCGCCGGGGACCGGAAGGTGGCCATGGCGATGAGGATGATGAGCAGCACCGCGATGAACAGGATCAGGGTCTTGGGGTTCGCTTTCGTCACCTCGTGGGCGTAGTGCTGCCGGGCGGGGACCACGTAGTTGGAGTACAGCTCGTTCTTCACGGTCTTGCCCGTGGCCGGGTCCGCCTTCTGGGAGGTGATGGCGGCGAACTCCGCCTTACTGAACTTGTCCGCCAGCACGAACTTCTCCCCGTCGGGGGTCTGGAGCGTCGAATCCTTCTCGGCGTCGTAGAGAGCCTCCAGGGAGGCGGCATCGTCGATCTTCGCCACGGCGCCGATGTTCTTGAGCTGTTGCCCGTCCACGAAGGACAGGGCTACCAGCATCACCGCGGCCACGATGGTGCCGTAGAGGATGAAGGGGGTCCGGCGGCCCAGCCTGTGGCGGCACTTGTCGGACAGGGTGCCGAACAGGGGCAGCATGAACAGGGCCAGCACGTTGTCCAGGGCCATGATGATGCCGGAGTTGGCCTGGGTCATGCCGAACTTGTCGGTCAAAATCTTGGGGATGATGGTGTCGTAGGCGTTCCAGAAGGTGCAGATCAGGAAGAACGCGAAGCCGACCAGGATGGTGCGCTTGTAGTTGAGTTTCATAAGGTCCCCTCCCATAGATAAGCTATGTACATTTTAGCGCAAATCCTATATAATGACAACCAAGAATTCGACAAAAAGGGAGGTTCCTATGGGCTGGTTCTGCGCGCTGGCGCTCCTCGTGGGGCTGTGGCTCCTTATGATCGCCCCCGGCCGGGCCTCCCGGGCCCAGCGAGTCCCCTTCGAGGGCCGGGCCTTCGCCCACCGGGGCCTCTACGAACTGGACGAGACCGTGCCCGAAAACTCCCTGGAGGCCTTCCGCCGGGCGGTGGCGGCGGGCTACGGGGCGGAGCTGGACGTGCAGCGGACGCGGGACGGACAGATCGTGGTCTTCCACGACGACAGCCTAAAAAGGGCCTGCGGCGTGGACAAGGCCATTAGGGACTTCACCTACGAGGAATTGCAATCCTTCCCCCTGTTCGGCACCCAGGCGCGGATACCCCTGTTCTCGGAGGTATTGCAGATATTTGACGGCAAGCAGCCCCTGATCGTGGAGCTGAAATACGGCCCGGACTGGGAGCTCCTCTCAGAGGCCACCCGCCGGATGCTGGACGAGTACGGCGGCCCCGCCTGCGTGGAGAGCTTTCACCCGGCCATGGTCCGCTGGTTCAAGCAGCACGACCCCAAGCGCCTCCGGGGGCAGCTGTCCGAGGCGGCCTGCTTCTCCCGAAAGCACGTGAAGTGGTACCTGGCCTTCATGATGTCCCGGCTCCTCACCAACTGCCTGACCCGGCCCCAGTTCGTCGCCTACCGCCTGGGCCCGAAGCCTCTCTCCGTCCGCCTGTGCGAAACTATGGGCCCCATGAAGGTCCTCTGGACCGCCCGGGAGCCGGGGGATCATGCCCGGCTCATGGGGGAGAACCACGCCGTCATCTTCGAGGGCTACCGGCCCGTGGAGGGGAAAGCGCCATGAGGACCATCGAGATCGTGGGCAAAAACTATTTCGGCCATTGGACCCATGAGCGCACCGCCTGCCGGGGCGTCATCATCGAGGACGGCCGCGTCCTGTTGTCCTACGCTGTGCGGGACGATCTGTGGATGATCCCCGGCGGCGGCCTGGAGGCGGGGGAGGACGAGGGGTCCTGCTGCGTCCGGGAGCTGGCGGAGGAGACGGGCCGGGTCATCCTGCCGTCGGCCTGCGCCTTGGAGCTAGATGAATACTACGAGGACTGCAAGTACGTCAGCCGCTACTTCTTCGGGGCCGTGGTGGGCCGCTGCCAGTCAAAGCTCACGGAAGCGGAGCAAAGGATGGGCCTGGAGCCCCGGTGGCTGCCCGTGGAGGAGGCCCTCCGCATCTTCTCCCGCCACGATGACTATGCGGCCACCGACGAGGAGCGCCGCGGCATCTACCAGCGGGAGTACACGGCCCTTTCGGCGCTGTTGCAGGACGGGCCGGGGGATCGCTGAGATGGGGGAAACAGTTTCCTGTTGCTATCGGGCCGCGGATTCTGTATACTGATAAAAGGGAGGTGCGAGCTATGTCGGTTTTTCAGGTGATCGCTCACAATCTGCTGGGGTTCGACCTCATCATCTTCGTGGCCGCGGCGCTGAACGGGGTCTGCTATTATTTCGCCCGCAAGAACGCGGACAGGCTCTACCGGAAGCTCCATATGATCGTCTTCGTCCCCTCCCGGCGAAACGACCCGGACAGCGTATCGAAGGCCATCCGGGACGTGGACGAGGAGCAGGTGGTGGCCATGCGCAAGCGGTCCGAGAGCCTGTACGCCGTGTTCGTGAACGTGACCGCCATCTTCCCCCTGCTGGGCATATTGGGCACGGTGGTGTCGCTCCTGCCCATGGTGGCGGACATGGCCGACATGCAGACCAACTTCTTCGCCGCCCTCACGTCCACCTTCTGGGGGCTGGTGTTCGCCATCCTCTTCAAGCTCCTGGACGGGTTCCTCTCCGCCCGCATGGAGGACAACGACAAGGCCGTGGACCTGCTGCTGCAGCGGCGGGAGCTGCTCACGGAGGATAGGGACCGGTGAGGCGGCGGGAGATCTTCATAGAGCTCACGTCCTTGCTGGACGTGATCCTCATCATGCTCTTCATCCTGCTCATCCAGGCCAAGACCACCACGGCCCAGGCCATGGACGCCTCGGCCCAGGCGGAGACCGCCGCCGCCCAGATGCAGGCGGAGCTCACCGAGGCCCGGAGCGAGCGGGCGGCCCTGGAGGCGGAGGCTCAGGCCCAGCGGGACCGGGCCGACGCGGAGGCCCGGCGGGCGGACGCTCAGGCGGAGCGGGCGGAGGGCCTGCAGCGGCAGCTGTGGACGGAGAACATCGTCCTCGACAACTCTCTGGTGATGACCGTCAGCGTGGACAAGGCGGGCGATATCCGCCTGGAGACGGAGGGGGCGGGGACCGTCCTCATCGACTACGACTGGGACGACGACACCTACGCCTACAACCGGCTTAGAGGGCTGCTGCTGGACAAGCTGAAGAGCACGGATCGGGAGGCGGCGTTCCTGGTGTTCCAATACGATCGGGCCCGCGTCTATCACGCGGAATACGACATGATCGAGCGCATCGTCCAGGAGGTGAAGGGGGAGGCCCGGGACCGGGACATCCCGCTGAGCGTGCTGGAACTGGACATTCACGAAGGATAGACCCATAAGGAGGTAAAGAGTATGGAAAACAGCAAGCGGAGTCCCAAAAGGAATCGGCATACGGGCGGCAAGGTGACCGCGGGGGCGGTGATCCTGGCGCTGCTGCTGGCGGGTGGCCACTTCGGGCTGGGCATCGGCCGGGAGGGCGGCGGCCTTTTGACCGGGCAGGCGTTGGAGACGGCCCAGGAGAAGGCGGCCGAGACCGTGGAGCAGGTCCAGGAGAAGGCCCAGGAGGCCGTGGAGACGGTGCAGGAGAAGGTGCAGGAGGTCGCCGCGCCCCAGGACGACGGGGTGCTGACCGTCACCGTCAAGGAGGACAAGCTCCTCTACGAGGGGCAGGAGGTAAATCTCGCTCAGCTGGAGGAGAACCTGTTGAAGGACTACAAGGCGGAGACCACCGTGGAGCTCAAGGACGACCATGCCATCAAAGCCGCCTACGACGAGGTCACGGCCCTGCTGCAGAAGCTGAATATCCCGTTTTCCACGGGGAAGTAAAGGGTTTATTACAAGCCCGATCCTTTTTCTTGAAAGAAAAAGGACCAAAAAGAACTTTAAGAAAAGGGAGAAGCTTCGTTGCCTCTCCCCTTTATTTTTCTTAAGCTTTTCTTTTTCCGCCGCTTTTTCTTTTCACTTGAAAAGAAAAAGCGGCAAAAGATAATCTTAAAGATGAATCCAATATCTCTCTAAATCCCTATCCATCTCCGGCTCGTGGACGGTGGACTCGTAGACGCCGCCGTTGGCGAGGATGGTCCGGCGGGAGCCCTCGTTGTCCGTGAGGCAGGAGATGAGCACGTCCCGGATGCCCAGCGCCCGGCAGTGGGGCAGGGCGTCGCGGAGCATGGCGGTGGCGTACCCCTTCCGGCGCTCGCTAGGGCGGACGCTGTAGCCGATATGCCCGGCGTACTTCTCCAGGTACTCGTTGAAACAGTGCCTGAGCTGCAGCATGCCCACCACCCTGTTGTCCTCCTCCCGGACGTAGATGAACTGAGTGGCCGGGACCCGGCCCTCGGCCACGTACTTCGGGTCCTTGCCCTGAAGGGACTTCTCGATCCACTCCGCCCCGGTGGCGCACCGGCGCAACGACCCGCACCCGTCCATGGACCCCTCTATATCCAAAAACTCCTGCCGGTAGGCCTCGATATCCTTGGCGTATTCCAGCGTGGGCTCGATCAGCAGCATATCACTCGTCTCCTTTCGCAATGTGATAGATCAAATCCGGTATGGCCCAGCCTCGGGCCCGGTGATAGTCCATACAGGGCTCCTGCCGCCCCAGCAGCGGCGCGCCGGTGGCGGAGTTGTCCGACACCGCCAGCAGGGCCACGGCGGGCACTTCGAACAGGTCCGCCAGCCGGTAGAAAAGAGCCGTCTCCATCTCGATCAGCTCCGCGCCGGTGGCTCGTATCTCGTCCAGGTGGGAGTATTCGAGGGCGATGGAATCCGTACAGAACACCTTCCCCGGCTTGATCTCGTACCCCAGCCGCCGCCCGAGACCGATCACCCGATCCACATAGTCCCGATCCGGGGGAAGGACGGGGGCGAAGGGCGTGAAGGCGGGCAGCTTCTCCTCGAAGTAGGCCCCGGCGTAGGTGCCGTCGAAGCATACCTCCGGCGTGCAGATGGTCCCCACGGGGAAGGCAGCGGTGAGCCCGCCCACGGCCCCGGCAAAGATCATCTTGCGGAAGGACAGCTCCGCGCAGACCAGGATATGGTCCAGCACGTTGCAGGCTCCCGAGGCGGTCTGGGCCCAGGCGATCCTGCGACCCTCCTTCTCCACCAGGAACCCGGAGAAATAGGCGTGCTGGGTGAGCTGGGTCACGGTGAAGGACGGGTCCAAAACGGTCTTGTCCGGCTTCCAGCTCGTGGCCACCACCAGGGCGTCGTAGGGGACGTCCGGCTCGAAGCCGAAGCACTCCCGGCTCATGACCCCGGCGTTGTGCCGCCGCATGTTTTCCAGCGCTTCCATAAGCCGCGGCTTCATAAAAACCCCTCCCTTCCGATATTTTCATGAGCATACCATCCTTTTCCCGCCCCGTCAATACGGGCGGTTTTCCGGTAGTCAAAGGGAGAGGAATGTGATATACTAAAAACATGAAAAGACTTTGGAGCCTTCTTTGCCTCCTGCTCCTGCTCCTGGGCTGCGGCGGGCAGGCGGCGGACGGGACAATCACATACGTGCCCTCCGAGACAGCCGGCCGCCCCGGCCAGGTGACGGCCGCGGCCACCGCCGCGCCCCTGTTCACGGCTGCGCTAACCTTTACGCCCATGCCCGAGCCTACGGCGACCCCGGAGCCTACGCCCACCCCCGAGCCCACGCCGGTGCCGGTGGAGGTGCGGCTCAGGGACTACGTGGCGGGCATGACGGACCGGGAGAAGATCGGCCAGCTGGTCATGTTCGGCTTCTCCGGCACCAAATCGGTGTCCAGCGAGTTCGGGAAGATCATGGCGGACTACGCCGTGGGCAACGTGATCCTCTACGGCCAGAACATCAGCAGGGACGACAGGGACGGGGGCTTCGACCGGTGCGCCCAGCTGACGCAGGACATCCGGGCCCACAGCGTCACCAATATCCCCCTGCTCGTCAGCATCGACGTGGAGGGGGGCACCGTGACCCGCTTCCGCTGGCGGAACAAGATCGTGGGCGCCGACGCCCTGGGCCAGAGCGACGACGCGGAGGCGGCCCGGCTCCAGTTCGAGCGCATCGCCACCGCCCTCTACGACGTGGGCATCAACACGGACCTCGGTCCAGTGCTGGACGTAGCCAAGGACCCGTCCAAGACCTTCCTGGGCAAGCGGATCATCAGCCGGGACGCCGAGACGGCGGCCCGGATCGGCTGCGCGGCGGTGGCCGGGCTCCAGGAGGGCGGGTGCCTGTCCGTGGTGAAGCACTTCCCGGGCCACGGGGCCACCGCCGCCGACTCCCACAACGTGACGCCGGTGGTGAAGAAGGGCTTAGCGGAGCTGCGTGCCTACGAGCTGGTGCCCTTCGAGCGGGCCGTGGCGGCGGGGGCGGACGGGGTCATGGTGGCCCACATCCTCTACCCCGAGGTGGACCCGGATAATATCGCCTCCCTGAGCGAGATATTTTTGACCGACATCCTGCGGGGGGAGATGGGCTTCGAGGGGCTGATCCTGGCCGACGACTTCCGCATGAACGGCCTAAGGTCCCAGGCCTCCCTGGAGCAGGCGGCGGTCCGGTTCATCCTGGCGGGGGGCGATCTCGTCCTCTGCGGGGCCAACCACGACTACCAGCGGGCCATTTTAAAGGGGCTCACGGAGGCCGTGGAAAACGGCACCATCAGCGAGGAACGGCTCAACGAGAGCGTGGTCCGGGTGCTGACGGCCAAGATGAAGGTATCGGACTGGACGCCTTGACGGGCGGCCCGGAGCCGGGTATGATAGAAGCAGCCCGGGAAAGGATGGAAACAGGCTATGAATCTACGAAAATGGATCGTTTGGATGGGGCTGCTGCTGATCGTGTTCATGATCTGCACCGCCGTCCTCTTCAGCGGCTATCGGCGGATCACCGTGATCTCGGGGGACCGGTTCGTCCACCAGTGCCCCAAGTACGCCAAGCCCGGCCAGACCGTCACGGTCATGACCTCCGTGATCTCCGACGGGGAGCTGTACGTGAACGGCGTGGACGGGTCCTTCCTCCGGCCGGGGGAGTTCCAGTTCGTCATGCCGGACGAGGACGTGCAGCTGAAGGTGACGGTCATCGCCTTCAAGGACGGCGCGTAAAACGGAATAGGAAAGCGCCTCGGGCCTGTGCCCGGGGCGCTTTTGCTGTATGCCCTGTTACCAACCCCTTCGGCCGCCGAAGCCGCCGTTGCCGCCCCAGCCGCCGCCGAAGCCGCCCCTGCCGCCCATCATCTGGTTGGGCAGGGTGGTGACCTGCTGGCCGTTGACGATGACGGTGCCGCCGGTGATGGTGCCGGTGCCGTCGTAGTCGAAGGCGCTGTTGCCGGTGACGGAAACGGTGCCCCCGTTGATGAGGATGTCCCCGTTGGAGTCCACGCCGTCCGTGTCCCCGGTGCCCATGGCGATGGTGATGTCGCCCCCGTTGATCTCCACGGTGGCCCGATAGGCCTTGGATTTCTGGGCCGCGTTGATGCCGTCGTCCCAGCTGCTGATGGCGATGGTGCCTCCGTTGAGCTGGACGTAGGTGGCCTCGATGCCCTCGGCGGCGGCGATGGCGAGCTGGCCGTCGTCCACCTGGATCACGGCGGTGGCGTGGAGGCCGTCATCCCCGGCCTGGATGGCGAAGGTGCCGCCGCCCAGGTAGATGTAGCCCGTGGTATCGTCGTCGTCGTTCTCGGCGTGGAGGCCGTCGGTGCCGGCGGTGAGCTCAAAGACCCCGTCGGCGATGCGGATGGAATCGTTGGCTTCGATGGCCTTGCTCTGGGCGGACACCAAATAGGTGCCGCCGGTGATCTTCAGATCGTCCTTGCCCACGATGCCGTTCTCCGAGGAGGTGACGGTCAACGTGGCGGTGCCGTTCAGCACCAGGTCGCTCTTAGAGAAGATGACCCCGTCCGTGTGGGTGTCCCCGTCGCTCGAGAAGGCCCCGGTGACGGAAAGGGCGCTGTCCCCAGCGGTGGTGACGAACACCTTGTCGGCGGACTTCACGTAGATGGCGGGGGCGTCGCCGTTGGTGATGGCGAGGCCGTCCAGCACCAGCTGCACCTTGTCCTCCTTGTCCGCGGCCACGTATACGGTCACGCCCTCCGCCTGGCCCGTGAGCACGTAGACCCCGGCTTCGGTGATGGTGATGTCCTGGCCGTCGGCCACCGCGTAGGTCACGGCCTCGGTCAGATCCGCCGTCTGAACCAGGTCCCGATCGGTGAACAGCTCGCTCTGATCGTAGATGGGCGTGCCCGCGGCGACGGTCCCGCTGGCAAGGGCGGTCCCGCTGCTAAGGGTCTGGGCCTGGACTACGGCGGACGAGGCCTCGGCGGAACTCGTCTTATCCGCCTCCGCGATGGCGAACCCCACCGCCCACGTACCCAGGATCACGAACGCGACCAACGCGGCCACGGCTATCTTCATGCTCTTTTTCATATGCAGCACCTTCCTTCTTGGTTTTTGTTGGGCCTATGATACCCGCCGAACCTTAAATCAACGCTAAAAGAAAAAAGAAAAATAAAAAAATCTCCGTTCCGGGTCGGAACGGAGAGATGGTCGTTTGGTTTTAGTCTGCCTTCGAATAGATCCAGCCCCAGTTCAATCCTTCCTTGGAGCAGTTCAGCAGCTCCGACACCGTCACCAGCTGGTAGCCCTTCTGCTGCAGGGCGGGCAGGATGACCTTCATGGCCTCCACGGTCTTGGGGTACTTGTCGTGGAACAGGAGGATGGCGCCGTTCAGGCCCCGGCCCAGCTCGTCCTTCTCGGCCAAAATGCGGTCGATCATCATCTGGGCGGTGTAGTCGTCGTGGGAGTCGTGGCTGGACCGGGTGTGGTTGATGATGGCCAGCTCGTACTCCTTGGCCATGGCCACGATGTCCTTCCGGGTGTCCGTGCCCTTGTCGCCGTACTTGATATAGGGGGGCCGGAGCAGGTGGACCCGGTAGCCGAAGAGCTCCTGCATCATGTCGTTCACTCCGCCCACGCTGGCGCGCCTCTCCTCCGGGGACAGCTTCTCCAGGTCCTCGTGGTTCATGGTGTGGTTGCCGATCTCGCAGCCCAGGCCCAGCTCCCGCTTGATAAGGTCCTTGTTGGCGTCCACGTAGGCGCCCTTGATGAAGAAGGTGGCCCGGGCGTGGTTCGCCTCCAGCACGTCCAAAATCTGGCCGGTGATGGGCGGGTAGGGGCCGTCGTCGAAGGTGATGGCCAGCATCTTGCCGTTGGGGTCGATCTGCATCTCGTCCAGGGCCCTGTAGAGGGCGGCGGCGTCCGAGTAGTGGCCGTAGGTGGACAGGTTGTGATAGAGCTGGGCCATCCGCTCCTGGTACCAGGCCGCCTCGATGCGCGGGGCGGGGGTGGCCGGTACAGCGGTGGGGACCGGGGTAGGGGCAGCGGTGGGCAGGGCGGCGGTGGCGGTGGCGGCCACGGCCTGGGGGAGGCCGGGCTCCAGGGCGGAGGCCTGCCTGCTCTTGCGCACGGCCCGGACGATCAGGGACACCGCCCCGACGACCACCAGCACCAGGATCAGCGCCGCGGCCCCCAGCACCAGGAGGCGACGGCGGCGGAGCCTTCTTCTCTTTTCGGCGGCCCGGCGGCGGGCGGCCTTTTTGCGCGCTAACTCACGATCGTATTCCATGGGGCCAGTATACAGGATTCTTGCGGATTTGACAAGGATGCGGCGGGGAATATGAACGAATTATCGGAAACCAAGGGGCTCTTCCGGGTGTAGAATGGAGCCGAAAGGAAGGAAAGAGATATGGGGAAGCGACAGACATTCTATACGCGGGCGGACCTGTTCGAGGCCAAGATCAGCCCCCGGGCCAAGCTCGTTTTGGCGTACCTCTCCCGCGTCAGCAACAAGCAGGGCCAATGCTGGCCCGCCGTGCCCACCATCGCCGAGAAGTGCGGCTGCTGCGAGAACTCCGCCCGCAAGGCCCTCAAGGAGCTGGAGGCGGCGGGGTTCATCTCCGTCACCGCCCGGGACTTGCCCACGAAGCAGGGCCGCCTTCGCCATACCTCTCACATCTATACCCTTCTTTTTTTGCCGTCCAAAGATGAAGGACCCCTCCTTCAACCGGTGAAGGAGGGTACTTCAGCCGATGAAGGACTAAGAGATAATAGAGAGATTACGATGGACGTTCCCAAAGGTCACAGTCCGTCCGTAGAGACGACGGACCCTGACCCGGACCCGGATCGGGGGGAAACGAGCCTAAAAACCATCCTCTCCCGGCTGCAGCTGGACCTGTTCGAGGACAGGCCCTTTGCCAAGGCCGTCCGCCACGCCCTTCGGCGCATGTACCACAGCGACAGCATCCGGGTGAAGGGGGAGAGGATCCCCCGGGAGACGGTCCGGGAGGCCCTGTCGCTCCTCACCATCGACCACATCGACTTCGTGGAGCGTCAGCTTCGGGAGGCCACCAGCCAGGTCACCTGCGGGGAAGCCTACCTCATGTCCTGCCTCTACAACGCCCCCCTGGACTGCCTGGCCAAAAGCCGCTGCGGGTGAGGCGCGGGCTGCGAAAAGCGGAATTTTTGAAAAAGTTTGCGAAATCGGATGCAAACGGACGGGTTTTCTGCTATAGTATAAACAGCTTATTATGTACCTTGGAGGAGATCGTTGAAACGCACCCTCGCCGCATTGCTTATACTCGCCATGCTCCTGCCTCTCGTGCTCACGGGCTGCGGCCCGGACCGGGGCCAGGGGAGCGTGGTGTGCCGTCAATTCATCCAGTATCTGGCGGAGCAGAACTTCGACGCCGCCTATGATCTCATCTCCCCGGACCTGCAGAAGGAGGACCCGCCCCAGCCGGTCAAGCCCACCAAGGGCCCCACGCCCGGCCCCGGCGAGACCGCCGCGCCTACGGCGGCCCCCACGGCCACGCCCCTGCCCACCGCGGAGCCCACGGCGGAGCCGGCGGATTCCACCAACCACCGCATGACCCGGGCGGAGTTCAAGAAGCGGTACACGGACATCTTCGACGCCATGGAGCTCACCGCCATCACCTCCCAGATCGTCTCCGAGGTGAACGGCACCCTGAACGCCAGCGTGGTCTATCGCATGGCCTACCTCACCAACAAGGCCGGCAATCTCATCTTCGACTTCACCGTCAGCAGCGAATATCACGAGGGCTGGGTGGTCATGTGGGACCCCAGCCTGATCTTCCCCAACATGGAGTGGGGCGACACCATGCTGGTGGGCACCAACTATCCGGACCGGGGCGAGATCTTCGACGCCGAGGGCATCCTCCTCGCCGAGAACGTGCCCGCCGTCACCATCTACTGCATCCCCAGCAAGATCCAGCTGAAGGACGGGGGCAAGGCCGTCACCGACGTGAAGACCCTCTTCAAGGCCGAGGACAAGCAGCTGACCCCGGACCAGCTCATGGAGAAGGAGCTCTACGTGCCCTTCGAGCAGGCGGTGGCCGCCGTGCCGGAGCTGGAGCTCACCGAGGCGGACGTGAGAAACAGCCTGGCCCGGACCTTCCGCGACTTTGCGAAATTGAAGGTCCTGTACCCGGACGAGATGACCCCGGAGCTGGAGGCGCGTCTCTTGGCCATCCCCGGCGTGGGCGTGGACAGCAACAACTACGGCACCCTTCGCCAGTACCCCTACGGGTCCAGCCTGGCCCACCTCTTGGGCTACGCCGGCATCATCCAGAAGGAGTATCTGAACCACTACTCCATGGAGAACGGCATCCTCAAGGAGAACAAGGAATGGCTCTACGTGCTGGACGAGAACGGGAACAAGGTCAACGACCCCAACTACGACGGCGACAGCTGGCTGGGGTACGCGGGCCTCGAAAAGCAGTATGAGGAGAAGCTTCGCGGCGTCAAGGGGAGCTTCGCCTACATCCAGGGCAAGGGCGGCCAGGTGAAGCAGATCCTGTACAACGTGCCCGCCGTGGACGGGGAGGATCTGCACCTCTCCGTGAAGATCAACCTGCAGAAGCGGACCGAGGAGGTCATCCAAAACATCGTCTACGACGACGCCATCTCCGGCACGGTCATCGTCATGAACCCCACCACCGGGGCCGTGGAGGCCATGGTCTCCTTCCCGGGCTACGATCCCAACAGCTTCACCCGAGGCGACTTGGACGACGAAGCCTGGGCGGCCATGGAGAAGGACCCCAAGACCCCCCTGCTCAATCGCGCCATCCAGGGCCTGTACCCGCCCGGGTCCACCTTTAAGCCTCTGGTGGCCATCACGGGCCTCGAATCCGGCAACATGACCCTGGACTGGGCCTTCCCCGAGGAGCAGGAGCATTTGCGGGGCATCGACACCATCTGGAACCCCACCAAGGGCACGCTGATCCCCGAGTCCGGCGTCACCAAGGTCACCCGCACCTACAGCACCAACCGGCGGGGGCCCATGAACATGAAGAACTGCATGATCCAGTCGGACAACATCTACTTTGCCTATTTGGGCATGAAGATCGGCTGGGACACCCTGAAGCGGTATCTGACGGTCATGGGCATGGGGGAGGCGGTCCCCTTCGACCTGCCCACCCAGAAGTCCCAGATCAAGAACACCGGCGACGGCGAGAAGGAGGCCTCCGAGGAGACCATGGACCTTTTGGCCATGACCGGGTACGGACAGGGGGAGCTGCTGCTGACGCCGCTGCAGCTGGCGAGCTACATCTCCGCCTTCCGCAACGGAGGCACCGTCTACGCGCCCTACGTGATCGAGTCCGTCTGGCAGGAGGACAAGACCGAGTACAACGAGGTCTCCCGCCACGAGCCCACCGTGTGGAAGGAGATCTGCGCCACCGGCACGGCCGAATCCATCCGGGACATGCTGGAGGGGGTCGTGGAGGCGCCCAGCACCATGGGCAGGAACCCGGTCACCAAGGAGCACTGGGGCGGTTACGGCACGGGCCGGTTTTTGAGCGTCCTTCGGACCTACACCTGCGCCGGCAAGACGGGCACCGCCGAGTTAGCCAAGAAGCAGAACGCCAAGGACGCGGACAAGGAGCTGGCCTGGTTCGTGGCCTTCCGCAGCCGCCATATCGACGGCACCGAGCTGGACCCCGGCGAGGAGCGGCTGGTGCTGGTCATGCTGGAGATCGACATGACGAAGCAGGTGGACGAGTGGACCCAGATGAAGTTTTTGATCGCCCAGGCCCTGCTGAAGGACGACACCCTGACGGAGTCGCCCACCTCCGACACCTGCATCGAAAGCGACGCGGTGAACACCTCCGCTTCGAGCGGCGGCGAGGACGGGAACACCGCGGGCTGAGGGCGGCATAGAATAGGGGCAAGCAACCACGAGGGGAGAAGCGCATGAAGACCATCATCTTTACCGGCGGCGGCACGGCGGGCCATGTGATGCCCAACCTGGCGCTGATGGATCGGCTGGATAAAAGCGAGTGGACCGTCCACTACATCGGCACGGAGGAGGGCATCGAGCACGAGCTCCTTAAAGAGCGGCCGGAGGTGGTCTACCACGCCATCGCCTGGGGGAAGCTTCGGCGCTATTTCTCCTGGAAGAACTTCACCGACCCCTTCCGGGTGGTGAAGGGGTACTTCCAGTCCCGGCGGATCATCCGGACCGTGAAACCGGACGTGCTCTTCAGCAAGGGGGGGTACGTATCCGTGCCCGTGGTCATGGCGGCCAAGGGCCAATGCCCCGTCCTCTGCCACGAGAGCGACTATTCCCCGGGATTGGCCAACAAGATCGCGGCCCGGTTCGCGGACACCATCTGCACCACCTTCGCCGACACCGTCTCCAAGGTCCCCGCGGGGAAGGGCGTCCACACCGGCACCCCCATCCGGGCATCCCTGCTGGCGGGCAGCCGGGAGAAGGGCCTCGATTTCGCGGGCCTTACGGGCGAGAAGCCCGTCCTGCTGGTGGTGGGCGGCAGCACTGGGGCCAAGGCGGTGAACGAGGCGGTGGAAGCGGCCCTGGACGAACTGTTGAAGACCTTCGACGTCATACACCTCTGCGGCCAGGGGAAGCTGGACGACACCGCCCCCCGGCCCGGGTACGTGCGCTTCGAGTACGTGAACGAGCAGATGGCGGACGTGCTGGCGGCGGCGGACGTGCTGGTGAGCCGGGCGGGGGCCAACGCGGTGTTCGAGCTGCTGGCCCTCAATAAGCCCGCGGTGCTCATCCCCCTGCCCCTGGAAGCGAGCCGGGGCGACCAGATTTTGAACGCCAAGTATTTCGAACGGAACGGCTACGCGGTGCACCTCCCTCAGGCGGAGGCCACGCCGGAGAAGCTGGTGGACACGGTGCTGGCCCTCTACCGGGACCGGCAGCGGTACGTCGACGCCATGGCCGCCGCCCCCGGCAGCGACGGCACGGAGAACATCCTCCGTCTCATCTTCCATGCGGTGAAGGCATGAGGGCCCAAGGGTATATCGAACAACTGACCGGCGAAGCGGCGGGGGAGGCCCTGTCCGCTTTGTGCGCTCTCGGCAAGACCAAGGCGGGGCGGGAGGAGATCAACGGCCTTTTGGGGGACAGGCAGTCCCTGTACGGGGCCGCCGCCTCCGAGAAGCCCAAGGTCCGCAAGAACGCCTACCGGCTTATGGGGGCGTTGGAGGATCGGCGGGATTTGCCCGTGCTCCGGGAAGCCCTGCAAAAGGAAGAAACTTTATTCGCCGTCCCCAGCCTCCTCTTGGCCCTGGGCAAGCTGGGGGACGAGGGGACGCTCCGGGCCTACGAGCCCCCCGTTTCCGCCAGCCCCGAGACCGACGGCCTGGTGGCCCAGATCGTGCTGGCCAAGGAGAAGGCCCTGCAGAGCTTCGAGACCTACGGGCAGGAGCAGATCGACCGGCTGCCCGCGCCGCGGAAGGTCCTCTGTTATGCCCCCGAGGGGTTTTTGGATATGCTGATGGAGGAGCTCAGGGAGCTGGGCTTCGACCCCCGGCCGGAGAACGGGGCCGCCGCCGTGGTGACGGATCGGATCGACCTCGTGTACCGGGCCGACTGCATGACGGAGGCCCTGCTGCCCGTGGGCCAGGACGTGGCCCTCGACGCGGAGGAGATCGCCCGGAAGGTGGGGCCCCTGCCCGCGGACCGGTATCGGATCGAGCTAAGGGGCTACACCCGGGATCGGCGCAAGCTCATCGCCGCCCTCGCTCGTGCCTTGCCGGGGCAGAACAACCCCTCGGCCTACGACGCGGAGCTCAGGGTGGACTGCCGCATGGACCGGGCCGATCTATATTGGAAGCTTTGGAACGTGGCGGACGGCCGCTACCCCTGGCGGCAGCGGACCGTCAGCGCCTCCATCCACCCGGCCGCGGCATCGTGTCTCGCCCGCTACGCCATGAAATTCGAGAAGCGGGAGCGGCCCCGGGTGCTGGACCCCTTCTGCGGCTGCGGCTCGCTGCTCTTTGCAAGGGAAAGCCTGGGCCCCTGCCGGGTGCTGGTGGGGGTCGACAAGAGCGGCAGCGCCGTGGAGAGCGCCCGGGTGAACGCCCGGGCGGGGAAGTCCAAGGCCTCCTTCGTCACCAAGGACATTTTGCGCTTCGAGGGGCGGGAGGGCTTCGATTTGATCCTCTCCAACCTGCCCTTCGGAAACCGGGTGGGGAGCCACGAGGACAACACCCGCCTCTACGACCGGTTCGTCCGGCGGCTGCCGGACCTCCTCGCTCCCGGGGGCGTGGCGGTGCTCTACACCATGGAGTATAAGCTCCTGAAAACCTGCCTCGACAGGACCGGGGGCCTGGTGCTCCGGGAGCGCAAGCGCACCGAGGCCGGGGGGCTGCTGCCCTGGATATTTGTGGTTGACAGGGACGATGTGCGCTGTTAAAATTCTAAAAATCTAAGATACATCCCGTTTCGACGGGAAGGAGGATATGTTCATGGAAAAGCGACCCTACTACATCACCACGGCCATCGCCTACGCCTCGGCCACGCCCCACATCGGCAACGTCTATGAGATCGTGCTGGCGGACGCCATCGCCCGCTACAAGCGGTTCATGGGCTACGACGTGTTCTTCCAGACCGGCACCGA
>ONNZ01000030.1 GCA_900319345.1 uncultured Eubacteriales bacterium
GCTGCAGCTGCAGATGATCGACAACCAGCTGTTCCGGCCGGGATCCACAATGTGGAGCAATATGCATTTCCTGGCCCTGTTCCCGGACGCGGACGCGGAGCGGCTCGCCGACGCGGTGAACCAGGCATTGAAAAACCATCCAGGCCTGAGCGTGGCCTTCTTCTTCGATGAGAACAGCGAACTGAAACAGGAATACCGCCCCGGCCTGCTGCCGGAGATCAAGGTTAAGGACATCCGCCCGGAGACCGAGGAGGCTTTGAACAAGCTCCTCAAGACCGCGTTTAGGCCCGAGTTTTTGAACCGGCTGGACGACGTGATCTGCTTCGAGCATTTGAGCGAGGAGAGCATGACGAAGATCGCCCACATCTTGCTAAAGGAGTTGAAGGCCTCCATGGCGGAGAAGGGGATCGGCCTCACCTGGTCCGAGGCCGCAGCCCAATATCTGGCCCATCAATCCTATTCCGAGACCTACGGGGCCCGCAACCTCAGGCGCTGCATTGAGACCGAGGTGGAGGACAGGATCGTGGACCTGATCATGGAGCAGCAGGGCGCCGTCACCCGCATCTCCGTGGGCTGCCGGAACGGCAAGCTGACGGTTCAGGCCAAGTAAAACGAGCATACGAAAAAGAGGAGCGATCCGCTCCTCTTTTTTTATGCGTATTGTTCCAGATATCGGCGCAGGACCGGCCGGATGGGCTTCAAGATCGTGTCGAGGTCGATCTCGGAAGGGGCGAAGAAGCGCAGTTCCGTCATCTCCCCGTCCAAATTGCGCGGCTCGCCTTGATACTTGCGGCACAAGTAGACGATCTCGAAGTTGGATACCTCGTCGCCGTTGGGATAGACGTGATGGGCTTCGGGCCCGGAGTTGACGCAGAAGAAGGTGAGCTCCAGGGCTTCGAGGCCCATCTCCTCCTTCAGCTCCCGCCGAGCACATTCCTCCACGACCTCGTCCACCTCCACGGACCCGCCGGAATACCCCCACAGGTGATCGTCGGAACGCTTGCCCAGGAGCAGCCTCCCCTGCTGGTCCACCACGATGACGCTGGCGGCGCATTGGATCACGGTCCTGTGGCCCACCAGCCGCCGCATCTCGGCCATGTACCCGGTCATGCCCATTTTATAGCAACGCCTGGGCGAATTCCTGGCCGTCGAAGGGCTTGAGATCGTCGATCCCCTCCCCCACGCCGATGAAGCGCACGGGCACGTGGAGGGTGTTGCAGATGTTCACCACCACGCCGCCCTTGGCCGTACCGTCCAGCTTGGTCAGGATCACCCCGTCAAGGTCGCTGGCCTCCTGGAAAGCCAAGGCCTGAGCGAGGGCGTTTTGACCCGTGGTGGCGTCCAGCACCAGCAGCACCTGACAGGGCACGCCGGGCAGCTCCCGATCGATGACCTTTCGGATCTTGGAAAGCTCGTTCATCAGATTCTTCTTGTTGTGGAGCCGTCCCGCGGTGTCCACGATCAGCAGGTCGCAGCCCTTGGCCTTGTAGGAGGCGATGGCGTCGTAGACCACCGCCGCTGGGTCGGAGCCCTCCTGGTGGCGTACCATGGGCACACCGGCCCGCTCCGCCCAGATGCCCAGCTGCTCCGCCGCCGCCGCTCGGAAGGTGTCCGCCGCCGCCAGCATGGGCTTGCGGCCCCGGGACTTGTACTCGTGGGCGATCTTGCCGATGGAGGTGGTCTTCCCCACCCCGTTGACGCCTACAATCAGAATGACGCCAGCCTGCTCGTCCAGGGGGAAGGGTCCCTCGGGAGCCACCCGCTGGGCGATCAGGTCGATCAGCGCCTCCCGGGCCTCGCCCCGATTCTTGAGCTTCTCCTCCTTGATCTGCTTGCGCAGGGCTTCCACCAGGCTGGTGGACGTTTCCACGCCCATATCCGCCAGGATCATGCTCTCCTCCAGCTCGTCGAAGAACTCGTCGCTGATACGGTCCTCGCCGAAGATGGCGTCGAACCAGCTGTTCCGGGTCTTCTTGAGCCCATCCTTCAGCTTTGAAAAGAAACCTGCCATTTATACTGCCTCCTCGAATTTCGCGGATACGATGCTGCTCACGCCCTTCTCCTCCATAGCCACGCCGTAGAGGGTGTTGCACACCTCCATGCTGCCCTTGCGGTGGGTGATGAGGATGAACTGGGTCTGCTTCCCATAGTCCCGAACAAACTCGGCGAAGCGGCTTACGTTGGCCTCGTCCAGGCTGGTCTCGATCTCGTCCAGGAAGCAGAACGCCGGGCTCTTGACCCGCAGCATGGCGAACAGCAGGGCGATGGCCGTCAACGCCCGCTCGCCGCCGGACATAAGGCTCAACAGCTGCAGCTTCTTGCCCGGGGGCTGGGCGATGATGTCGATATCGCAGTTCAGCACGTCCTTAGGGTCGCTGAGCCGCAGCTCCGCCTGGCCGCCACCGAACAGGGCCACGAACACGTTCTTGAACTCCTTCTGGACCCGGTCGAACTCCCCGGCGAAGACCTTCTCCATGGTCCGGGTGAGCTTCTCGATGAGGGTATAGAGGTCCTGGGCCGCGTGGGTCAGGTCGTCGTATTGCTTGCTCAGGTTTTCGAATCGCTCTGAGACCTGGGCGTACTCCTCGATGGAATCCAGGTTGACCGTGCCCAAGGAGCGGATCTGCTCCCGGAGCTTGGCCGCCCGCTGGCTGCTGGAGGTGATGGGGATGTCCTCCCTGAGCTGCAGGGCGTTTTCGTAGGTGAGGCCGTAGTTCTGCCAGATGCGGTCCTGCTGTTGCTCCAAAGACGTTTGGAGCTTGCCCAGGGCCATCTCCGTCCGGGTCCGGCTGTCCAGCAGCTCACGGGTGCTGCCCAAGAGTTCGTCCCGCCTGGCCCGGCGGACCCGCAGCTCCTCCTTTTGGACGGACCTCTGGTCGTCCACCTTCTGCTGCTCCTGCTGGGCGGCGGACAGGATGGTCTTGGACTCTTCGATGCGGGCCTGCAGCTCCAGCTGAGCCTGGGCCTCCCCTTCGGCCTCCTGCCGGGCCTGCTGGGCTTCCTCCAGAAGAGACGCTCGCCTTTGACCGCAGCGTTCGATCTCCCGAGTGAGCCGTTCCCGCTCCGCCTCCCGGGCGGAGGCTTCTTTCATAACGGCGGTGTGCCGGAGCCGGAGTTCGGTCAAGGCTTCCGCCTGCTCGTCCCGCCGCTTGCGCAGGGCGTAGAGGGCCTTGCTCTCCTCCACGATCTGCTGGCGGGAGACGTTGCCCTGTTCCTCCAGATCGGTCTGCTCGCTGTCCAACAAGGCTTTCCGTTCCTGGATGGAGCGGATGTTGTCCCCGGTGGCGGTCAGCTCCTCCTCCAGGGTCTCCCGGTCGGCTTGGGCCGATTCCATATCCCGTTGGATGATGCTGATCTTGTCGTTCTGCCGCTCGAGGTCGATATCCCTGTCGTGCAGGTCCGCCACCAGCGCATCCACCTGGACGGCGGCCAAAATGGCCTGCTGCTTCTTCTGGGACAGCCGATCGGCAGCGGCTTTGCGCTCCTTCTCCAGGTCGGCGTATTTCTTCTTAAGGTCCGCGATCTCCCGCTCCCGGCCCAGGATGCCGAAGCTCTTGCGCTGGCTGCTGCCGCCAGTCATGGCGCCGCCGGGGGTGATGAGGTCGCCCTTGAGGGTGACGATCTGGAAGACGCCGCCGGAGCGCTCCTTCAGGCTCACGCCCACGGACAGGTCCTCCACCACCACGGTCCGGCCCAGGAGGTATTCCACGGCCTTATCCATGCCCTCCTCCCAGCGGATCAAATCGCAGGCCAGGCCCACGACGCCCTTCTCCTGCAGGAAGTGGCGGTCCTTCTCCCGGACGCCGTTCTCCGATAGCAGGTCCAAAGGCAAGATGGTGCAGCGGCCGAATTCCCGCCGCCGCAGGGTCTCGATGATATACTTGGCGTCCCGGCCGGTCCGGCTCACCAAGTTCTGTTGAGCGCCGCCCAGAGCCGTGCCGATGGCGACTTCATACTTTTCGGGCACGTGGATGAGCTCCGCCACCACGCCCACGATCCTCTGCCGCAGCTCCACGTCCCGTTCAGCCAGGTCCATGATGAGCCGCACGCTGTTCTGATAGCCTTCCCGCTTTCGGGCCATCTCCTCCAGCACGTGGAGCCGGGAGGACATGGCGCCGCTCTCCTGCTCCTTCTGGCGCAGGGCGTCCGCCTCCGCTTCCTGGTCCGTCAGGAGCTTGGCATGATTGTCCCGGGCTTCTTTCAGGAGCTGTCGGCTGTTCTCCCGCAGGGCTGACAGCTTTTCCTGCTCCTCTTTCGCCTGGGCCTGCTCCTCTTGGAGCTCCGCCAGTCGGACCTCGTTCTTCTCGATATCGACACGGATGGCCTCCGCCCGTTCCGCCAGGGACTGCTCCAAAGCGGACAGCCGGGATAGGCTGCTCTTCTTATCGGACAGGCGGTTCAACGCCTCCATGATCCGGTTCTTCTTCTCCTCCAGCGCCGCTTCCGCCTGATCGCAGGCGGTCTGAAGGTCCTGGAGAGCTCCGCTAGCCTGGTCTATCTGCTGCTGCAGCGCTTCCTTCTCCTCGTCGGAAAGGTTGCCCAGGCTGTCCAGGGTCTGCTGACGCTCGGCCGCTTCCTTCTCCTGCCCTTCCGCCTCGGATAAAAGCCTTTCCTGCTCCTTCGTCAGCGTCTCCTGCCGGGCCTGCTTCAGCTTCATCTCGCTCTGAAGGTCCTCCACCTGGGAAAGGAGCTCCAACAGCCGCTTCTGCCCCTCGTCCAGCTTTTCGTCCAGGGCGCGGATGCGGTCCTCCAGCTCGTGGCTGGCCTCCTGCAGCATCCCGTCCTCGGACTCCACGCCGGAAAGCTGCTGCTGGACGTCGTCCAATGTTGCCTGGAGCTCCGCGATCTTGGTCCGGTTCTTCTCCGTCTCGTGTAGGAACAGGTTCACCTCCAGCCGGCGCAGCTCCTCCCGGGCGCCCTGATACTGGATCGCCTTCTCCCGCTGCTCCTGCAGGGGACCGATCCGGCTCTCCAGCTCATGGAGGATGTCGCCGATGCGCTCCATGTTCTTTTGGGTGTTTTCCAGCTTCTTTTCGGCTTCGGTGCGGCGTACGCGATAGCGCATGACGCCGGCCGCCTCCTCCAGCGCGGAGCGACGGTCGGCGGATTTGTTGGACAATATCTCATCCACCTTGCCCTGGGAGATGATGGAATAGCCGTCCCGGCCGATGCCCGTGTCCCGGAACAGCTCCAGCACGTCCTTCAACCGGCAGGTCTTGCCGTTGATGGCGTATTCGCTCTCCCCGTTGCGGTATACCCGGCGGGTGACGGCCACCTCGGCGTAGTCCACCGGCAGGGCATGATCGGCGTTCTCGAAGGTCAACGTCACCTCGGCCATGCCCAAAGGACGGCGCTTTTGAGTGCCGTTGAAGATCACGTCCTCCATCTTGGCGCCGCGCAGGGCCCGGGCGCTCTGCTCGCCCAACACCCAGCGGACCGCATCGGAGATGTTGCTCTTTCCGCTGCCGTTGGGGCCGATGACGGCCGTGATCCCGCTGCCGAATTGCAGTTCAGTTTTCTTTGCAAAGGATTTGAACCCCTGCATCTCCAGCTTCGTCAGTCGCATTCTATCCTATATCTTTCCATGGCCATCTGGGCGGCTGCCTGCCCGGCGGCCTGCTTGGACGGGCCGGAGCCCGTGCCCCATTCCACCTCGTCCACCAGCACCCGCATGGTGAACAGCTTCTTATGATCGGGACCGGACTCGCTCACCAGCTCGTAGCGGATCGCCCGCCCCTTGTGATCGGCATGGACCAGCTCCTGAAAGGCGGTCTTGCTGTCCTTGGAGGAGGAGCGGTTTTCCAGCGTTTCGGCGGATAGGACGTATTCGTCGACCAGCCGCTGGGCTTGGTCCAGCCCTCCATCGAGATACACGGCGGCCAGCACCGCTTCGAAGGCGTCGGACAGGATGGAATCCTTGTCCCGGCCGCCGCACTGCTCCTCACCCCGGCTCAAAAGGATATGTTCGTTCAGACCCAGCCTCCGGGCCGCCGCGGACAGGGCGCTTTCACAGACCAGGGAGGAGCGCAGCCGCGTCAGCGCCCCCTCCCGCATCTCGGGATGGGCGTCGAAGAGATGGCGGGACACCAGGTGCTCCAGCACCGCGTCCCCCAAATATTCCAGCCGTTCGTTGTCCTCCCCCATGCGATGCTGTTCCACCGCCATGGAGGAGTGGGTCAAAGCGCGGCGAAGCAGGCCCTCGTTTTGAAAACGATAGCCCAGCCTGTCCATACACTGCTTCAGATCCACCATGGTGCCCGCTCCTATAAAAAGGCCCGCATCCTGCCGGTGCGGGCTGACCCATTCAAACGAAAGGGCATGCTCAAATTATTTGGCAAGATAGCCCACCACATCGCCTACGGTCTTGATGTTGGGCAGTACCTCATCGGGGATCTCCACATCGAATTCCTGTTCCATATCCATGACCAGTTCCACGATATCCAGAGAGTCCGCATGCAGATCGTCGATCAAGCTGCTCGAGGGTGTGATGGTCTCCGGGTCGATGTCCAACTGCTTGGCGATGATCGCGCGTACCTTCTCAAAATCCATATTTGCTCCTCCTGTATAAAATGCGTAGTTTTCCGAAAATTTACTTGCTAATTGTAAAACACAGGCCGCGATCTGTCAACCAATTTTTTCTTCCGTGGGCGGCTCTTTGGAAGCCTGGACCGCCGCGGCGATCTTTTGGGTCACGCCGCCACGCACCAGCTTCTGAGCCTGGCGGATGGCGTTGAAGAACGCCTTGGCGTTGGAGCTGCCGTGGGCCTTGATGACGCCCCCGTTGACCCCCAGCAGCGGCGCGCCGCCCACCTCGGTATAGTCCATCTTTTTCTTCAGGGCGGCGAAGGCGGGCTTGGCGATGGCGCCGCCGATAGTGCCCCGCAGGGAGCCCATGAGCTCCGTCTTCAGCATGGAGGTGATGGCCTTGGCGGTGCCCTCGCTGCTCTTGAGGAGCACGTTCCCGGCGAAGCCGTCCGTGACCACCACGTCAAAATCGCCGCTCATCAGCTCCCGGGCTTCGCAGTTCCCGGCGAAGCGGATGCCGTCCAGCTCCTTGAGCAGCGGATAGGTCTCCTTGGTGAGCTCGTTCCCCTTCTCCGCCTCCTCGCCGTTGTTCAGCAGGCCTACGGCGGGGTCCTGCACGCCTTCCACCAACTCCATATAGGCGCTGCCCATCTGGGCGAACTGCACGAGATACAGGGGCTTGCAATCCACGTTGGCCCCGGCGTCGATGATCATGGTATGGCCCCCCTGCAGATTGGGGATCAAGGGCGCCAGGGCGGGCCGTTGCACGTCCTTGATGCGGCGGATCACCAGGGTGCCGCAGGAAAGGACCGCGCCGGTGCTGCCTGCGCTGATGAAGCAATCCGCCTCCTTGTCCGCCACGGCCTTGGCCGCCAGGACCATGGAGGAGTTCTTCTTCCGCCGCACCGCCACCGCGGGGGCTTCCTCGCAGGTGATGACCTCGGTGGAAGGCTTGATCACGAGCCGGTCAGCCGGGTATTCCTTCCCCTCAAGGCAGGCTTTGATCT
Source organism: uncultured Eubacteriales bacterium (assembly GCA_900319345.1). GTDB lineage: Bacteria > Bacillota > Clostridia > Christensenellales > CAG-138 > RUG472. The sequence continues at coordinate 7,533 of ONNZ01000030.1, forward strand.
GCCCCTCGTCGCCGAACAGCCAGATGACAAAGTCGTTTTCCAATTCCCGCAGGGCCAGCAGCGCGCCGTCCACCACCGCCTGGGGGGCGTGATCGCCGCCCATGGCATCCAATGCAAAGATCATATTCTGCTCCTTCGTAGACTTTTTCTGTAGTATACATGGATTTGCCCGCGATTTCAACCGCAAATCTGCATCTTGGAAGGAGCGAGGAACAAACAGCTACCGCTTTGTATTGTCCTGCAGCAGGCCCCTCACCATGGCCCCCGCCATGCCGGCGGCGACACAGATGATGAGATCGCCCACCAGGGCCCAGGAGGGGGCGAACCCGCCCATGCACAGGCTGAGGCCCGCCACCAGGATCACGTCGTACAGCGCGCCGGCCACGGCCCCCGTGACGGCCGTGGATTCAGACGACTTGCGCAGGGCGAAAAACCCCGCTGCAAAGGGGCAGATCACCTTCAGGATGCCGTTGACGGGGCCGATGGCTCCCTCCCCCGCCTTGTCCCAATACAGCAGGAGCGACAGGAGCAGCATCCCTAAAAGAGCGATCCCGCAGCCCACGAGGGCCCCCGTCAGCTGCCGCCAGGTGAACATCCCTTTCGTACGCCTTGTCCGCTTCTTCATTTCGAACCTCCCGATCGTTGATAAGAAACCTTATGCGACCAGGTCCTGAGAAATGAAAAAGCCGGCCAAGGGCCGGCAAAGGTTGGTTGAAGGTTACTCCACCACGGACTCGTTCATGGTGTTCTCCGCGCCCTTCTCCTCGATCTGGGAGATGGCGCCGCGGGCAAAGACCAGATGGATCTTGTCGGGGCCAACCTGCATGACCACGTAGTCGTCCTTCACGGAGGTGATGGTGCCATAGATGCCGCCGATGGTGCGGACCCGGTCGCCGGGCCGGATGGAGGCGAGCATCTCCTTGACTTTCTTATCCCGCTTGCGCTGGGGAATGATCATGACGGCCATGAGGACCACCATGATGAGGATCAGAGGAAGGGTGGACATAAGGGAGGAAGCGGTTCCCTCAGCGACCGCGGCCACGACGGGGCCCATGAAAAGATGCAGCATGTAACTTGATTTCCTTTCCAAATTTCAACTTTGATTTTACGACAGATTCCTTTCCGCGTCAAGAGAGAAAAAGCTCCTTCGCCTCCGGATGAAAGCGAAGGAGCTTCCTTCATTTGAGCAACGAGCTGCGCTTTATCGCGCGAGCTGCCCGCTTGCCGTCTCGCTTCATGCGCCGCCATACGTCGGGATAGAGAGCGTTCATCGCCGTGACCGCCAGCGCCATCCCGCCGACCATGCCTAAGCCCACACCTGCTGTTCTCATGTCCGTTTACCGCCTTTCCTTCACGATGGAGGGAGCATATGAAAACGCATCCCTCTCCTGGTAGTATGCAGGAGAGGGATCGGGAACATTCAGGTATTTTTTGCTTTTTTTCGCTATCCGCGGAGCCGGGCCACCGTCTTGGGCAGGATGTCCAGGACCCGGTCGATATCTTTGTCCGTAGTATACCGGCCCAGGGACAGCCGCAGCGGCGCGCAGCGCCTGCCGTCCAGCAGCCCCATGGCCTGCAGCACGTGGCTGGGTTCGTTGGACCCAGCGGTACAGGCGGACCCGGCGGAGGCGGCCACGCCCTGCATGTCCAGTAGGGCCAGCAGCTCGTCGGGAGACACGCCCTCGAAAAGGAAGCTGACCACGCCGGGCAGTCGCTCCATTCTGTGGCCGGTGAGCTGGCAGTCGGGAACGGTGGACAGGATGCCGCCGATCAGTTTTTCGGACAGGCTTTGGAGGCGTTCCCTCTCCTGCTCCATGTCCTCTGTCTGCTCCATAAGAGCTTCCGCCATGCCGACCACGCCGGCCACGTTCTCCGTGCCGGCCCGGCGGTGCTTCTCCTGCTCCCCGCCCGTCATGAGGGGAGCGACCTGCGTGCCCTTACGGACGTAGGCGGCGCCTACGCCCCGGGGGCCGTGAAACTTATGGGCGGAAATCGTCAGCATGTCCGCCCGCAGCGCCTGCACGTCGATGGGCAAGTGTCCCGCCCCCTGGACCGCGTCCACATGGAACAGGACGCCCCTCTCCCGGCACAGGTTGCCGATGCTGGAGATGGGCTGCAGCGTGCCCACCTCGTTGTTGGCCAGCATGACGGACACCAGGACCGTGTCCGGCTGCAGGGCCGCGAATATGTCCACTACGGACACGCGGCCGTACCCATCCACAGGCAGGACGGTGAGTTGGATGCGCCCCTGCTTTTCCAACGCGCGGAGGGTGTTCAGCACGGAGGGATGCTCCACCGCGGAGGTGATCACATGGCTGCCCCGGTCCCGATTCGCCTCTATCGCGCCGCGGAGCAGATAGTTGTTGCCTTCGCTGCCGCCGGAGGTGAAGACGATCTCCCCCTCGTCGGCGCCGATGCCCCGGGCCACTTGGCCCCGAGCCCTTTCCAGAGCCTTCCGCGCCTCCCGGGCATAACTGTGGAGGGAGGAAGGATTCCCCTGCTCCCCCTCCATAAGAGGCAACATGGCCGCCAGCGCCCGGCGGGAAAGCCGGGTGGTGGCGGCGTTGTCCAGATAAATGCGGTCCATTCCCGTTACAGGGCCTTGTTCAGCATCTGCTCCAAAGCGGCCTTAGGCCGAGCGCCGATGGCCTTGTCCACCAGCTGGCCCTGCTTGAAGAGCATCAGGGTGGGGATGTTCATGATGCGGTACCGCTGGGCAAGCTCGCCCATCTCGTCCACGTCCACCTTGGCCACCAGGACCTTGCCCGCGTACTCGTTGGCGATCTCCTCCACGATGGGAGCGATCATGCGGCAGGGGCCGCACCAGGTAGCCCAGAAGTCCACCAGCACGGGGGTATCCCCAGCCATGAGCTTGTCGAAGGCTTCCTCTGAACCGATGTGGATCACGTTCTCGTTTGCCATAGTGTTTCTCCTTTTTTGATTAGTCTTCCAGGTCCTTGAAGGAGATATGCAGCTCGTCCAGCTGCTTCTGCTCCACGGGGTAGGGCGCGCCGGTCAGGGGATCGGAGGCGTTCTGCACCTTGGGGAAGGCGATCACGTCCCGGATGCTGCCCGCGCCGCAGATGAGCATGGCCAGCCGATCGAGGCCGTATGCCAGGCCCCCGTGGGGCGGCGTGCCGTACTTGAAGGCGTTGAGCAGAAAGCCGAAGCGCTGCTGGGCCGCCTCCTCGGTGAACCCAAGAGCCTTGAACATGCGTTTCTGCAGCTCCGCCGAATGGATTCGGATGCTGCCGCCGCCGATCTCGTTGCCGTTGAGCACGATGTCGTAGGCCTTGGCCCGGACCGCGCCGGGGTCGGTTTCGATAAGGTCCAAATCCTCGTCCATGGGGCTGGTGAAGGGGTGATGCATGGCCATGAACCGGCCCTCCTCCTCGCTCCATTCGAACTGGGGGAACTCCACCACCCACAAAAGGGCGTAGGTGTTCTCGGGGATCAGGTGGAGCTTGTTGGCCACCTTCAGCCGCAGCGCGCCCAGGGAGGCCCAGACCACGCTGTTCTGGTCCGCCACGATGAACAGCAGATCGCCCTTCTCGAAGTTGGCTTTCTCTTCGATGGCGGCCACCTCCTCGGCGGAGAGGAACTTCAAAATGGGGCTCTGGATGCCCTCGTCCTTATAGTTCATCCACGCGAGGCCCTTGGCCTTGTATGTCTTGACGAACTCGCCCTCGGCGTCGATCTCCTTGCGGGAGTAGTGATGGGAGCCGCCCTTCACGTTGATGCAGCGGACGGAGCCGCCGGTCTTCACGGCGTTGGCGAACACGGAGAAGCCGCTGTCCTTCACGATATCCGTGAGGTCAACGAGCTCCATGCCGAAGCGCACATCGGGCTTGTCGGAGCCGTAGCGGTTCATGGCGTCGATCCACTTGATCCGGGGCAGAGGGTTCGGAATATCTACGTTCAGGCACTCCTTGAACACCCGGCGCAGGAAACCCTCGTTCATGGCCATCACGTCGTCCTCCTCCACGAAGGACATCTCCAGGTCGATCTGCGTGAAGTCCGGCTGCCGGTCGGCCCGAAGGTCTTCGTCGCGGAAGCAGCGGGCGATCTGCATGTAGCGATCGAAGCCGGAGACCATCAGCATCTGCTTGAAGAGCTGGGGGCTCTGGGGCAGGGCGTAGAAGCTGCCCGGATGGACCCGGGAGGGCACCAGATAGTCCCGGGCGCCTTCGGGGGTGCTGCCGGTCAAAACCGGGGTCTCGATCTCCACGAAGCCGTTCTCCGCGAAGTATTCCCGGGTGATATGGGCGATCTTATGGCGCATCATCAGGTTCTGCTGCATGACGGGCCGACGAAGGTCCAGATACCGGTACTTGAGCCGCAAAAGTTCCCCGGCGTTGGTATCGTCGCTGACCTCGAAGGGCGGCGTCTCGCTGACGGACAGGATCTTGAAATCCCTTACCTTCACCTCCACCTCGCCGGTCTTCATCTTGGGGTTCACCATGTTGCCGGTCCTGGCTTCCAGGGTGCCCCGGACGGCCAGCACGTATTCCGAACGGATGGTGGACGCCCGATCGTAGTCCTCGGCGCTCAGGGTGCTGCTGTCGAACACCACCTGCATGAGGCCGGACCGGTCCCGGAGCTGGACGAAGATCAGCGCACCCAAGTCGCGGCGCACGTTGCACCAGCCCATCAGCGTCACTTCCCTGCCCACGTCCGCCTTTCCAAGCTCCGTGCAGTAGCAGGTGCGTTTCCATCCCTGCAGCAATTCACTCATGACTATTGCCTCCTATCGTTTCTGCAATATCCCTGGCGGTGAGCGATACCTCGATCTGCTCCCCGTCTGCCATTCTCTTGATGTTTCCCTTGCCGTCGGTCAGCTCGTTTTCGCCGATGACCAGCACGTGTTTCGCTTCCGTCTTGCCGGCGTATTTGAAGTTGGCCTTGACGCTGCGGCCCACGTGGTCCGTATCGGCGGCGTAGCCCAGCTTTCTAAGACCGTTCACCAATTCGAAGGCCTTCTGGCGCTCCGCGTCGCCCATGCCGAAGATCAGCACGTCCACAGGCTCGGGCTTGGGGACCTCCACGCCCAGCTGATCGAGGTACAGAAGCAGCCGCTCGATGCCGAGGCCGAAGCCCACCGCGGCCACCTCGGGCCCGCCGATCTGCTTCACCAGGCCGTCGTACCGGCCGCCGCCGCAGAGGGTGCCCTGAGCGCCTGCCGCGCCGGAGACGATCTCGAACACGGTGCGGGTGTAGTAGTCGAGGCCCCGGACCAGCATGGGGTCCATCTCGTAGGGGATGCCGATGGCGTCGAGATACCCCCGGAGCTTGTCCATATGGGCCCGGCACTCGTCGCACACGTAGTCCATGGTATGGGGCGCGTTGGCGTTGATCCTCTTGCAGGACTCCACCTTGCAGTCCAGCACCCGGAGGGGGTTCTTCTCCAGCCGGACCTGGCAGTCCTCGCAAAGTTCCTCCCTGTGCTCGGACAGATACGCTTTCAAAGCGTTTTGATACCGGTCCCGACACTTGGGGCAGCCGATGGAGTTGAGCTTCACGGTCAGATCCCGGGCGCCCATGGCGGTGAAGATATCCCAGGCCATGGCGATGACCTCCGCGTCCGCGCTGGGCTCGGGGGCGCCGAAGCACTCCACGCCGAACTGGTGGTGCTCCCGAAGCCGGCCGGCCTGGGGCCGTTCATAGCGGAACACGGGGCAGTTGAGATAGTAGACCTTCATGGGCATGGCCTCGGCGAAGAGCCCGTGCTCCACGAACATGCGCACGGTCCCCGCCGTGCCCTCGGGCTTCAGCGTGATGCTGCGGCCGCCCTTGTCGTTGAAGGTGTACATCTCCTTTTGCACCACGTCCGTGGTGTCGCCTACGGAGCGCAAGAACAGCTCCGTGTGCTCGATGACCGGGGTCCGTATCTCCTTGAAGCCATAGCGGGCAGTGGTCCTGCGGATCAGCTCCTCCACATACTGCCAGCGATAGCTCTCCGCCGGGGTTACGTCCCGGGTCCCTTTGGGTGCCTGATATGCCATAGTCCTTCCTCCTGTTACGAAAAAGCGGCCCCGTCTCCTGTGAGGGACGGAAGACCGCGGTGCCACCCTGATTAAGCGAAATACGCTTCACTCTGGTTCCTAACGCGAACTGCACGGCGGGCCATTTCCTGCCCGCGGCTCCCGGATGTCCTTCGAAACGCCCTCACCGCCCGGCTTTCACCGTCCCGAACTCGCTTTAGGGTCTTGCTGCGCTTTTACTCTTCCGTTCTCAGCCTTTGCTGTAGTATACCCGCCTTTGACGCGATTGTCAATCCGAAAACAGACGTTTTTTCTCGCCGAACAGCTTCTCCTGCTTCTGATACCAGGTGGGCACGTCCTTGGGGCTGGGCAGCCGCTCCACCCGCGCCCCCGCACCGTAGACCCGCTTAGTCATGGCTCCGGCCCCGTGGGACAGGATGCTGACGGTCTCCTCCATCATGTCGATGTTGTAGACGCACTCCGTGCCGGGCTTGGAGTACCCCACGTTCTCCAAATTCCCCTGCATGTACTTCTGGCGGTACATGTAGTAGGGCATCATGCCCATCTTTCGGGCCGCGGCCCCGCCCATGCGGACCATTTCCTCCACCGCCGCGCCGTCGGGCAAGGGGTATTCTTCCAGCCTTGCTTTCAGCCGGGAAGAATGCTTGATGGCCAGGGTATGGACCGTGAGATTCTCCGGTTCGAAGGCACGCACGGCCGCCAGCGTCCGTGCGAAATCTTCCACGCCCTCCCCCGGCAGCCCCGCGATCAGGTCCATATTGATGCAGTCGAAGCCCTCCTGACGAGCCAGCTCGAAGCAGGCGGCGATGTCCGATGCCGTATGGAAGCGGCCGATGGCCTGAAGGGTCCGATCGTTCATGGTCTGGGGATTGATGCTGATGCGGGTGACGCCGTGATCCTTCAGCACCCGAAGCTTGTCCCGGGTGATGGTGTCGGGCCGCCCCGCCTCCACCGTAAACTCGTGGCCCAATACGCCGTAGGCTTCGTCCAGGGCGGACAGGACCCGGTCCAGCTCCGGGGCGGGCAGGACCGTGGGGGTGCCGCCGCCGAAATAGAAGGTGCGCACCGAAAAGCCCGTCTCCCGCAGGAGCTCCGCCCCCTGGCGGATGTCCAGGATCAGGTGATCGGCGTACTCGCTGAGCACCCCCTCCTTCTTCGCCACCTCCGCCCCGAAGGAACAGTAGAGGCACCGGCTCCGGCAGAAGGGGATGTGCAGGTATACGGAGGCGCTTTTGGGCGCGACGGATTCGATATGGGGCCGCTGGACGGCGGTGATCTCCTCCACCAGCGCCTGCTTTTCAGGGGACACGGTGAACAGCTCCCGGAAGGAGCGCCTGGCCTCCGCCTCCCCCTGCCGCCCCGAGATCTCCCGAAAGAGCTTGGTAGGCCGGATGCCCGTGAGGGACCCCCAGGGCGTGGCCACGGGATAGAGTTCCTGCATGACCTGGTAGACGCACAGCTTCAGGGCCCGCTTCTGCTGCCGCTTCACATCCAGGGCGTCGAGGCCCAGCTGGACCGGAACGATCCTCTCCACGTGCTGGGGCATGGCCAGGCACCTGGCTTCGTCGCCCTGAAGGACCACGAACAGCCTCAGCTCCGCTTCCGGGGCATAGGGCAAGATGTCCGTCTGCCCCAAAAACAGACGGACCTCCTCGGTCATGTCGTTGAAAAAGCCCTTGGCGTTGGTGATCAGCTGAACCATGGGTGATCCCGATAGACGTTCATAGGATTGAACTGCTTCTCATGCTCGATGGTGGTGCTCTCCTCGTGACCGGGATAGACAGTATATCCATCGAGAGCATACAGCTTATGGAACAGGGAATCCATCAGTTCCCGCATGTTGCCCCCCAGGTCCGTCCGACCCACACTCTCGCAGAAGAGGGTGTCACCAGTAAAGACGGTCTGCTCGCTGTCCACGATGTAGCAGACCCCGCCCTTGGTGTGGCCGGGGGTCTCCAACACCCGGAAGGTAAGGCCGCCCGCTTCGATCCTGTCCCCCTCCCGGACCAGTACGTCCGCCGCGCAGGGCTTGAGGCCGTAGCTCATGGCGGAGAGATAGGAGGCTTTGCCCGCGGCCATATCGGCGTCCGCCTGGTGGATATACACCTGGGCCCCCGTCCTCTCCTTCAGATCCGCCGCGCCCCACACGTGGTCGAAGTGGCCGTGGGTCAGCAGGATATGGGTGCAGGTCAGCCCCTCCTTTTGGAGGCGATCAAAAATCAGTTTAGCGTCCGCCGGGTCGATGACGGCACAGGTGGGGCTACCCTCCCGGCGCACGATATATGAATTGGCCATGACGGGGCCGCAGGGGATGGCGATGATCTGCATGCCTTAAAACTCCTTTTTGCTGTTGAGCAGGATGGTGAAGGGGCCGTCGTTGACCAGGGACACTTGCATGTCCGCCATGAAGGTGCCGCTTTCCACGGGCACGCCGCCCTCCCGCATATAGGCTTTGACGGTCTCGAAGAGAGGCTTGGCCTTCTCGGGCCGTTCGGCGGCGATATAGCTGGGCCGGCGGCCATGCCGGGCGTCGCCCGCCAGCGTGAACTGGCTGACGGCCAGGATGCTGCCGTCCACGTCGCCCACGGACAGGTTGGGGACCCCGTTCTCGTCGTCGAAAACGCGCAGGCCCACGCACTTGTCGGCGATGTACCGGGCGTCCTTCTCCGTGTCCCCCACCTCCACGCCGACCAAGACCATAAGGCCCCTTTCGATGGATGCGGTGAGCTCCCCGCCGATGGAGACGGAGGATTGCAGAACTCGCTGTACGACGGCGCGCATAAACTACCTCCCGTTGACCCGTCTCACTTCGATGACGGATTTCAGCTTTCTCAGGTTGGACATGATGTGGTTCAGCTGGTCCGTGTCCGAGACCACGAAGGTCACCAGCATGGTGGCCACGCCGTCGACGGTGGTCTGAGCCTTCATATCCGAAATATACACGTTCATGGTGGTGAGCAGCCGGCTGATCTCCAGCAGGGAGCCCGTCTTGTCCACCACGTGGATGAACACCGTGGCGGAGAACTCCTCTGTGGAGGAAGCGGCCCACTCCACGGGCACGAACCGTTCCGGCTCCAGGGAGAGCCGCGGCATGTTCCGGCAGTCCGCCCGATGTATGGAAACGCCCCGGCCCCGGGTGATGTAGCCCACGATCTTGTCCCCAGGCAGGGGGTTGCAGCAGTTGCTGAAGTGGACGGACATGCCCGGGTCCCCGGCCACGATGATGCCGTTGGTGGGCTTGGGCTTGGCCTGGGAGGCGGGCTTGTGGGGCGTGGGGGTGCCGGCGGCAGCGTTCTGCAGCCGCTCCTGCATCTCCTCCAGCTTGTCCTCCTTGCGCTTCATCTCCACCAGCTTGTGGAGCACCTGCCCGGCGGAGATGCCGCCGTAGCCGATGGAGGAATAGAGCTCGTCCAGAGAAGGCAGGGTCAGGCGCTTTAAGATATCGTTATAGAACTCCGGCTTCATCAGGGTGGAGATGTCCAGGGCCTGCCGCTTGGCGGCGTCCTCCAGCATCTCCCGGCCCTTCTGGATGTTCTCCTCCCGGTTGGCCTTCTTGAACCACTGCTTGATCCGGTTCTTGGCGGACTGGGTCTTGACGATGTTGAGCCAGTCCCGGCTGGGGCCGGCCTGGGTGTTGGAGGTGATGATCTCCACCACGTCGTTGGTCTTCAGGGTATAATCGAGGCGCACCATGTTCCCGTTGACCCGGGCGTGCTGGGTATGGTGGCCCACATTGGTGTGGATGCGATAGGCGAAATCCAGGGGCGTGCTGCCGATGGGCAGGTCCAGGATCTCCCCCTTGGGCGTGAGCACGTAGACGTACTCGCCCAGGTAATCCTTCACCACGTTCTCGGCGAACTCGGAGCTGTCCTCGCTGTTGTCCCGGGCCTCGTCCACCACATGTCTGAGCCAGCTGGTGCGTTTGTCCATCTCCGTCTGAACGGTCCGCCCCTCCTTGTACATCCAGTGGGCGGCCACGCCGTATTCCGCGGTCTCGTGCATCTCATGGGTCCGGATCTGGACTTCGAAGGGGATGCCGTTCTTGTTCATGAGGGTGGTGTGCAAGGACCGGTACAGGTTGGGCTTGGGCATGGCGATGTAGTCCTTGAACCGGCCCGGCAGGGGCTTCCACTCCGCGTGGATGATGCCCAAAGCGGCGTAGCAGTCGTTCACCGTATTCACGATGACCCGGATGGCGATAAGGTCGTAGATCTCGCCGATGCCCACGTTGTTGCGCTGCATCTTGCGATAGGTGGAATAGAGATGCTTGGGTCGGCCGGAGAGCTCGGCGTCGATCCCCGCGTCCTTCATGAGCTCCTTCATCCGCTCCATGGCGGTGCCCAGGAGCTTCAATCGCTCCTCCTGCTGCCGGGAGACCAGGCTCTTGATACGCTCATACTCCTCCGGCAGGAGGTACTTGAAGGACAAATCCTCCAGCTCGCTCCGGAGGACGCCGATGCCGAACCGGTGGGCCAGTGGCGTATAGACCTCCAAGGTCTCCTTGGCCTTGCGTATCTGCTTCTCCCGGGTGCAGTACTCCAGGGTGTGCATGTTGTGCAGCCGGTCTGCGAGCTTGATGATGACCACCCGCACGTCGTCGGCGATGGCCAGGAAGAGCTTGGTCAGATTCTCGTTCTGCTCCTGCTTCTTGGTGACGTATTCCTTCTGGCCGGACCGGGTCAGCTTGGTGACGCCGTCCACCAGATGGGCCACCTCGGGGGAGAAGCGCCGGGAGATCTCGTCCAGGGAGATGTCCCTGCCGTCCTCCACGGCGGATGCCAGGCTCTCCTGAACATCGGAGAAGCTGTTCTTGGCGCTTTCAAGCTTGTATGCCAGCTCTGATTTTTTGATATAAAGTCCGCTCAGCGCCGAATTGGACTCGCTGATAGACTTGTCAAAGTCCTCGGACTTATCCTTGATCTCAGAAAACTTGCTCTCGGTATCGGCAATATCCTTCTCCAGCTTTTTCTGAGCTTCGTCAAGGGATGCAAGATCATTGTTCTTTTCTTTGAGCTCGCATTCCAGCAGATACTTCGACCCCTCGGACTCGTCGATCTGAAATTCCAGGGTGCTGATCTGCTCTTTCAGATGCTTTATATCGTTCTCGACAACGGCGACAGCCGCATCGGCCTGGGAATTGTTCAGCTCGATCTGATGTATCTTAGCTTTCAGTTCGTCAATAAGCACCGAACGCTCGGAACTTTGCTCACGGCAAAGATCGACCTTGTCGCTCAGTTCCTCATCAAAACACTGAAATAAACTCATCAGGGCAGCCCAACGGCTGCCCTGATGTATTTTTACATCTGATAATCTTGATTCTACTTCATAAGTTGCATAAACTCTAAAAGCAAAAGGTATACATTCACTCCTATTTAATTGTTTTAATCTTTCTTTTACATCATCCGCATAACCGATTTTTACATATTCACTAAAAGATGGATTTGTTAATATATAAATATATCCCATAATTATTCCTCTATTTCTCTAATATTTTTTAGTTGTCATTATATCCATATTCATTTTTTCTAGATTGTAAAACTTTTTTCCAATAACTTTCTCTTGAAATAATAAAATCAAAATCAGTTCCTAT
>ONNZ01000053.1 GCA_900319345.1 uncultured Eubacteriales bacterium
AAGTCCGTAAAAATCTTCAGGTATTTCATGGGTCTATCCTCCTTGCCTGTATTGTACAGGACCGGGGCCCCCTGTGCTTCCGATAATTCGTTCATAGTTGACGGCCTGGGCCTGCCGATCGGTTTCTTTCACAACATTTTTACAATGCCAGGCCCTTTTCCGGAAAAAGATGTGGATTCCATCACATTTTGTTGGTACAATAAAGCTAATGAAATATGCGCCGAAAACGGCGTGGCGCTCCTGGGAGCGCCGGAAGGAAAATCCTATGGATGAAAAGCAAGCGAAGCCCCGCCGCCCCCTGTGGTTCTGGCTGTTCGTCGGCCTGGGCGTGGTCGTGCTCATCTTCGGCCTGGGCGCGCCCCGGGCCCTCAGCAACGCCAGCGAGGAGGAGGTCACCTACGACGTGTTCCTCACCGCCCTGGAGGAGGGGAAGGTCCAGGAGGTGGAGCTCAAAAGCGGCACCCTCTACTACACCCTGAAGGAGGCGGCTCAGCCCGCCCCCACGGCCGCGCCCCAACTGAATTTCGGCTTCCGCACCCTGGCGGGCAGCGGCCGGAAGACCACGGTCTACACCGTCACCGCCATGGATGACCCGGATCTGGTGAACCGGCTCCACGCGGCGGGGGTCACCTTCTCGGAGAACCCGGGCACGGGAAATATGCTCCTGCTGGTCCTCATCCAGTACGCGGTGCCCATCCTGTTCTACGTCGCCATCTTCAGCTTCCTGTTTAGGCGGATGGGGAAGCTGGGCGCGGGCGGCGGCCTCATGGGAGGCCTGGGCAAGTCCAACGCCCGGTCCATCGAGGGGGGCGAGGTGAAGACCACCTTTGCCGACGTGGCCGGCCAGGACGAGGCCAAGGAGAGCCTGCAGGAGATCGTGAGCTACCTGCACAATCCCCAGGAATACACGGAGATCGGCGCCCGGATGCCCCGGGGCGCGTTGCTCATCGGCCCGCCGGGCACCGGCAAGACCCTGATGGCCCGGGCCGTGGCCGGGGAGGCGGGGGTGCCCTTCCTGTCCATCTCGGGGCCTGAGTTCGTGGAGCTGTTCGTGGGCATGGGCGCGTCCAAGGTCCGGGACCTGTTCAAGGAGGCCCGGGAGAAGGCGCCCTGCATCGTGTTCATCGACGAGATCGACGCCATCGGCAAGAAGCGGGACGGCTTCGGCGGCAACGACGAGCGGGAGCAGACCCTGAACCAGCTTTTGAGCGAGATGGACGGCTTCGAGGGCAACTCCGGCGTGGTGGTCCTGGCGGCCACCAATAGGCCCGAGTCTTTGGACAAGGCCTTGCTGCGGCCCGGCCGGTTCGATAGGCGGGTGCCTGTGGAGCTCCCCGACCAGGGGGGCCGGGAGGCCATTTTGCGGATACACTGCAACCGGATCAAGACCGAGGGGGAGATCGATCTCGCCGCCATCGCCCGGATCACCCCGGGAGCCAGCGGCGCGGACCTCGCCAACGTGATCAACGAGGCGGCCCTCTGCGCCGTCCGATCCGGCCGCCACGCCGTGACCCAGAAGGACCTGGAGGACAGCGTGGACGTGGCTCTCGCGGGCAAGCAGCGCAAGAGCATGGTCATCTCCCAGCGGGAGAAGGAGATCATCGCCTACCACGAGGTGGGCCACGCCCTGGTGGCCGCCAAGCAGAAGGGGGCGTCCCCGGTCCATAAGATCACCATCATCCCCCGGACCTCCGGGGCTCTCGGGTTCACCATGCAGGCCGACGAGGACGAGCGGTTCCTCATGGACAAGCAGGAGGCCTTCGCCAAGATCGTCACCCTCACCGGCGGCCGGGCGGCGGAGGAGCTGTGCTTCGATTCCGTGACCACCGGCGCCAGCAACGATATCGAGCAGGCCACCAGCATCGCCCGGGCCATGATCACCCGGTACGGCATGAGCGAGAGCTTCGGCATGACCGCCTTCGAGCAGATGGTGAACCCGTACCTCGGCAACGACACCACCATGAACTGCTCCCAGGAGACCGCCGCCCGGATCGACCGGGAGGTCATCGCCCTCATCGACAAGGCCTACGACCAGGCCAAGACCATCCTGAAGGACAACCGGTCCAAGCTGGACGAGATCGCCCACGTGCTCATCGCCCGGGAGACCATCACGGGCCAGGAGTTCATGGACATCCTGAACGCCCCCGTGGCGCTGCCGGTTTCGCCGGAGGCGAAACCGGAGTGATGTATCCCTTCGGGAAGTGATGTATGCGCCTAAGGGCGCAAGTGATGTATGGCCGCGATGCGGCCAAGTGATGTATGCGCCTAAGGGCGCAAGTGATGTATGGCCGCGATGCGGCCAAGTGATGTGTCCCTTCGGGAAGTGATGTATGCGCCTAAGGGCGCAAGTGATGTATGGCCGCGATGCGGCCAAGTGATGTGTCCCTTCGGGACGATACAGGATATCTGCGCCGCAGGCGCAACATCACTGCGAAGCAACATCACGGCACCGAAGGTGCTGCATCACTTGCGCAGCAAACATCACAAAAAGGACGGCAATGCCGTCCTTTTTCAATACCCCGCGCTGCGATTGATGATGCTGCCGTCCACGGCGTTGACGGTCAAAATGTCGTCGAAATCCCACACGGGCAGGAGCCAGTAGTCCGGGGAATCGGCCTTCTTCACCCGCATGTAGGAGAAGCGGATGCTGTGGACGGTCCACTCCTCCGCCATGGGCGGCTCGTCCGCCCACAGGGCCGGGTCCTCGTCGGAGGTGCCCAGGAAGACGCTGCGGAAGATCTGGACCCGGAAGATATCCATGACCTGGGAGAAGGGCAGCAGCTGCACGTTCTCGCTGTCGGTCGAAACGATCTCCAAGGGGTTCTGCCAATAGAAGTTGGTCACCGCCCCCTGCACCACGTTGGCGGTGATGCTCTCCTGGTGCGGCCCCTGCTCGTAGGGCACGTGGGTCACCCGCTCCTTCACCCCGTCGGGGCCCGTGCAGGTGTAGCTGTCGGGGTAGGAGGGGATGCCGGCGTAGCAGGGGATCAGCCGAAACTGAAAGCTGTCGTACTCGAAGCCCGTCTCGCTGTGGAAGAGCCCCTGGCGGACGTCGTCGTCCACCCCGCACATGAGGTCCGTCCGGGCCTCGGTGAAGCCGAGGGAGTTCGCAAAATCCTCCACCATGGCCCACATCTCCCTCTCCCGGTCCGTCCTGGGCTGCCGCCCGGGGGAGGACTGGAAGCTGACGTCGCCGTCCGTGCCGTAGGAGAAGTCCACGCCCCGCTCCCAGGGGGTCACCGAAATGCCCTGTGCCATGCCGTTCTGCACGCCGAACCGGTCGTCGTCGAAGCGGCCGGTCCAGGGCTGAGGCGCGGGAAAGTCGCTGTGCCGCTGCATGTCCTTCATCTCGAAGCTCAGGTATTCCATCAGATTGCAGTTGCGATGGAAGTCGTAGTTCTCCTGCTGACCGGGGCCGTAGCACCCCTCGTCCAGGGCCTTGAGCCAGGCTTCGTACAGGCGGACCATGTTGTCGCAGTTGGCGTAGATGGCCCTGTCCCTGTTCCCGTCGAAGTAGGGGCCGTCCCCCAGGAGCTTCTTCGTCAGCGCCTCCTTCTCCTGGGCGCTGAAGGTCCTGAACCGGACCGTGTACACGGGCACCCGGCTGACCTCCGGCACCTCCACCCGGGCGTCGATGTGGACCGTCAGCTGGCCCCCGTACACGTGGCCAGTAAGGTCCTCCTGCACCGCCTCCGGGGCGCCCACCCGCGCCCGCACGGTCCGTTCCGGGGCGGCGCTCTCCTCCGGCGCGGCCACGATCAGCTGCTCCAGCCGCCCCTCAGCCTTGTTGGTCACCGCATCCACCTCCGGCGTAGGCTGGCAGGCGGCGAGGAGGAGGAGGGAAAGGAGAACGACGGATATTCTGCGACTTTTTCTCTTCGGTGAAGAGAAAAAGTCGCCCAAAAAGAGAAGCTCAAAAACATTTGTTTTCATCGGCGATGCCCCTTTTCTTTCTTGTCAAGAACAGGATACGCCTCATATGCGGACAAACTGTCACAGAGTTGTCATGGAGTTGTAAAAACACAAAAAAGCCCGCCGGATGGCGGGCCTTGGGTCCAAAGGATTCGTCAAACTGAATGTGTTATAGGGGCATGTTGCCGCGGACGCGGCCCTCGCGCTTCTTGTTCTCGAAGAGCTCCAGAGCGTCCAGGATGTAGTCCCGGGTCTCGGCGGGCTCGATGACGCAGTCCACGTAGCCGTGGGAGGCGGCCACGTAGGGCGTGGCGAACTGGGCGGTGTACTCGGCGATCTTCTCCTGGCGGACGGCCTCGGCGGCGGCCTTGGCGGCGGCCTCGTCGTTTCCGGCGGCGATGGCGTTGTCCTTGGCGGCCTTGATGTCCTTGGCGAAGATGATGTTGGCAGCGCCCTCGGCGCCCATGACGGCGATCTCACTGGTGGGCCAGGCCAGCACCATGTCGGCGCCCAGGTCCTTGGAGCACATGGCGAGGTAGCTGCCGCCGTAGGCCTTG
>ONNZ01000031.1 GCA_900319345.1 uncultured Eubacteriales bacterium
CTGCTCGCTGATGTCCTCATCAAAGCCTATACCCACCACTCGCATAGTGACCTGTCCCTCATCGGAGACAAACACATTTATGGCGGAGTCCTTATCCACCCCGTAAAGCGCCTGACCCTTAGCATCCGCTTCATGCAGAAGTTCGGAATTGACCACATCGTAGCCGTGCTTTTTCATAACATCGTCTATCTGGCGCTTGATATATTCGCTCGAAAGCCTGCACTTTGCACGCTCACGCATATTCTCTGCCGCTTCTTTCAGCTCAGCCACCGAGGAGAAATCCGACATTGCCGCAGGTCCGCCCTCCAGGTCGAAGCACTGTGTACAGTATTCCTTGTATACCGCCCTCATAACGTCCATCTCGCTGTGTATAAGCGCACCTACCTTCTCATACTGCCCGTAAAGCCTTTGCAGCCTTTTGCAGGAAGTATCCGCAGGCATACCGCTGCGCCTGAGTTCGTGAAGATCCTGCAAAAGCAGCAGTATGGAATTTTTATGCATACCCGTCATCTCACCCTCGTTCATCCTTTGGGTGAGCTCCTGCTCGAAGGCATCAGCCCTTGTATCAAATTCATACATATCATCGACAGCGACGGTATTTTCCTTTATATCCTGAAGTATCCTGCGCCTTGTGCCTGCCATGGCTTCGTTCTGACGTTTTATGCTTTGCAGTCTTTCACTGTGCTCAATAAGTTCCATGCTGCGTTTTATATCGTCCTGCAGATCAAACTCACGCTTTATCTCATTAAGCTCAGCCCGTGCCTCATCTGTATCGAACATCTCATTGCCTGCACGCACACGGTCATAAAGCTTGTCCAGCTTTTTCTTGCAGACCTCTCTGTGCTTTTTTATCTCACTTGAATTATCCGCATAGCCGCCGTCCTCATCAAGCAGACCGCAGACCTCAGCACACTGCTTATCTATACGCCTGATGGTATCCATTATCTCTTCGCAGAGCTTCTGGCGAACTTCTCTTGCTGCTTCGAGCCTCATAAGCTCCTGACGGCGCAGCTCTGCCGTATCGACCTTAGGTCCGCTCATTACATGACCTGCTTTCTTATAACTTATAAAACATACTTCATACTATGATATTTAGAGATCACATCTTTAAAGCCCAGTGACTTATAAAGTCCCCGACCCATATCAGTGGCTTTGAGCTCCACATAGTCAAGCCCCATTGCCTTTGCATCATCAAGCATATCCTGCATAAGTCTGCCTGCGATGCCCCTGCGCCTGTGGTCGGGCAGGGTATATACATTGAGCACTGTGCCCGTCCTGCCGTTTATAAAATCCGGGTTGGGCGGCATATGTGAAACATACAAAAACACACAGCTCACTATCTTCCCATCAGCCCTGCACACGTACACGAACAGGTCTTTATCAAGATGTTCGCTGTAATACAACGGCAGCTGCGATGCTATCTTCTGTGTTTCAGCTTCCGTCAGTCCGCCGTGATCCTCTGTAAGATAGGCAAGCCTTAGTTCTGTCAGCACAGATATATCAGCCATGTCTGCTTTTTCATATTTTATCTATTCTATATCCTTAATTAATATATTATATTTTAATATAGTTTCGATTTGGAAGTGCTTGATGGCAGCTCCGCACTCGATTTTATTCATTGTATCACTCTTTGCAAGGAATGTCGATATGCTGTCCATGATCCGGCCGGCATATTCGTCCATCTGCCTCATGGGCGCCGTATCCTTGAGCCCTTCGAAGCATTGGCGGGCTGCGGACAGGGACACGGACAGCTCGTTCATGAACTGGATCGCCTGGGCCGGCGTCAGGTCCTTTTCATCGTATTTCAAGGCAAAATCGGTCAATTCTGTGGGCACGCGTTGGATGGTCTCCATGGCCGACCTCAGCTTTTGCGCGTCTGCGCTCTGGCCGGACAGGGTCACCTGGATGCCGTCGGGATGGATGGAATAGGCCGTGTTCTCGTAGCCGCTGCTGCGGACCTGCTGTTGGACCTGCAGCAGGCTTTCCTGGTCCCCATAGGCTGCCGCGAAGACCCGGCTAAACCCCTGCTCGTCCTCATAGATGTAGCCGCCGGCGCCCATGCTCTGGATGGAAAGTGCCTGGGCATGGGCCTCCTCTGGGTCCGCATAGGCGCCCATCTGCAGCAGATACCAGGATGCCTCCGGTAGCTCGAAAACGATCTTTTCCGCGACAGGCGGCTCCGTGACCGTTGATAGTACCGGCGCCATGACGGGCAGCTGGGACGGCTCTGGCGTTGCTTTGCCCATGATCTTGGCGAAGGTGGGCGTGATATACTGATCCACAAGTTTGTCCCCTAAGTAGGACGTGCTCAACAAAAAAACCGTCAGGGCGCAGCACAGGAGAATGAAGATGACGGACGCGCCGCTGTACCCCTTCCCCGCCTTCCGATGCCGTTCGGCATATCTCGTCTCATAGGTTCGTGACATATGAATTGACCTCCTGGTTCCTTTGTCAAAAGGTATGCGCAGGAGGTCACGATTCAGAACGGCCTGCAAAACAGCCCTTATTTCGATTCTTTCTTCTTGATGACTCTACCCTTGAACCGAGGCTTATCCGCCTTTTTATCCTGCTTCAGGACCTCGAAGGGCGCATCCATAGCGTTCTTCTCCTCTCCCGTCTCCTTGGGCTCGCCGGACAGCTCGTTGTAGACGATGGCGGTATCGTCCACAGGCCCCAGGGCGATGGCGTTGGAAACATATTTCTTCACCGTAAAGGTGAAGCAGGTCCACTTGCCCACCTCGCTTTGGACGGTGATCTGTTCGTCCAGCTTGTCCATGATCTGCTTGGCGATGGAAAGACCCAGGCCTGTGCCGCCTTCCTTGCGGGATTTGTCCGTCTTGTAGAAGCGCTCGAAGACGTGGACCATATCCTCCGGCGAGATGCCGCAGCCCGAATCCCAAACGGATACGTGTACGTCGTTGCAATCCTGATGCGCGCCGATGCGGATGGTGCCGCCGTCTCCGGCGTATCGCATGGCGTTGTCCAACAGGATCACCAGCACCTGTTCGATCCGGTCGGGATCGGAGATCACGTCGGGCAGCTCTTCGTCCATGTCCAGCTCCAAATGGATGCCCTTCTGCTGGGCGTTCTGTCGGTAGCTCTGATACACGTCGTCGATGAGCTCGCCGATGTTGAAGGTGGATTTCTCCATATATTCCGTGCCGGATTGGAGCCGGGAAAGCTGAAGCATGTCGGTGATGAGCCGGGAAAGCCGCTCCACCTCGTGGAGCATGATGCCGTAATATCGCATCTTCACGGCGTCGTCTTTGATCATTCCATCGGAAAGGGGCTCTAAAAGCCCCCGGATGGCGGTCAGCGGCGTGCGCAGCTCGTGGGAGATGTTGGCAATGTAGTCCCGCCGCATCTTCTCCAGGTTCTCGATCTCCGTCACGTCCTTGAAGAGGCCCACCACGCCGGTGCAGGTGTCGTTCTCCCCCATGACCGGCACGATGGAGATCCAAAGATACTTTTCCCCGGGCAGGGTGTAGCGCAGGGTGTTGGGTTCACGGGTTTCCAGCACCCGCCGGAATGCCTCCCAAATCTCTGTATCGGGGATAAGATCGTGGGGCGTTTTCACGTCCACGGCCCCGAACATCTTCATGAGGGCCGGGTTATAGTGGGTCAGGTTTCCGGTGTTGTCCAACGCTGCCACGCCGTCGGTGAAGCTGGAAAGGATGTACCATAGCTGCCGCTTCTCGCTGTCCAGCTGATAGATGGTCTGGGAGATGGTGTCGCTCATCCGGTTCATGGCCCGGGCAAAGATGCCGATCTCCCCGTGGACGTTCTCGTTGGCCCGGACGCTGTAATTTCCGTTAGTGAGCTCGATGGCCACCTTGGTCATGTCGCTGATGGGCTTGTTGATCTGTCGGATGCTGGCCAGGGCGATGATGAGCAACACCGGCACGATGGCGATGCCTAGGATCCGCAGGGCGGAGTTCAGCTTGCCGAAGGCGGTGTCGATGTGCTGTATCTCGCGCACGAAGATGAGCCCGCCCTCGATCTTGCCGTCGCTGCCGTATAAAGGTTCGCCCACGGCGATGGCGTTGATATGGTTGGTGAGCTGCAGGTCCTTCTTCTTGACCTCCTGCCCCTCCAGGATGTCGAATTGGACGTTTTGTATGTAGGCGTTGTTGTATTCGGCGATGTTGGTGACGGCTTCGATGCCGCCGGAGGCATAGTAGAAATAATAGTATTTCACATCCGCCGTACTGCTCAAAAAGCCCAGGGACCGGGAAAAGGAGTTCCGATTGGAGAACATGTCGTCCCGGACCTCATAGATGCCCTTGGCGGAATCCATGACGGAGGTCAGGGAATCCATCTCCAGATCGATATAGGTTTTTCGGCCGAAATAGGAATAAGCTCCTAGGATAGCTATATCCGCCAGGAGCAGTACCAGAACGAACAATGCCAGTGTTCTGCGGAACAAAACGCCTTTCATCGTGGCTTATTCCAACTCGAATTTATATCCGACTCCGTAGATCGTCTTGATGCTCCAGCCAAGGCCGGTGGAATCCAGCTTGGCCCGAAGGCGCTTGATGTGGGTATCCACGGTCCGGGTCTCCCCCGCGAAATCATACCCCCACACCTTGGACAGCAGGGTGTCCCGGGTGAACACGTGGCCGGGATTGGAGGCCAGCAGGAACAGTATCTCGATCTCCTTGGGCGTGCAGATGACCGGTTCGCCCCGGAGGAGCACCGTGTAGCTGTTGAGATCGATCATAAGGCCGTTGTGCTGGATCACGTTTTTGCCGGAGTCCTCCCCCGCCGCATGGTTCTCGGTCCGGCGCAGGATGGCCTTGATGCGGGCCACCACCTCCCGGGGACTGAAGGGCTTGACGATATAGTCGTCCGCGCCCAGCTCCAGGCCCACGATCTTGTCCACCTCTTCGCCCTTGGCGGTGAGCATGACGATGGGGACCTGGCTGGTCTTGCGGATCTCCCGGCAGACGTCGATGCCGGATTTGCCGGGCATCATGATGTCCAGCACGCACAGGGAAACGCTGCTGTCCGCCCCGGCGACGGCGGAGATGCCGTCATAGTAATCCACGGTCTTGAATCCCTCTGCTTCCAGATATATCTTCAGCGACTCATGTACGATGGGATCATCGTCGGCGATCAGAATCTTGGTATCCATTATGATCCTCCTTGCGTTACTCAATTGGTATTATATCAAATCTGCCAAAAATGGGAAGAATGAATCGATATTTTGGCAAACCGTTTGCATCCTTGCCACAATTTGCCGTGTCATTCGGCGCGCAAGCGGTCGTAGGCCTGCTGGAGCACACCCACAGCGTATTCGATGTCGGATATGGTGTTGGCAGCGGACGCTTTTTCGATGAGGTCCACCAGCTCCGCTCTGTCCTCCTCGGAAAGGTCCGACGCTGAGGAGAGATAGGCGGTGGCCTCGTTGACCAACGCGTCCCGCTCGCTCTTGGCGGCGGAAAGGCTCTCCGCCAGATTGCACACGGGCAGGCTGTTGATATAGGCTTCCGGCGTCTTGTCCGTGCGCACGTAGGTGTCTCCGAAGATCTTCTGCAGTACCTCGTCCGACAGGTCGAAAAACATGGAATCGGGACGGATCAGCACGTAGGTCACATCCTCCACCGATTGGGGATCGCAGGATGCGCCGGCGCGACAGTTGCTGTCCCGGCAGATGCTGACGGTTACGTGCATGTCGCAGTAGTCCGTGGGGACGGAATCGTAATCGAACCAATCGGTGACCAGGTTGAACTTCTTTCCGTTCCCCTGATACTGGATACAGCCGGAGGCGGCGAGTTTGCCGGATACGGGGCATACGGTCCGCTGCACCATGCCCAGCATGGTGGTGTTCTCGTCGATGATGGGCCGATCGGTCCGCCCCTCCATAAGCTTCTCCATGAAGGCTTTCCAGAGGGCCGCCGCATAGTCGCCGCCGGTGGAGCCGGTCTTCAGCTTGTTGCTGGGCAGGTCGTGGCCGATCCAGACGACGGCCGTGTAATCGCAGGTCATGCCGGCAAAATACACGCTGGAGTACTTGGAGTTGGTGCCCGTCTTCCCTGCTACGGTGAAACCGTCCAGCTTGGCCTGCTTTCCGGTTCCGGATTTCACGGCGTCAGTCAGGATGTCCACCAGCTGATAGGCTGTGCTGGTCTGCTCGTACACCTTGGTAGCGCCGCTGCGGATGAGATCCGCGTCCAATACGACCTCTCCCTCCTCGTTCTCCATGCGGGTGAAGGAGATGGGCTGCCAGTAATAGCCGTTGTTGGCGATGGCCGCATAGGCGGCGCACATCTGGATGGGCGTGATGCCGGAAGTGCCCAAGGCGAGCCCGGGGCCGTCCAGATTGATCTGGGAGGAAGGGATGCCCAGGCGTTCTATGTATTCAGCCGCCGTCTGGACGCCCACATGCTCCATCAAAACCCGGGCGGCGACCACGTTCAGGGATTGGGCAAGACCGGTCCGTACCGTTGTGAATCCATAGGTGCGGCTGGAGGAAAGACCGCCGCCGGGATAGCCCTTTTCCGTGCCCCAGCCGGCGATGGTCCCCTCCGCGTTGATGACCACGGACGCCGGGGACATCCCCTTATCGAGGGCAGGCCCGTAGACCGCCAGGGGTTTGATGCAGGAACCCACCTCCGTAAAGCTTTGGGAAGCCCGGTTCAAGCCTTTGCGGATCAGGGGCTCGTCGCGGCCGCCGATGATGGCCCGCAAGTACCCGGTGGCCTGATCGATGACCACCGCGGCCGCCTGCGGCTCCACGGTCTGGATGGTGACGGTCTCGGAGATCTCCTCCGTCAGTACGGCGGCGTTGCCGTCGGCCAGCTCAGGATATCCGTTCCAGGTGGACAGGGTCTCCTGGACCGTATTCTGGACCTTTGGGTCCACGGTGGTATAGATCTTATACCCGCCGGTCCGCAGCATGTTCTCATAATAGGTGCGGTTGGCGGAGGTGTCCGGCACCCCGTCCTGGGCCATCCAGTGGGTGATCACGTCGGAGATGGCATACTCCACGAAATACGCCATGTCGTACATCTTGGCGTTCTTGCTGACAGGCAGGATGGTCTCCTGCTCCTCCAACGCGGACAAGTATTGATCCCGGGTGATGTACCCGTTTTGATACATCCTGTCCAGGACCGTGTTGGTCCGATTGGTGGTGCGATAGTAGGGCGTCCCGTCCCGATAGTACATGTTCTGCCGGGGGTTATAGTAGTACGGGCTTTGGGTAAGGCCTGCGAGAAGGGCACACTCCCGGATGGACAATTCCGAGAGCTCCTTTCCGAAATAGTCCTTGGCCGCCGCCTTCACCCCGTAGTTGGAGCCGCCTAAATAGATGTCGTTGAGATACGCCTCCAGGATCTGATCCTTGTCCACCACCTTTTCCAACTGGATGGCCAGATACGCTTCCTGCATCTTGCGCTTGTAGGTGCGCTGGGAACCCAGGATCTTGTTCTTGATCAGCTGTTGGGTGATGGTGCTGCCGCCGGAGGAGTTGCTGTTGCCCAAAATCTCCAGCACGGCGGAAAAGACGCGCTTGAAGTCCACGCCCTGATGCTTGTAGAAGCGCACGTCCTCGATGGACACGAAAGCGTTTTTGAGGATGTCCGGTATCTCGTTGAAATCCGCCCAGTCCCGATATTCCATGGAGGTCAGATTCGTGATCTCGTCCCCATTCATGTCATATAGATAGCTGGTCCGGTCGCTTCTTGTGAGCTGGGACACCTCCATCACAGGCGTAGAATCCACATAGGCCTTCCCCACCCCATATACGAGGCCAAGGCCGGCGAACCCCATGACCACCAATGCGAACAGCAGGAGCTTTAGGGCGTTGAAAAGGACCTCCAGAAGGAAGGGACGTTTGCGCCTATCCCTGGTCAAGGAACCGTCCAAAGCCGCCTTCCGGGAACGAGACATGCTTTTCTGGGTTGGATCGTGTTTGATTATGTTTTTATTCTTCGCTTTTTCCATGGTTTACTCCATTTCAATTATAGCACAAGGCGTCGCTTCTGCAAAGGAGAACGTGATTTGTTCAAAAATCTATTACAATGAATTCCCGAAAAAAGTTTAAAATACCTCTTTACAAAACCGGGAACACCGGTTATAATATGGACCGTTGCGAGGGGCATTAGCGCAGTTGGTAGCGCGCCACAATGGCATTGTGGAGGCCAGGAGTTCGACTCTCCTATGCTCCACCAAACAATAAGACCACCCGTTTGGGTGGTCTTATTGTTTATGATGAAGCTGGAGAGTCGAACTGGGCATGGTAGTGAATTGGGTGCCAGTGGCACCCAAGAGCCATGCCCTGAGCGAGGCCGCAGCCGAGGGTTCGACTCTCCTATGCTCTATATTGCAGCTACGTCCCTCTGTTGAATTCACGATCCGTATTGAATCGATCACATGGGTATGCTACACTATACGCAGCGACCGATCCAGGAGGAACCATGAAAACTGTTATCGTCTACTATTCTCTTTCCGGAAACACCAAATATGTCACCGAAAAAATGGCCGATACCCTTGGGGCGGATATGATCCCTCTTGTACCGAAAAAGACGTATCCCGATTCCGGCTTCAAAAAGTTTTTCTGGGGTGGCAAGAGCGCCATCATGGGCGAAAAGCCGGCGCTGGAGCCCTATACCTTCCAAGCGGACGACTATGACTGCGTCATATTAGGCACCCCCGTTTGGGCGGGGACCATCGCACCGCCGCTCAGGACCTTCATCGCGGAGAACCTAAGCGCTCTGCAGGGTAAACGGCTTGCCGTCTTCGTCTGCTGCAGCGGCGGCCCGGGTAAGGTGATGGAGAAGGCCAAGAAGGCTTTGGAGGTGGAAACCGTCGCCGCAGAGCTGATCCTGATCGACCCCAAGGATAAGCCGTCAGAGGAAAACGAAGCGAAGATAGTCGATTTTTGCAACCAGCTGTAAGCGACATACGACATAAAAAGCAGGGGAAACGCTGATCTCCCCTGCTTTTGCTTTGCCATTTGTTTATGCGTCCTCCAGGAATTTGAGCAGCATCCTGGCTGAAAGCTCCGCCGCATGCCGCTCGAAGTTGGCGTAGGATTCTGAAGCAGAGCCGTCCGCCAAATCAGAGATGGCCCGCACCACCAGGAAGGGCACGTGGGCGGCCTGGGCCACCTGGGCGATGGCCGCGCCCTCCATCTCGCAGGCGAGAGCGCCGAAGGTATCGTGGATTCTCTTTTTGCTGTCGTGATCCGCCACGAAGGTGTCGCCGGTGGCGATGGGGCCCCGATGGATGGCCCCCTCCCCCGCCGTCTCCTTGGCTACCTTCTCAAACCGGGACAAAAGGGCTTCGTCCGCATGAAACAGGGTGGGTTTGTCCTTGATCTCCAGGCTTTGGCATCCATCCACACAGCCTAAGGCGTTCATGTTGAAATCGTGCTGGACCAGGTCCGTGCTGAGCACTATGTCCCCTATCTTCAGACCCGGGCCGATGCCGCCAGCCACGCCGGTGTTGATGAGATAATCCGGGTTGGAACGGTCGATGAGGATCTGGGCGCAGCGGGCGGCGTTCACCTTGCCGATGCCGCACTTTGCCAGCACCACGTCGAAGCTACCGATCCTTCCTTGATAGAATGTGAGCCCATACAGGGAATTGGTGCGGCAGTAGTCCATCTTTTCGCGGATCATCTGGATCTCTGTATCCATGGCCCCGATGATGCCGTAACAGGAGAGAATATGATGCATAGCGACCTCCTTAAAACAGTCCGGAAATCTTCCCGTTCTCGTCCACGTCGATCCGTTCGGCGGCGGGGACCCGGGGCAGCCCCGGCATGGTCATGATCTCGCCGGTCAGCGCCACGATGAACCCAGCTCCGGCGGACACCTTCAGATTGCGCACCTGCACGGTGAAATCCTTGGGCGCCCCCAGCTTCTTGGGATCGTCGGAAAAGCTATACTGAGTTTTGGCCATGCAGACCGGCATGGACCCGAAGCCCAGCTCCTCCAGCCGCTTCATCTGCTTTTGAGCCCCTGGCGTCAGCTCCACACCACTGCCGTGATACACACGCTGCACGATGTGGGTGAGCTTTTCCAATATGGTCTCGTCCGCTTCGTAGGCAAAGCGGAAATCGTTGGGCTGTTCGCAGAGACGTACCACTTCCCGGGCCAGCTCCTCCCCGCCTTCGCCGCCCTTGGCCCAGACTTCCGAAAGGACCACGTTCACGCCCAGCTCGTGGCATTTCTCCTCCAACAGGGCGATCTCTGCCTCGGTGTCCTGGGGGAACCGGTTGATGGCCACCACGGCGGGCAGGCCGAAGGTATCCTTCACGTTGGAGACGTGCTGCAGCAGGTTTGGCAACCCCTTCTCCAGAGCAGCCAGGTTTTCGCTGGTCAGCTGATCCTTGCCGGCGCCGCCGTGATGCTTGAGGGCCCGGATCGTGGCCACCACCACCACAGCGTCGGGCTTGAACCCGGCCATGCGGCATTTGATATCAAAGAACTTCTCCGCGCCCAGGTCCGCGCCGAAGCCTGCCTCCGTGACGCAGTAATCGCCCAGCTTCAGCGCCAGCTTGGTAGCGGTCACGCTGTTGCAGCCGTGGGCGATGTTGGCGAAGGGGCCGCCGTGGACCAGGGCCGGGGTGTGCTCCAGGGTCTGGACCAAGTTGGGCTTCAGGGCGTCCTTCAGCAACGCCGCCATAGCGCCCGCCGCCTTCAAATCCCCCGCGGTCACGGGTCGATTGCCGTAGGTGTACCCCACCACGATCCGGGACAGCCGCGCCTTCAGGTCCATGATTCCATCAGCGAGGCACAGCACCGCCATGACCTCGCTGGCCACGGTGATGTCGAACCCGTCCTCCCGGGGCGTGCCGTTGGCCTTGCCGCCGAGACCGTCCACAATGAAGCGAAGCTGCCGATCGTTCATGTCCACCGCACGCTTCCAGGTGATGCTGCGGGGATCGATGCCCAAGGCGTTCCCCTGCTGGATGTGGTTGTCCAGCATGGCGGCTAGCAGGTTGTTGGCAGCGCCGATGGCATGGAAGTCGCCAGTAAAGTGCAGGTTGATATCCTCCATGGGCACCACTTGGGCGTAGCCGCCGCCGGCCGCGCCGCCCTTGATACCGAACACCGGCCCCAGGGAGGGCTCTCGGAGGGCCACCACTACGTTCTTGCCGATCCGCTTGAGACCGTCTGCCAGGCCCACCGTGGTGGTGGTCTTCCCTTCGCCCGCGGGTGTGGGCGTGATGGCGGTGACCAGGATCAGCTTGCCGTTGGGCTTGTCGCAGGCGCGCAGATAGTCCAGGGAGATCTTGGCTTTGTAGGGTCCGTACTGTTCGATGTACTTTTCGTCCACACCAAGATCAGCGGCGATCTTCGTGATGGGCGCCATAGGGGTGGATTGAGCGATCTCGATATCCGATTTCCATTCCATAGTTTCTTCTCCGTAGGGTCAATGTTGGGTATAAACGACGACGCCGTTTTTGATCACGGTGTCCGCCAGTGAATCGCCGAAGCGATAGAAAACGTAATCCAGGTCAAAGGCGTCCCAGATGAGCACGTCCGCCTGCTTGCCCACCTCCAGGGAGCCCAGCTTCTCGGCTCTGTGGATGGCTGCGGCGGCGTTCAGGGTCACCGCCGTCAGGCACTCCTCCGGGGTCATGCGGTAGCGATAGCAGCCGATGTTCATAGCCAGGGGCAGGTTGCTGCAGGGGCAGGAACCGGGGTTGAAGTCGCTGCCGAAAGCCACGGGCACGCCCGCGTCGATCATCTCCCGAGCCGGGGCGAAGGTGGCGCCCAGGTAGAAGGAGGTGGCGGGCAGCAGGCAGGCCACGGTCCCCCCCGCCTTCATGGCCTCGATGCCAGATTTCTGGCAGCGTATCAGATGTTCGCAGGACACGGCGCCGATGCTCCCGGCCATCTCCGTGCCGCCGATGGGGTCGATCTCGTCGCTGTGGCACTTGGCAGACAGCCCGAGCCCCTGCGCCGCCACAAGGATGCGTCGGCATTCCTCGGGGGTGAACACGCCCGTCTCGCAGAACACGTCGCAGAACTCCGCTAAATGCTCTTGAGCCACCTTGGGCAACATCTCGTCGATGATGAGCCGGATATACCCCTCTCGATCCGCGGCATACTCCTGGGGCAGAGCGTGGGCCGCCATAAAGGTGCTGACCAGCTCCACGGGCTGGCGACTTCGCAACAGCTCCACGACGCGGAGCATCTTCAACTCCTCCTCGGTGCTGAGACCATAGCCGGACTTGCACTCGCAGGTGGTGACGCCCAGGCGGAGCATCTTGCGCAGCTCCCTTTCGGCCTTATCGGCCAATTCCTCCGTGGAAGCTGCCCGGGTCTTCTTCACCGTGGAAAGGATGCCGCCGCCCGCCGCCAAGATCTCCAGGTACGTGACGCCCTTCAGCTTCATAGCCAGCTCGTGTTGCCGCCATCCGCCGAAGACGAGATGGGTGTGGGGGTCGATGAGGCCAGGAGTGACCAGCTTGCCCTGGGCGTCGATCCGCTGATCAGCCGCAGGCGCTTTCCCTGTTCCAACGGCTGTGATGACCCCATCCTCATAGCAGAGATAGGCGTCCTGCAGCAGCCGTATCTCCCCCTGCTCCCTGCCGGAGCGGGCGGCTTTGCCTATGGGCGTGGCCAGCAGGCCGATGTTTTCGATGACGGTGGATGCCATGGAGCACTCCTTATTTCAATTCTGGCGCCAGGTCAAGGATGCGCTGCTCCGCGGCGAGGGCTTCTGCCTGAAGGGCAGAGCAGGTTTCCCGAAGCTCGCTCACGAAGGCATCGTCCTTGATGGACCCAAGGTTGATTTTCACGTTCAGCAGCGCGCCCAAGACGGCGGTGCGGGCCATCATGGCCGCCACCAGCCCGTCTGTGACGGCGTTTTTGTTGCCGCTTCTCACGGCCGCCTCCGCCAGGGAGAATATCTCGGCGGCCGTTTTCGCCGTGTTCAAAGGCACCAAAGACGCGCTCTTAAGGGCTTCCTGCATGGCGGCCCGGCGGGTCGCCTTCTCCTCATCATTGTCCTTGGGCATCTTGAGGGCGGCCATATACCCGTTGAAGGAGTTGGCGTCCTCGTCCATGGCGGCCAGGAGCTTTTGGGCCAAAGCGTTGGCTTTGGCCGTGGTTTCGGCCATCTCCTCCTGGACGGATTCGTACCCCTTCTTGCCCACGGTCAGGCTCCCCACCATGGCGGCGAGAGCTGCCCCAAAGGCGCCGGACAGGGCGGCGATGGCGCCGCCGCCGGGGGCCGGGGCGTCGGAAGCGGTGAGCTCCAACAGGGCCCGCACGTTCATATCCTGCATATCCATAGCCATACCTCAGAAGTTGTTTTCCAGCACCTGCTTCAGGGAGAAGTTCTCCACCTGCAAATAGTATTCCGCGCAGTCGATCAGGGCCGCCATGGGCACCATGCCGATGATCTCCGTCCCCACCACGTTGACGCCGTAGCGCCGTGCCTCCATCTTCACGGCCTCGTAGGCCCGATAGACGGCGGTGTGGGTGTAGTCCGTCAGATTCATGGATACCTGGGCGATGTGCCGCTCCTCCAGCATGACGCCCAGGGCCTTGATGAAGGCGTAGCCGCCGCTGCTGTGACGGACCCGGACGGCGATATCCTTGGCGATCTGCAGGTTCGGCGTGTCCAGGTTCACGTTGAAGGCCACCAGGGGCATCCGGGCGCCCACGGCAAACACGCCGGCCGTGGGATGGGGCGCGTCGGGGCCGAAGTCCGGCTTCCATTCCGGCAGCTTCATCTTCTCGAACATGCCTTCGAACTGGCCCTTGCGGATGGCGGCCAGGTTCTCCCGATGGGGTGCGGTGGCCGACTTCTCATAGAGGAAGCTGGGGATCTGGAACCGTTCGGCTGCCTCTTTCCCCACTCGCTTGGCCAGGGCGTCCGCCTCCTGGACGGTGCAGTTCTTGATGGGGATGAAGGGCACCACGTCCGCAGCGCCCATACGGGGATGCTCCCCCTGATGGTGGGTCAGGTCGATGAGCTGGGCGGCGATACCGATGGCTTCGATGACCGCGTCCCCCAAGGGCTCGATCTCGCCGATGACCGTGACAACGGTCCGGTTGTGGTCCTTGTCGCTGGAATAGTCCAGGAGCTTTACCCCCTCCTTGCCCCGAAAGGCGTCTACGATCCTTTCGACCTTAGCAAGGTCCCGGCCCTCGCTGAAGTTGGGCACGCATTCCATGATGGTGTTCAGCATCTTACGCCTCCACGGCCCGCAAAGCGGCCTCCACGACCTGGGCATCCGCCACATAGGGCAGGGTGATATGGTCCGTATCCTTGAACTGCTTGTTGTACTCGGCCGCTGTGCTCATGGCGTTCTCGTTCCGAGCCCAGCTCCGGCGGGCCACGCCCACCATGGTGTCCCAGGGCATGGCCATGCGGAGGATGGTGTCCACCCGCTCGGAGCCGTCCAGCACCATGCCGAAGCCCCCGTTGATGGCCCGGCCGATGCCGGTTCCGCCGCCGTTGTGAAGGGCGATATAGCTCATGCCCCGGGCCGCGTTGCCGGCATAGCACTGGGTGGCCATGTCGGCCATGATGTTGGAGCCGTCCTTGATGTTGGAGGTCTCCCGGAAGGGGGCGTCGGTGCCGCCGGTGTCGTGGTGGTCGCGGCCCAGGATTACGGGGCCGATCTCCCCGTTGCGCACCATCTCGTTGAACTTGAGAGCAATGTTCATACGGCCCATGGCGTCCTGATAGAGGATGCGGCACTGGGTGCCTACCACCAGCTTGTTCTTTTTGGCGTCCCGGACCCAGACGTAGTTGTCGTAGTCCTGGTAGCGGCGGTTGTGGGTGCGGATGTACTCCGCGGCGGCTGCGTCGGTCTTATCGAGATCCTCCGGCTTGCGAGAGAGGCAGCACCAGCGGAAGGGACCGTAGCCGAAGTCGAAGAGCTGGGGCCCCAAAATGTCCTCCACGTAGGAGGGGAACACAAAGCCGTCCAGGTCGTTTTCGCCGTTTTTGCATACGCTCTTCACACCGGAATCGTAGACGGCCTTCAGGAAGCTGTTGCCGTAATCGAAGAAGTAGGTGCCCTGCTCGTGGAACTTGCAGATCATCTCGTAGTGATGATGGAGGGACTTGTCCACCAAGGTGCGGAAGCCCTCGGGGTCCTTGTCCAGCATCTCGGTGCGCTGGACGAAGGTCAGGCCCTGGGGGCAGTAGCCGCCGTCGTAGGGCACGTGGCAGGAGGTCTGGTCGCTCATCAAATCCACATGGACGCCCTTCTCGTAGAGGTACTCCAAAAGGTCCACGATATTGCCGTTGTACGCCACGGCGCAGGGCTCCCCTGCCTTCTGGTGATCGAGGGCGATCTGGGTGGCTTCCTCCAAGCTGGCGGTCCGATGGCTCACCCAGCCCTGGGTATACCGGGTGTCGATGCGGGAGTCGTCCACCTCCGCGATGATGGCGGCGGCCCCGGCGATCATGGCCGCCTTGCCCTGTGCGCCGCTCATACCGCCCAAACCGGCGGACACGAACAGCCGCCCGGCCAGGTCCTTATCCTTGGGGATGCCCAGCTTCAGTCGCCCGGCGTTCAGGAGGGTGTTGAATGTGCCGTGGACGATGCCCTGGGGCCCGATGTACATCCAACCGCCGGCGGTCATCTGGCCGTAGTTGGCCACGCCCAGGGCCGCCGCCCGGTTGAAGTGCTCCTGATCGTCGAAGGTGCCCACCATGAGGCCGTTGGTGATGACCACCCGGGGAGCCAGCTTATGGGAATGGAACAGGCCCAGGGGATGGCCGGACATGACCACCAGGGTCTGCTCATCGGTCAGGGCTTCGAGATACTTCTTGATAAGCCGATACTGCATCCAATTCTGGCACACCTGGCCGGTCTCGCCGTAGGTGGTAAGCTCGTAGGGATAGAGGGCTACGTCGAAGTCCAGGTTGTTGTCGATCATGACCTGGATGGCCCGGCCCTCGATGCAGTTGCCCGTGTATTCGTCGATGGGCTTGCCGTAGAGCTTCCCGGCGGGGCGGAACCGGTAGCCGTAGATGCGGCCCCGAGTCTCCAGCTCCTGGGCGAACTCCTTCGCCATCTGCTCATGATGATCGGGATGGATATAACGGAGGGCGTTTTGGATGGCCAGGGCCTTGTCGGCCTCGGTCATATGGGATTCCCGGCGGGGCGCACGGCGAATGCCCTCCACGAAAGCGGGATATTCGGGCAGCTCATAGTCGAGCTGGATGGTCATGGCGTCCTGGATCATTTCGTTCACACTCATTATCAGTCAACAACCTCCCCATTTTTTTAGTAGTATACCACAACATGTGGTGGCTGGGAAGATGAAAGAGCATATATCTTTTTAAAAAAGAAAAGAACGGCACGCAGCCGTTCCAATCGATTTTTATACTCAATACCCGTTCCAGGGGTCGATCAGCGTGCCGTTCACCGCGTTGACGATCAGCAGGTCCTCCGGCCGCCGACCGCCGTCGTAGTCCTCCGTATGGATGTCCATGTCAAGATAGAAGCACCAGGCGGGCACCAGCAGCCCCGTCTCCACCGAGTCCTTCTCCCGGATGCGCCAGAGGCCCAAATCCACCCGGTTGATGTCTACTGATAGCCCCTCCTCCCCCAGCCGTTTGTCTCGGGCGTAGTCATCCAGCAGCAGCGGCAACCGCTTTTCCACGATGTCCAGGATCGTGCCGAAGGGCAGCAAGGTGCTGTCCTCCACCAGCACTTCATCCATAGCCTGAGGCGAGGACCAGGAGAAGGAGTAGTCCGGGCCGTCATCGAACCACAGCTCCATCTGTTCCGGCTGCCAGGAGGGCGCTGTCAGGTCTTTGAATGAAAAGAGATAGATGCTGAATCGCTGGGTGCTGTTGCAGGGCACGCCGCAGACCATGCGGGAGTAATGGGCCTGATAGGAGTAGCCCTTTATCCCCTTCGTTATGGTCCGCCCAAGAGAGCTCACCTCCCAATCCACATCGGGCATCAGCCGTATTGCGGCCACCTGGAAGCTGTCGGAGAGCCCCATCTCCTTCAATATGTTTTCCGCCCTTTCCCATGCCTCTCGGGGCGTGGTCTTCAAAAACTGGTCCACCTCTTCCGGCAGGGGATCGTCCCGTTTGACCCAAATCCGGGGATACCGCTCCCGGGGATCGTAGGGATGGGGCGTGTTGCCGGAGGAAGAGTAAGATAGGAAAGCACCCCGGGTCACGGGCAGCCCCTCCCCTTTCCCCTGGATAAGCGTGTCGTTGTCGCAGTTGTTGCGGACCCTGAAACTTTTGCAAGTCTTGGGGTCATAGGCATCCAGGCCCGTATAGCTGGCCCAACGGGCTCCTTCCTCCGAGGTGACCTCCAGCTGCTGCAGGGTGCCGTCTGACAGCTGGGGCGGCTGACCCTCGGGAGCGGTCAAGTATTCCTCCTGCAGTTTCTTGAGTATCTCCCGGGCCTCCTCGGGGGTGTCCATGCCGTTTTCAAATTCTCCGTTGGCGATGGACAGATAATACTGCATCTGATGCTCAACGACCTCCTTCGTGCGCACGTCGGAGTTGAGATACATAGGCGTGTCCCCGATGAGCCGGGCCCATAGCTGATACACGAACTCCTGGGAAAAGCCCACGGGGTGAACCCGCACGATGGGCATGGCCTTGGTAGGCACCTTCACGTCCGCGTCGATGTGGACCACCAACCGCCCGTCCGCCCCGGTCAACTCTCGCGTCAGGTGCTCGGGGATGTCGTAGAGAGCGCGGAAGTCAGGCCCCTGAGCCTCCACCTGTACATGGACGGCCTCTTTAGCTTCAGCCGCCCCTTCCGGCGCAGCCTTCGCCATATCGATCATGTCCCCCTGGTTCTTCTGCCGCACGGCGTCCACCTCTGGCGTGGGCTGGCAGGCGGTCAACAATAGCAGCAGCGCGACGATGATAACCAATGATTTCTTCATACTTCAATACCCCTTATCCTTGTCGATGATGGTGCCATCCAGGGCGTTCACCGTGACGCCGCCCCAGTAGCTGCCGCCGAAGGTGCGGCAGAAATTGAGGACCATCCAACAGTTTTCCTCTTTTTCCATGCATTGCAAAAACCTCTCCCGATTCGTCGTATTTGCGCTTACGCCCAAAAACTCAA
>ONNZ01000033.1 GCA_900319345.1 uncultured Eubacteriales bacterium
AAACGCTTGCTGGAGACGCTGGAAGGAGAGCCGGTGAAAGGGGGCGTCATGCCCTACGCCCCCACCCACCGGTCCTTCGAGGAGAAGGTGACGGCCATCTTCCTGGTGGCGGGGATCCCGGCCCACATCAAGGGCTACCACTACCTCCGGGAGGGGATCCGCCTGGTGTACAACGACCCGGACCTCATCAACCGGATCACCAAGGAGCTGTACCCAGGCATCGCTAAGCGGTTCGACACCTCCCCCAGCAAGGTGGAACGGGCCATCCGCCACGCCATCGAGGTGGCCTGGACCCGGGGCAAGATCGAGAATTTGAACGCTCTCTTCGGCTACAACATCTACGGCAAGAACGACAAACCGACGAATGGGGAATTCATCGCACTCGTCGCGGACAAGCTGTTGATGGAGGAGCAGGGCAAGAAAGCCGGGTAAATATAGGAATCCATTGGAAGCTCGCACCCTTTCTTGAAAGAAAGGGTGCAGGCCCAAAGAACTTTACCTAATGTAAGCGATTCGTCCGCTATTGCCATTACCCCAGTTGAGTTTCTCTTTTTCCGCCGCTTTTTCTCTTTGTCTAAAGAGAAAAAGCGGCACAGAAAAAAGATCATCCTCAATCTTGCAGGACTGCCCCCTCTGTCCTGCAACGTGCCCCGACCTCATGATCCGCGGAAGGCTGCCGCATCGGTCCCGAGCCCAAAGGACCGGCGGCAGCCTTTCGCACGTTCGTCCACGGCCTTATCCACAGCCAAAAACGCTGAAAATCCCGGGCACGGTGGATAAGGGTGTGGACAATGTGGATAATTTTCCGGGCAGGAGTGTGGATAAATGGCCTCCAGGGGGAGCAAAAGCGAAATCACGACAGATGGGCGTTTTTGGCTGGGGCCGCGCCTACGCGTTGACAGGGGGCGCGCCTTGGGGTACAATGACACAAGCAGGCGATCCTGCAGGACGAGGGGAAAGGAGCGGCAAAATGGCACCTGACTATGGATATTTCGGCACCATGGGCGCCCTGGTCCTGTTCCTGCTGGCCCTGTTCTGCCTGGATCGGGTCTACTGCCGGTACCGGCAGCTGGTGGAAAGGGAGGTTTGGGAGCTGGAAGCGCTGGAGGCGGCGCCCCGGGAGGGCCCGACCTGCCTTGCGCTGTTTTTCGCCAGCTTCCTGGTCCTGTTCCTGCTGAACGACCACAGCTTCGTCTTCTACAACAATTACAGCTATCTCGCCGACGCGCTGCTCCACGGCCGCCTGTACGTGGACGGCATGCCCGCGTATCTCGAATCCGTGGAGTTCGGCGGCCACGTGTACATGCACTTTGCGCCGGGCCCGGCCCTCCTGTGCCTGCCCTTCGTGGCCCTGTTCGGCGTGAACGGGTTCAACATCGCCTGGCTATCCCTGGGCCTCGGCGCGGCCAACACGTCCCTCGCCTATCTCGTTTTCACCCGGATGGGCATCGGCCGGGACCGGCGAGAGCGGATCTGGTGCGCGGCGCTGCTGACCTTCGGCACGGTCCACTGCTTCCTGGCGGCCCTGGGCCATGGCTGGTTCCTGGGGCACGTCAGCAGCTGGTTCTTCCTGTTGGTGGGCATGGCGTTTTTGACGGTGCCCGAGGACCGGCGCAGGGACCTGCATCTGTTCCTTGCCGGCGTGTTCTACGCCTGCGCGGTCACCTGCCGGATGCCAAACCTGCTGGGGGCCCTGTTCTTCGGGGGGTACGTCCTGACCCGGTATCCGCGGGAAAAGCGAATCAGGTCCCTTCTGTTCTTCTGCCTGGGGGCGGCCATCCCCGGGGGCCTGTACATGCTCTACAACTACGCGCGCTTCGGCACCATCATGGACAAGGGCTACAACCTGACCCACCTGAAGGACCTGTACCGGGACCGGTACAATCAGATGCAGACCCTGCCCAAGGGGGAGCAGCTATCGTTTTTGAAGGCCGCGGAGAAGGAGGTGGGCGGCCCGCTGCAAGTAAAGCACGTGCGGTACAACCTGTACTCCATCTTCCTGCTGGGGCCGGAGTTCACCCGGGAGTACCCCTACGTGATCCCCACCCTGGCGGGGGTGTCGCTGACCCACCTGTCCCCGGCCCTGTATTTCGCGGTCCGGGCCCCGTACCGGCGGGATAAGCTCACCTGGTTCCTGCTGGGGACGGCGGTGGTCTGCGCGGTGCCCTTCCTCATGAACTACGGGAACGGGTTCGCCCAGTTCGGCATGCGCTACGCCATGGACTTCATCCCCTACGTGGGGATCCTGGCCGCCATGGGCCTGACGCGAAAGCCCCTCCGGGGCTGGAAGGCGGCGCTGATCCTGCTGTGCATGCTGCTGAACATGTGGGGGCCGGTGTATTGGAACATCTTTTATAAATAGAGGAAAGAATTAAAGCATCGCACCTTTTCTTCGAAAAGAAAAGGTGCGGCCAAAAGAACTTAAGAAGAGGACTATGCTATGTGCACAGCCCTCTTTTCTTTCTTGTGCTTCTCTTTTTTGCGCCGCTTTTTTCTCTTCACCGAAGAGAAAAAAGCGGCAACAGAGAAAGGATCACTCCGAATACTTCTCGATCATCTTCAGCGCCACGTCCAGGGCCCGGCCCTTGTGCTGGGCGGAGATGCGCAAAAGGTCCTCGTCGGTCACGTCCTGGTCCATACCCGTGGCGTACCGGGCGATGATCCCGATGGACGCGTACTTGATGCACACCTCCCGGCACAGCGGCGCTTCAGGCACCAGCGTGCTGCCGATGACCTGGGCGTCCAGCGCCCGCATCATCCGCGCCTCGGCGGCGGTCTCATGCCGGGGCCCGTCCACGCAGGCGTAGTTCACCCGGCCCTCGTAGGGGATCTTCTCCCCCAGGATGACCTCCTCCAGGGCTCCGGTCATGCGCCCGTCGAACACGTCGTCCATGCCCGCGTGCCGGACCAGCCGGTGCTCCATGCGGAAGGAGCTCTCCCTGAGCTTCGTGAAGTCGATGAAATCGGACACCAGGCAGAAGCTGCCCAGCCGGAAGGAATAGTCGCAGGTGCCCATGACGGAGATGCTGACGATATGGGTCACGCCGCACAGGTACAGGGCGAAGATGTTGGCCCTGAAGTTGGTTTCATAGGCGTCCTCCTGCAGGCAGATGCTGTGCCGGGTGAGGAAATCCACCTCCTTGCCGTTGGGGAGCGTGGCATGGATGACCCGGGCGTTGCCGTAGGGGGTGGTGACCACTTCGGTGTGGTGGGGGAAGGTGATGGCGTCCTCGGAGTTGCAGCCGATGATGGCAAATTTCATGTTCTGACCTCCTCTTTCTTTTCAAAGGTATTCATAACGGCCAGGAGCAGCGCGTCCCGGTCCCGATAGATCCCCTGCTTGATGTTCCCGTCCACGGCGGCGAAATCGGCCACGGCCTGCCGCAGGGCCCCGGTGGTCCGCTTCTGGGCGTTCTTCACGGCGATCTGGGCGGCGTAGGGGCTGCCAGGCAGCTGCCGGGCGGCGGCGCGGGGGTCCAGCCCCCGATCGAGATGCTCCCGGGCGCTCAAAATCAGCTTCAGCCGCCCCTCCAGGAACCCGGCAAGGCTCAGCGGGCTCTCCCCCCGGTCCAGGGCATTGAGGAGCATGGCGTACCCCTTCTTCCGCTTCCCGTCCAGCAGCGCGTCCAGCATCTCGAAGGCGTCGTACTCCGGGGACGGGGTGATCGTCTCCCCCAGCACGGCCACGGTCACGGTCCCGCCGGGGCCCACGTACCCGGCGGCCTTGGAAAACTCGTTCTTCAGCCGATAGGCGTCGAACCCCACCCGGTCGATCAGCGCCTGAGCGGTGGCTCGATCGAGGCTCACGTTCCGCAGGGCCGACTCCCGGATGAGCATGTTCACGGCCCGCTCCATGGTCAGCTTCTCGAAGACCACCACCCGGTTCTCCGGGGCCAGGGCCTTGAACAGCTTGTTGGTCTTGCGGCACTCCCCCCGGTACACGAACAGGACCACGGACGTGTCCGCCATGGCGAGCAGCCGGTTTTTCTCCTCCAGGGCGTCGATCAGGGCGTCGTCCCAGCTCTCCACCAGGATGAGCCGAAGCTCGTCGAAGAAGGGCAGCTGGTCCGCGGCGGAAAGGAGCGTAGGCGCGTCGGGGTTCCGGAGGCTCTGAAAGTTCAGATCCAGCACCCCCGGGTCCAACAGCTTCTTCACCCGAGCCACGGCGTCCGCCTTGGTCAGCTCCTCCTCGCCGTGGAGGAGGTATGGCCCCTTCAGGGCGCGGCTCTGGGTCGCCTTGTAGAATTCGGATTCGTTCACCCTCCTATGATACCACGGGGCCGCCAAAGAAACAACAAATATATTCCCCGCCGACCGCATACCCCCGAAAAACGACCGCATACCGAAAATCAGTGGACAAACGGTTCATTTCCCGCTATGCTGGGGCCATCGAAAGGAGGTCGACGCCATGAAGATCGAAGTACAGATCGAGCCCGGCTGCCGGGAGCCCCGGGTGGTGATCCACACCGACCGCATGACCGACGAGGTCAGCGCCCTGCTGGCCCGGCTGGAGACCGGACAGGACAAGCCCCTGGTGGGCTTCTCGGAGGGTACGGCCACGGTGCTGGCTCCGGAAACGCTGCTGCGGGTCTATGTGGAGAACGGGCGCACCATGGCCCACACGGAGCAGGGCACCTACGCCCTGAAAGGTCCCCTCTACGAGTGGGAGCAGCGGCTGGACCCCCGCGCCTTCGTCCGGGTCTCCCAGTCGGAGATCATTCATTTGAAGAAGGTGAAAGCCTTCGATTTGAACCTGGCGGGCACGGTCCTGGTGCGGCTGACGGACGGCACCGTGACCTACGCCTCCCGCCGCTACGTCGCCAAGATCAAGACCCTTTTAGGACTGTAAAGGAGGTAAACAACCATGAAAAAAGCCATCCTCTCCCGGGCCCTCATGGGCTTCCCCATGGGCATCGCCATCGGCCAGTGCATCTCGTTGCTGGTCTCCGCTTTCCTGGGCCGGGGCACCTTCGAAGCCTGCGTGCCCAGCTTCGTGACCGCCATGGGCTCCGAGCTTTCCGCCGTGGCGCTGCAGACCCTGCTCTGCGGCATCCTGGGCGCCGCCAGCGCCGCCTCGTCCCTGGTGTGGGCGGCGGACTGGAGCCTGCTCAAGCGCACCGTGGTCAACTTCCTGCTCCTCACCGGGGCCATGCTGCCCATCGCCTACGTGACCGGCTGGATGGAGCACAGCGTGAAGGGTTTTCTGCTCTACTTCGCCGCGTTCACCCTGATCTTCGCCCTCATCTGGCTCGTCCAATACCTGGCCCTGAAGCGCCGGGTCAAGAAGCTCAATGAGAAGGTCCAGGGCATGTGAGGGGGTTATAAAGGATCATTCTCTGCCGTACCGCACCCGGATGGTCACATCGAGGCCGTCCGGGTGCTTTTGGGTCTCCATCTCGGCCCCCATGCCCGCCTGGCGGAGCTGATCGAGGAGGGTGGTGAGCCCGTTGAGGAACAGGCGGCAGTCCTTCGTGAGCCGCAGGACCCGCAGGGGCTTGGGCCGGGGGGCAGCCCGGGCCACGAAGGCCTCCGCCTGGCGCACGCTCCAGCCCTCGCCGGCAATGCGCTCTATGAGCTTGAGCTGTTCCCCTTCGCTTTCCAGGGCCAGCAGGCACCGGGCGTGGCGCTCGCTCAAGCCCCCCTGCTCCGCCGCCGCCCGGACCTGGGGCGAAAGCTTCAGCAGCCGGAGCTTGTTGGACAGGAACGCGGGGCTCTTGCCGATCCGGCGGCACAGCTCCTCCCGGCTGAGGCCGTAGACGTTCAGCAGCCGCCGATACCCCTCCGCCTCCTCCCAGAAGGAGAGGTCCGCCCGCTGCACGTTCTCGACGAGGGCCATGAGGGCGCTCTTCTCCGGGTCCGCCTGCTCCACGATGCAGGGCACCTCCCTAAGCCCCAGCAGCTGGCAGGCCCGCAAGCGCCGCTCCCCGGAGATGAGCTCGTACCCGCCCGGGGCCTGGCGCACGGTCAAAGGCTGGATGAGCCCCACTTGGGCGATGCTCAAGGTCAGCTCCTGGAGCTCCTCCCGGCGGAAGGTCCGCCGAGGCTGATCCGGGTTGGGGCGGATGCTGTCCACGGGCAGCAAAAACAGGCTCCGCGCCAGATCCCGCTTGGGCGGCGCGGCCTTCTCCAGGGGAAACGTATTGAGGCCCACCCTTTTCACCCCCTTTTTCCCCTATCCTGCCATCCATCCGCTGTCGAAAAAAAGAGGCCCGCCAAAGGTAGACCCCTTTGCCCCTTCTTCGACTTCTTTACACTTTCGCCCCAAACTGATTCTTGCATTTTAGGCGGCGTATGTTATAATGAATTGAAATCTGTAAGGAGGTAATCAGCATGGCATACAAGATCACCGATGAATGCATCGCCTGCGGCACCTGCGCCAGTGAGTGCCCCGTGGAGGCCATCACCGAGGGCGACGGCATCTTCGTCATCGACGCCGACGCCTGCATCGAGTGCGGCAACTGCGCCAATGTCTGCCCCGTGGGAGCCCCCAAGGCAGAGTAAAACCCTGTGGCTTGCTTATCGTAAGCAAGCGCTTTTTGTTCTGACGCGGCCCTATGACCCATTTGCGTAAAATCCTGCTGTGGCTGTTGCTGCTTCTGCTGTGCCTGGCCTGTGGACATGTCCGACAGGCGGTCCTGACCCCTGCCCCGGAAGCGGCGGTCCCGGCCACGCCAGCGCCTACGGTGGAGCCCACGCCCCAGCCCACGGCCACGCCTACGCCGACCCCCACGCCCACGGCCACGCCCACGCCGGAACCTACGCCGGAGCCCACGCCCACCCCGGTCCCCACCTTCTGCCCGGCTACCCCGGCGCCCTCGCTGCAGCTGCGCAGGTCCGTGGTCCTGGAGGAGGACGGCCGCTATCGGGACAGGTTCACCGGCCGGTACTACCGGTTCGGCAGCTTCGGCCAGGGGCCCGCGGGCTTCTATGAGGCGGAGGAGGAGAGCGAGCCCGGCTACGGCGCGGCGATGCAGCCTCTGGAGGGCTTCCTCGTCTCCCCCTATGCCCCCGAGACCTCACCTCGGAAGGACGGGGAGCGGTGGCTCACGGTCTTCCAGGGGAGCCAGAGCGTGGTCTGCTTCTACGCCATAGACGGGGAATGGGTGGTGGAGCGGATCATGATCTGCTCCTGCGCGGACACCGTGCACAAGACCCCGCCCGGGTCCCACTACATCTACAGCAAGTACGCCTACAAGGCCATGACGGTCATGGACGGCATCATGGTCTACGCCCAGTACGCCTGCCGGTTCCGGGGCCACTACCTGTTCCATACCGTGCCCATCGGCGGGGACTATCGCAAGTTCCACAAGTACGGCAAGAAGCAGATGCTGATCGACGAGTACGAGAAGCTGGGCAGCCCCGCCTCCCACGGCTGCGTGCGGCTGCTGGTGGGGGACGCCTACTGGATCTATAAGAACTGCCCCCGGGGCACCCGGGTCATGGTGGTGGACACGGTCGGCCCCGCCGCCCCGGACGCCCCGCCCCTCATCTACGAGGAGCCCTACATGAACGCGGATCACACCCTGGGCTGGGACCCCACGGACCCGGACAAGGAGAACCCCTACCGGACGGTGTATCCCGAGTGGTTCAAGGACCTGTAAAAAATCGCCCGAAGGATTTTCGTCCTTCGGGCTTTTTTCATAGCGCCGCCTTACGGCAGGGGCACCGTGATCTCCAGGATGGGCTGGGCCTGCAGGTCCATCTGCATGGAGGCGGAGCCCGATGGGATGCTGTAGTTCCAATCCTCGCCCACGGGGGTGCCGTTGAAGGCGGTGGTGCAGTATTCCGCCAGCCGCAGGGTGCATCCCTGTTCCTTCGCGGTCTCGTAGTCCGAGGGGAAGATGGGCAGGATGATCGTGTTTTCGCCGAAGTTTCCATGGTTCTCGTGGCCCACGGGGAGCCATTCGCCCTCGCTGCCCAGGCGGTAGTCGAGGTACAGGCCGTGCCACTTGCCCTCCCGGTTGGGGTACAGCAGGGAGTTTTTCATGGCCTCGGTCCAGTCTGCCGGGGCCTTTTCCACGGTGTAGGTCACGTAGACGCCGGTCTGCTTATAGCGGACCTCCTCCCGGAGCACCACGCCGTCCAGGCTCACCCGCTGGTTGTAGAGCTTGGGCTTGTCGGCGTCGGACCAGTCGTCCACGGTCAGCACGATGCTGCCCGAGAGGGGCCGCTCTGTGATCGTAGGCGGTGCTACCTCCGTGCCCGCCGCAGCGTCGAAGCTGAAGGTGTAGTAGATCCTGCCTACGATGCCCACGGTGGCCATGTCGTCCACCCGGGCGTCCCTAAGGCCGATCTCCACGGTGAGCTCCACCCGGCCTTCGGTGGGGAAGTCCACCCCGGGCTGGTCCAGGATCACTTCGGTGTACAGGGTGGCGCCGGTATCGGTGACCATGTTGGGGTTGATGCCGCCGCCTCCCTCCGAGATGGGATAGGCCATGCTGTCCCCTTCCCGGCGGAAGCTGATGTTGTCCACCAGGGCGTCCACCCACTGGCCCTCCACGTCCGGCCAGGTGAAGGCCTTGGCGTGGTCCGTGTTGAGGCGGATGTTGAAGACCAGGTTCCGGCCGTCGATCAGCACCTCCTCCACCTCAGGCTTGATCTGGCGGACCCAGGCCCAGTCCGCCTCGTTGTACTTGGGCTGGCCCAGCTTCACCCGCCATTCGTCCTGCTCCTGGGCGTTCTTGAACTCCGGCAGCATGACGATCTTGTAGTCCCCGGACTGGGGCGCGGCGGATTCGATGGCCTGCTCCACGTCGGGGATGGTCTTGCCCTGCTCCTCCCGCTGCTCCTTGGGGGTCTCCATGTAGTTGGTGGGGGAATAGTTGTCCCAAAGCCACACCCCCGCGGCCACCGCCGTGCCGGCGACGAGCAGCACCAGCGCCGCCACCAGGGGGATCAAGAGCTTCCGGGGCAGGCGCACGAGGCCCCAGGTCCGCTCCCTTTTCTCGCTGCGGCAGGCGCTCAGGCTCCGCTCCACCGCGTCGTAGAAGGTATCGGGGGTATCGGGAAGGGCGTCCCGCACGTTGTAGTTCTTCTTTTCCATATCAGGTATCCTCCAATAGGGTCCTCAATGTCTGCTTGGCCCGGGAGATCCGGGATTTCACCGTCCCTACGGGCACGTCCAGGATCTGGCCGATCTCGGCCATGTCGTACCCCTCCTGCTGCAGCAGCAGGGCCGTCCGCTGGGTGTCGGTCAGCTCCTGCAGCGCCTGCCGCAGGTCCAGCCGCCCGGCGTCGTCCCCCTCCGGGGCCGCCT
This sequence comes from uncultured Eubacteriales bacterium, assembly GCA_900319345.1. Taxonomy (GTDB): domain Bacteria; phylum Bacillota; class Clostridia; order Christensenellales; family CAG-138; genus RUG472. The sequence continues at coordinate 9,257 of ONNZ01000033.1, forward strand.
CCTCGGGGAGCTCCTCCACGGGGGTGAGCCGCCGGCGCTTCTTCAGCAGGTCGTAGGCTTCGTGCCGCAGGATCTGCAGGAACCAGGCCCGGAAGCTGTCCCGCTTCCGCAGCTTCCCCCGGTTCTCGAAGGCCCGGAGGATGGCCGCGCTCATGGCGTCCTCGCTGTCGGCGCTGTTCCCCAGGATCAGGTAGGTCACGGCGAAGGCTGTGTCGGTGAGCTCCCGCACCTCCTGGGCAAAGGCATCTCTTGAGATCATGTTCTTTCCTCTCTTTGTTCGTCTCGAACGATCGTTCTACCCATAAGACCCGCGAACGTCCCAAAAAGTTCCCTGTTTATTGTACCGCGCGCAAAAGTCCTGTACAACCCCGCCAAAATCAAGTAAAATATAGATAAGAATATAATGGGGGAACAGGGATATGAGACTGTTTATCGCCGTACCGCTGCCCAGGGACGTGCAGAAGAAGGTGTTCGCCTTCGAGCAGGAGCTTCGCGCCGTGTCCACCGGGGGCCGGTTCGTGCCAGCGGGGAACCACCACATCACCCTGCGGTTCATCGGGGAGAGCAACGACCTCGCGGACATCGCCTTCGCCATGGACCAGGCGGTGGCGGACGCCCGGCCCTTCACGTTGAAGCTGGGGGGCTACGGCTGGTTCGACCACGGCGGCGCCCGGACCAGCTTCCTGCGGGCCGAGGGGGATTTGGAGGAGCTCTACCGCATCCACGAGATGCTGGAGATGAACCTGTGGGAGCGGGGCTTCTGCAAGGGCAAGGGGCGGCTGATCCCCCACGTGACGTTGGGCCGGGCCGTGGAGCACGGGGACATCTCCCACCTTACGCCCCCGGAGAACGCCAGCTTCCGGGTCAATTCCATCGTATTATACGAAAGCACCAATGAGAGAGGCAGGATGGTGTACACCTCCGTGCACACCGCCCGGTTCTGATGGGCGCGCCTCTCACGATCTGGATCGGCCGATCGGGCAGCGGCAAGACCGCCCGCCTCTACGATCGGCTCATTCGACATGCCCAAAGGGGGGAACGGGCCACGCTGATCGTGGCGGAACAGTACACCTTCGAGGCGGAAAAGGCCCTGTGCAGCCGCCTGGGGGGGCTGCTGGGGGTCCAGGTCTTGTCCTTCTCCCGGCTCTGCGAGCGGGTCTTGCAGGAGCAGGGGAACGATCTCCCCGTCATCGGCGGGCCCGGGCGGCGGATGATCCTGAAGAAGGCCGCCCTGAACCACCGGAGCGAGCTGTCCCTCTTCGGTCGGGTGGCCGAAAGCCGTGGCTTCGTGGAGCGGATGGACGACATCGTCACCCGCTGTAAGCAGAGCGGCGCGGCGCCCGAGGACCTGCGGCGCGCGGCGGAAACCCTGCCCGAGGGGAGCCAGCTTCGGGGGAAGCTGGCGGACATCGCCCTCCTGTACGGGGAGAGCGAAGCCTTCCTGAAGGATCGGTATCTGACGGAGAGCGATCTCTGGGACCGGGCCGAGGCGGCCTTGGAAGGGTCCTTCCTCACGGGGACGGACCTGTATATCGACGGCATCGACAGCCCCAGCCGCCAGCCCATCCGGCTCATCGAGAGGCTGCTCCAGGTGTGCCGGTCCGTGACCGTGACGCTGCGCATGGACCCGGACGGCCGGGACGGGGAGCTCTTCGCCCCGGATATCCGCATCTATCACAGGCTCCAGCAGGCGGCCCAAGCCGCGGGCAGCCCCTTCTTTCTGGAGGGCTGCCGCCAGGACGACCACAGGCCCGCCGAGCTGAAGCATCTCGAAAAACATCTTTTCGCCCTGGACGAGACCCCCTTCCCCGACCCGGCCCCCGGCGTCCAGCTGTGGGCCTCGGCGGATCGGGAGGAGGAGGCGGAGCGCTGCGCCCAGGCGGTGCTGGACCTGGTCCGCCAGGGCTACCGGTACCGGGACATGGCGGTGATCGTCACCGACGGGGGCGGGTACGTGTCCCGGGTCCGCCGGGCTTTCGCCCGCAAGGGCATCCCCCTCTTTTACGACGCCACCCGGCCCGTCACGGCCCACAGCGCCATGGACATGGTCCTCTCCGCCGTCCGCTTCGTGGAGACCCGGAGCATGGAGGACGCCCTGCACGTGCTCAAAAGCGGCTACGCCCCCTGCACTGTGGACGAGGGGGAGATCTTCGAAAACTACGTCCTGCGCTACGGCCTCTACGGCAGCAGCCTTGCTAAGCCCTTCGCCTTCGGGGAGGTGCCGGCGGCGGCGGAGAAGGTCCGCACCGCCCTGTACCCGCCCCTGGAGCGCCTGCGGGAGGGCTGCGGCCGGGGCACCACCGGGGAGGAGAAGGCCCGGGCGGTCTACGCCTACATGGAGGAAACGGGCCTTCGGGACAAGCTCCGGGCCCAGGGGGAAGCCCTGGTGGCCGCCGGCCGCCCCAACGCCGGGGAGCTGTTCAGCCAGGTCTATACCATTTTAAGCGGGCTTCTGTCGGACATCGCCGCCATCTGGGGCAAGGACGAGCTGAGCCAGAAGGAATTTTTGGGGCTTTTGGAGGAAGGGGCCCAGAGCTCCGCCATGGGGGTGCTCCCCGGCACGGCGGACCAGGTGATCCTGGGCGACGCCCTTCGGACCCGGACCCCCGCGGTGCCGAACCTGTTCGTGCTGGGCTGCAACGAGGGGCTGCTGCCCCCGGTGCGGACCGACGACGAGCTCATCTCCGACGGGGAGCTGGCCCTCCTCAAGGAGCAGGGATTGGAGCTGTGGAACGGCGTGGAGGCCATGTCCGAGCTGGAACGGCTGAAGCTCTACACCGCCTTCAACAAGGCCCAGGCGCGGATCGTGTTCAGCTACAGCTATTCCGCCGACGGGGAGGAGCTGTCCCCCGCCCCCCTGCTGGGACGGATCAAGCGCCTCTTCCCCCAGCTCACGGCTGCGGACGGCCAGGCCGCCTATCCCACGGACAAGGAGGGAGGCTTTAGGCGGCTGGTCCGGGAGCTGGCCGTCTACGAACGGGAGGGGCTGACCAGCGAGTTTTTGCCCGCCCAGCGGGCCTACTTCGCCGCGGATGGGGTCTACGGGCCCCGGCTCCGGCGGGCCGAGGAAGCCATTTCGGGGGGCATCTCCCCCGCCCCCTTCGGCAAGGAGCTGGCCCAGCGGATGTACGGCCCGGCGCCCAGCATGAGCGCCAGCCGGTTGGAGCAGTTCAACCGCTGCCCCTTCGCCCACTATTTGAAGTACGGCATCAAGGCTAAGGAGCGGCCCGAGAGCAAGGAGGAGGCTGCCGACGCGGGCACCTTCCTCCACGACGCGTTGGACGGCTTTTTGAAGCTGGTGAAGGAACGAAACCTGAACTGGGCCGCCCTGACGGACGCGGACGCGGACCAGCTGGTGGACGAGGTCATGCCGGAGCTTGTCGCCACCCACAACGACGGCATCTTCCTCCGGGACGTGCGGCTTCGGGAGGCGTTGTTCCTTCGGATCGAGTCCGTGAAGAAGTGCGCCCGGTCCATCGTGAAGCAGATGCAGGCCGGGAGCTATCTCCCCTACGAGACGGAATTGGCCTTCGGTCCCGACTGCCCCTTCCCGCCCCTGCTCCTCAGGACCGACGACGGGCGGACGGTGAAGCTCTACGGCCGCATCGACCGGGTGGATCGGAGCCGGGACGGCTTCTATCGGGTCATCGACTACAAGATGGGGGACCGGAAGTTCGATCCCGCCAAGATCGAGGCGGGGCTCAGCCTGCAGCTTCCCCTGTATCTCGCCGCCGTGGAGGGGCTGGACGGCCAGATGGGCGGCATGTACTACATGCCCCTGTCCCTGCCCGCCCCCAAGGAGGGGGAGGAGCAGCGCCACGTGCTAAGGGGCGTCACCGCCGGGAGCGAGAGGTCCGTGGCGGCCCTGGAACGGCAGCTGGACGGCAGATCTGCCATCGTCCAGGGCCTTCGGCGGAACAAGGACGGGAAGCTCAGCGGCAACGTGTGCCGGGAGGAGGACATGGGGGTCCTGACCCGGGAGGCGGTGGCCGTGGCGGAGCGGACCTTGGACCATATGCGCAAAGGGGAGGCCCAGATCACGCCCTACAAGGGGGCCTGCGCCTGGTGCCCCTATCAGTCCGTGTGCCGGTTCGACAAGCAGCAGAAGGGCTGTTACGAGCGGGACACCCGGAAGATGACCATCGCTGATTTGTTGGCGCTGGCGGAGGGAACGAAATGAACTGGACCATAGAACAGCAGCGCGCCATAGAGGAACAGGGGAATCTGATCGTGTCCGCCGCCGCCGGCGCGGGCAAGACCGCCGTGCTCACGGAGCGGGTGGTCCGCCTGGTGGAGGGGGGCATGGACATCGACCGGCTGTTGATCCTCACCTTCACCCGGGCCGCCGCGGCGGAGATGAAGGAGCGCATCCAGAACACCCTGCAACAGCGGGCCGCCGACGCCAGTGACGAGGCCCTGAAGGCCCGACTGTACCGGCAGAGCGCCCGGTGCCCCAACGCCAGCATCTCCACCATCCACGCCTTCTGCGCCCGGGTGGTGAACCGATACTTCCACCTGGTGGGCCTGTCCCCCTCGGCGGCCACCCTGGACGAGACGGAGAGCATGGTGCTCCGGGACCAGGCGGTGGACCAGGCCATGACCGCCCTCGCCGGAGAGGACGCCCCGGCCTATCGGCTCCTCATCCGCGCCTTCGAGCGGGAGGACAATTTGAAGCGGGCCCTGGACAGTCTGAACGGGTTTTTGATGGCCCAGCCGGACCCGGCGGGGTGGCTCCGGCAGGCCGAGGCGGACTTGACCAGCCGGGCGGCCTACGATGGGGCGGTGGCCGTCTGCTTCGAGGAGGACAGGGGGACCTTCGAGGCGGCCCTCGCCGACCTCGTTCGGCTCCGGGACAGCTACCCTCCCGCCTGGGGGAACCTGATTTCGTACCTGGATCAGACCATCCCCCACGCCCGGGGCGCCTTGCTGCAGAAGACGCCGGCGGCGTACGCCCAGGCCCTTTGCGCCGTGACCTTCGGCAAGATCACCTGGCCCAAGGACATGGAGCAGCGGGATCGGGACGCCTTGGAGAAGGCCCGGAAGAAGGTGAAGGAAGAGGCCGCCAACCAGGCGAAGACCTACGGCCAGGACGGGGAAAAGCTCTGGCAGATCCATCTTTCCGGCGCCCGGGCGCTGCTGGCCCTCACGAGCCTTTGGCGGCGGCAGCAGGGGATCTACGACGGCATGAAGCGGGAGCGGGATCGGATCGACTTCAACGATCTCGAGCACTTCTGCGCGAAAGTTTTGGAGAACGAGGAGGCCGCGGCGGAGTATCGGGACCGGTTCACGGCCATCATCGTGGACGAGTACCAGGACAGCAACGCCGTCCAGGAGGCCATCCTGAACCGGATCAAGCGAAGCGACGACCTGTTCTTCGTGGGGGACGTGAAGCAGAGCATCTACGGCTTCCGCATGGCCGAACCGGGGCTGTTTTTGGAAAAGCTGCGGACCTTCGCGGGGGACGCGGGCCAGCGGATCGACCTCAACCACAACTTCCGCAGCAGCCCGGAGGTGCTGGACGCGGTGAACCGGGTCTTCGAGAAGCTCATGCAGCCCGGCCAAAGCCCCATCGTCTACGACGAGAAGGCGGCCCTGCGCCCCGGCATGGCCCAGCCCCAGGGGGCGGTGGAGCTCCATCTCGTCGAGCGCAGGCAGGCGGAGGACGCGGAGGACGCCGAGGACATGGAGAACGCCGAGGCGGAGGCTCGCTTCTGCGCCAGGCGCATCCGGGAGCTCATGGGGAGCGAGCTCTATCGGGAGAAGGCGGAGGGGGACCCCCGGCCCTATCGGTACGGGGACTTCGCCATCCTCCTCAGGAGCATGACCAACGCCCGCGTCTTCGCCCGGACGCTGGCCCTCGCCGGCATCCCCTGCTACGCTCAGCTCACCGGGGGCTACTTCGAGTCCGTGGAGGTCATGGTGGTGCTGAACCTGCTCAGGGTCATCGACAACCGGCGGCAGGACATCCCCCTGCTGTCCGTGCTGCGCTCCTCCGTGGGCGGGTTCTCCCATGAGGAGTTGATCGACCTCAGGGTCCGCTGCCCCCAGGGGGAGCTGCTGGACTGCCTGCTTCAGGCGGCGGCGGACGACCCCGAGAGCAAGGCCGCCCGGTTCCTGGACAGGATCGAGGGCTGGCGGCGGGAGAGCATGATCTGCAATCTGGAGGAGCTGCTCTCGAAGATTTTGGACGAAACGGAGCTCTACGTGGAGATGGGGGCCATGCCCGGCGGGGTCCAGCGCCAGGCCAATCTGGACGCCCTCATCAGCAAGGCCCGGAGCTACGACGAGACCGGCAGCTTCGGCCTCCACGGGTTCCTGAAATACATGGACGACGCCCGGGACTCCGCCAAGCTGGGGTCCGCCCAGACGGTCCAGAGCGACGTGGTCCGGATCCTGTCCGTCCACAAGTCCAAGGGGCTGGAGTTCCCGGTGGTGTTCCTGTGCGAGCTCAACCGGCAGTTCAGCCGGGAGGGGGAAAACGCCCCCCTGCTCCTCCATCGAAGGATGGGCATGGGCCTGGCGTTCGTGGACGGGGACGGCGTCAAGCGGGACCCCCTGTCCCGCCGGGCCGTGCTGCTGTTGAACCGGCGGCAGCAGGTGGAGGAGGAGATGCGGGTGCTGTACGTGGCCATGACCCGGCCCAAGCGCCGATTGGTGCTGGTGGGCACGGTGAACGACGCCCAGGAGGCCCTGGACCGGCCCGAGACGGTGACGCCCTACGGGGTGGTGCGGGCCCGATCCTTCCTGACGTGGCTGCTGATGACCGCGAAGCATGACGTGCCCGCCTTCGTCCACGCCCGGGAGGAATTCGCCCTGCCCGCGGCGGCGGAACGGCCCGCCCTGGGGGCGGCGGACCCGGTGCTGGTGGAGGCCGTCGCCCGCCGGTACGCCTACGAATATCCCTTTGCCGGGGCGGCGGGGGTGCCCAACAAGACCTCTGTCACCGCCCTGTCGGAGCACCATACCCTGACCTTCGCCGAGCCCGCCTTCGCGGAGGAGGCGGGGGCCCTGCGCCGGGGCACGGACGTCCACGAGCTTTTGCGGCGGCTGCCCCTGAAGCCCATGACGGCGGCGGAGCTGGACGAGTACCTGTCCGCCCGGGACGGGGAACGGTACCGGGCGAACCTCGCCTACTTCACGGGCACGGACCTGTTCGCCCGGATGGGCCGCAGCCCCCAGGTCTATCGGGAGCTGCCCTTCACCCTGGCCATGGACACGGAGGAGCTGCTGGGGGTGCCCAGCGAGGAGCGGGTGCTCCTCCAGGGCGTCATCGACGCCTGCTTCCGTGAGGGGGACGGCTTCGTGCTCCTGGATTACAAGACCGACCGGGTGGAGGGCGACCCGGCCCTGTGGGCGGAGCGGCACCGGCGGCAGGTGGAGCTGTACGCCCGGGCCCTCGAAACCCTGACCGGGCGGCCGGTGACGGAGAAATATGTGGTGCTGCTGAACGGGAGGGCCTGCGTGAAGCTATGAACCTGCCCCAAGCGTATCTGAACCGAATGAAGGGCCAGCTGGGCGCGGATTTCGACGCCTACCTGGCCGCCATGGATGAGCCGGAGAAGCGGGCCGCCCGCGCCAACGGGCTGCGGCTGACCCCGGAGGCCCTGGGGGCCCTGCGGCCCGGGTTCGTGCCCGTGGGCGGCGAGGGGTTCCTGCTGCCGGAGGGGTTCGCCCCGGGGAAGGATATTTTGCACGCGGCCGGGGCCTACTACGTCCAGGAGCTCAGCGCCCAGATGCCCGCCAGCCTTTTCGAGCTGACGCCCCGGATGGCGGTGCTGGATTTGTGCGCCGCGCCGGGGGGCAAATCCTCCCAGCTGGTGGCGAAGGTGCCGGAGGGGGTGCTGTTCGCCAACGAGATCGTGCCCAACCGGGCCAACGTGCTCCTCAGCAATCTGGAGCGCATGGGGGCCAAGAACGCCGTGGTCACGGCCATGGAACCGGAGAAGCTCATATCCCTCACCGGGCCCGTCTTCGACGCGGTGCTGGTGGACGCCCCCTGCGCCGGGGAGGGCATGTTCCGCAAGGAGCCGGAGGCCGTGGCGGCCTGGTCAGAGGAGCACGTGGCCGCCTGCGCCAAACGGCAGCGAGCCATCCTGACCTGGGCCCAGCGGGCGGTGAAGCCCGGTGGGCAGCTGGTCTACTCCACCTGCTCCTTCTCCCCCGCGGAGAACGAGGAGAACAGGGCATGGTTTTTGTCGGCGTTCCCGGATTTCGAGCTGGTGGAGGAGCGCCGGCTCTACCCCCACACCTCCCTGGGCGAGGGCCAGTACGCGGCGAAGTTCCGGCGCCAAGGCGCGGCCGTGGACACGGTCTATCTGCCCGCCAGAAGCGACAAGGCCCCCCTGGCGGAAGCCTTCCTGCAGGCGGAGACGGAGGGGCTTTCCGGCCCCCTGCGGCTGCTTCCGGACGGTCGGGCGCTGCTGCTGCCGCCGCTGCCCTGCGCCCTGGACGGGCTGCGGCTTCTCCGGGCGGGGCTGCTGGTGGGCGAGATCGTCAAAAATCGGTTCGTGCCCGCCCACGCATTGGCCATGGCCGCCGGGCTGCCCCTGCACAGGCGGACTTCAGTGTCGGAGTCTGATGCTCTGCGGTTCCTCCGCGGCGAGACCCTGCCTACGGATCTCTCCGGCTGGTGCGCGGTGACCTGTATGGGCCTGCCCCTGGGCCTCGGCAAGGGCGCCGAGGGCGTCCTCAAGAACCATTTGCCCAAGGGGCTGCGGATCAATTGATTGTTATTATTGCCGCTTTTTCTTTTCTGTGAAGGGGTGCGAAGCCGAGCGCTGCCTGTGGCAGATACAGCGAGGCGCAGCACGGGCAAAACAAGGAGAAACCAAACAGCGTGCAGGTTTCGACTATGTTTTGCCCATGGGTAAAAGCGGCGCAAAAAGAAAAGCTCAAGAAGATTTCTTGGGCTTCTCCATATACCACCTTATCTTCATAAAGTTCTTTTGGGCACCTTTTCTTACAAGAAAAGGTGCGAAGCTTTAATTATTTCCTTTCAAAAACTCAAACAGGGTCTGATATTTGCGCACGCAGCGGAGCCGAGAGGCCGTGATGGCGAAGTCGCCCTCCGCGGTGGAGAAGACCATGCCCTGGCGCTGGATGAGGCCGATGCCCCGAAGGTCCCGGAGGGGGAAGGCGCGATCGCCCACGGTGAGCCTGTCCCGATAGAGGGCCATGGGTCCGGTGGTGAGGGGCGTCAGGCTGTGGTCGTCCTCCTTCCGGTTCAGGGTCTGGTCCTCGTCGAAGAAGGCGGGCTCGTCGCCCAGGCTCTCCGCCAGCTTCTCCATCTCCCCGGTTTGCCACCTGTCCCAATCGAGGGGCGTTTTGAAGGGCAGATCCTCCCCCTGGAAGAAGCCGAACTGGTCCAGGGTCATGGTGAGGCCGCAGTCGCAGCTGAACCGGTCCCCCCGGCTGTGGAGGGTGTCGATTTTGTGGCACCTGGGGCACAGGTACAGGGCGGTCTCCAAGGTCTCCGCCAGGGCCTTGCTCTTATAGGCCACGGGCGCCTTGTTCTGGGTCTCGTAGGCGTTTTCGTACAGGTCCCGGGCTAGGAGGTCCGCTATCTCCGCCTCGCTCATCTTCTTCAGCTCCTCCGGCGGGTAGACCCCCACGGGGGCCCCCGTCATGCGGCCCTTGCGGCGGTGGGTGCTCCACCGGGGCGTGGAAAGGTACCCGCCCGTGAGCCGGTAGGTGATAAGGGTGCTCCGGGCCATCTTCACCAGCTTGGCGGTGGCCGGGGCGATGGGCAGGGTCTCCCCGGTGAAGGTGCGGTTGCCCTCGGCGAACATGCACACGTTCCGGCCCTTTCGGAGCGTCCGCAAAATCTGCAGGGCGGCCTCCGCGTCGGTGGTGCCCTTCACCCGCTGGATGACGGAGGCGTAGCGGGTGACGAGCTTGCTGAGGAACCCCATGCGCATCACGTTCTCCCCGGCCACGTAGTACATGTGCTCGGGGAAGCTGAGGCCCACCAGGATGGGATCGAAGTCCGTCACATGGTTGCTCAAAATGAGGCAGGGCCCCTCGATCTTGGGTCCCAGGGTATAGCTGTAGTTCAGCAGCCCCTCCATGAGGAGCTTCGCCGGCTTGTACAATGTCCGATAGGTCCGCCGCTGCCGCTGGTAGGCTCGTTCGTCTTCCGCCATCTCGTTGTCCTCCCGATTCGTTCCCTATTACTATATACTTTTTCATGCCTATAGCGCAAGAGCGAAAATCCTGTTGCGCCGGAGCCGCTTTTCATGTACACTGTACATTGGGTGGATATCTGGAACGAAGGAGGTCCTATGGGCATCGCCAACGTACTCTCCCTGCTGTGCGGGGTCGCGCTGTTCCTCTACGGCATGTCGGTCATGGGGGACGGCCTCAAGCGAGTGGCCGGAAACAAGCTGGAAGTGATCCTGTGGCGGCTGAGCAGCACGCCGCTGAAGGGCGTTTTGCTGGGCTTCGGCGTTACGGCAGCCATCCAGAGCTCGTCGGCCACCACCATCATGGTCATCGGCTTCGTGAACTCCGGCATGATGAAGGGGGTCCAGTCCATCCCCATCATCCTGGGCGCCAACGTGGGCACCAGCGTCACGGGCTGGCTTTTGTGCCTGTCCCTGCTGGGCGGGGGCGGGGGCTGGGTGTCCCTGTTCTCCACGGCCACCATCACGGCGGCGGTGGCCATCGCGGGGACGCTGCTGCGCATGGTCTCCAAGTCCTCCACCAAGAAGCACGTGGGGGACATCCTGCTGGGGTTCGCCGTGCTCATGTTCGGCATGTCTGCCATGTCCGACGCGGTGCTGCCCCTGAAGGAGAGCGCTAAGTTCCGGGAGCTGCTGATCCTGTTCGACAACCCCATCCTGGGCATCCTGGTGGGCGCGGCCTTCACGGCGGTGCTCCAAAGCGCCTCCGCCGCGGTGGGCATCCTGCAGGCCCTGTCCATGACCGGGGCCATCACGGCCGAGGCCGCCGTCCCCATCATCATGGGCATCGCCATCGGCGCCTCCGTGCCGGTCCTGTTGGGGGCCATCGGCGCGGGGCCCACGGGCCGGCGCACGTCGTTGGTGTATCTGTTCATCAACGTCCTGGGCACGGCCATCTGCCTGATCCCCTATTTCATCGCCAACGCCCTGCTGCCCGAGAGCGTCCGCCACGGGGCCGTGGGGCCCGTGGAGCTGGCCCTCATCAACTCCGGCTTCCGCGTCCTGTCCACGGTGGCCCTGCTGCCCTTCATCAACGGTCTTAGGCGCCTGGCCCACCGGCTGGTGAAGGACAGGCCCGAGGACCTGGTCCAGCAGGCCATGATCGACCGGCTGGAGGAGCGCTTCGTCGCCCACCCGGCCCTGGCCATCGAGCAGAGCAAGATCGTCATCGCCAAGATGGCGGACACCACCCAGGAGAACCTTCTCCGGGCGCTAAAGCTCCTCTCCAAGTGGTCCGACGCCGAGTACGCCGCGGTGGAGCGCCTCGAGAACCAGGTGGACACCTACGAGGACAAGCTGGGGTCCTATCTCGTGAAGGTGAACCGGCAGGAGCTGGACCCGGAGCAGAACAAGGAGATCAGCAAGTTCCTCCACTGCATCAGCGACATCGAGCGCATCAGCGACCACGCCATGAACCTTGCCGAGGTGGCTCGGGAGATCGCGGAAAAGAAGGTGACCTTCTCCCGGGAGGCCCAGCGGGAGCTGAACGCCCTGGTGGCCGCCGTGGAGGAGATCGTGGGGCTGGCTATGGGTGCTTTCGAAGAGGAGAACGTGAAGGAAGCGTACCGGGTGGAGCCCCTGGAAGAGATGATCGACATGCTGTGCGACGAGCTGAAGCTCCACCACGTGAACCGGGTCCAGGCCGGGGAATGCACGCTGGATCAGGGGTTCGTGTTCAACGACCTGCTGACGAACCTGGAGCGGGTGGCGGACCACTGCTCCAACATCGCCGTGGCCATGATCGAGCTGGAGATCGGGGCCTTCGACACCCACGAATATTTGAGCAGCCTGCGGGACGTGCATACCGACAGCTTCAATCGGTATTTCGAGCACTATAAGGACAAATACGACCTGGAGAAGGGGGATTTCTCCACCGGCGTCTACGATTTGAGCAGGGCGGAGAGCTCCCCAAGGTCCGCGGCCAGGGCCGCAGCTCCGGCGGCGGTCAGCTCCTCCCGGGAGCCGTAGCCGTAGAGAACACCGATGCAGGCTAGGCCGTTCTCCCGGGCGCCGATGACGTCGTGCTTCCTATCACCCACCATAACGGTCTCGGCAGGATCAAGAGCATATGTATCGAGGGCGTAGGCGATGACCTCGCCCTTTTTCGTGCGCTGTTCGTCCATGGTGGAGCCCGCCACGGCCTCGAAATATGGCAACAGGTCGAAGTGCTCCAATATCCGCAGCGACAGTGGCTCCGGCTTGGACGTGGCCACGTAGAGCCTGAGCCCCGCGGCCTTCAGATCCGCCAGGCATTCTCCGATGCCCGCATAGGGCACGTTCTCGAAGAGACCCTTGGTGCCGAAGTGCTCCCGGTAGTAGACCAGGGCCTGGTCCGCCTCCGCCCGGGTGAGGCCCCACTCGGACATGAACGTCTCGATCAGCGGCGGGCCGATGAACACGAACAGCTCCTCCCGGGGGCTGACCGCCCGCCCCAGCCGCCGCTGGGCGTGCATGAGGGCGTTGGTGATCCCCTCCGCCGGGTCCGTCAGCGTGCCGTCCAGGTCGAACAGTACGTTTTTATAGCGCATGGTTCAGGCCTCCCTTCTGCGCGGCTTCGCCGCGCATCATCACTTGGCAGATTCGCTGCCATACATCACTGCGAAGCTACATCACTTGCGCTCTGCGCATACATCACTGCGAAGCTACATCACTTGCACCTTGCGCATACATCACTTTCCAACTTTCTCACCCTTCGCCGTTCGGCACGACGCCACCAGCATGACCCGGATGGTCGCGCATTGATCGGACAGCTCTTTATATCGTGCGTCGTCGATGTAATTCGTCTGATGCAGCAGCTCCAGCCAATATTCCGTTTCGCTGGCTTCCTTTAAAGCGATTTCCAGCTTTGATATGAAATCCTTTCGGCCCTGAGCATAGTTGGCTTCAAAAATGTTTGCGCCTATGGAGGTGCCGGAACGTGCGATCTGATTGGAAATGATGGATTCACGCTTTTCCTTCAGTTCCTTCACAAGCGCAAGTATCTGAACGGCAAAATTCATGGATACCGTGCGAAGCTTGGATTCGGGCATGGAAGCCTCCTTTGGCGTGATGTATGGCCTTGCGGCCAAGTGATGTATTGCGGCGTTGCCGCAAAGTGATGTACCGCTGCGCGAAGTGATGTATTGTCGCTCCGCGACAAAGTGATGCTTAGCGGCTGCGCCGCTAAGTGATGTCGGTCAGGATAGCCCTGACCCGGTTCCCGATCTCGGCGGTGTCCATGTCCGCGATCTCGTCGTAGGGCAGGACGGCCTTGACCGTCAGCCGGACGGTGGTCCGGCGGCGGAGGAAGTTCTTTTCCACCAGCTCGGAGTTCTCCACCTTCAGCACCACCAGGGGGCACTTGGCCCACTGGGCGGCCTTGAAGCAGCCCACCCGGAAGGGGAGGAGCTCCCCGGTCTTCGACCGGGTGCCCTCGGGGTAGATGCCGATGGCGTCCCCGGCGCGGATGCGGCGGACAGCCTGGCGGATGACCATGAGCCCCTGCTTGTCGTCGCTCCTATCCAGGGACAGGCATCCGGAGCCCACGATGATCCGACCGCCCACGGGGATGTCCACGTTCTCCTTCTTGGTGACGAAGGTGAGGCCCCATTTCCGAAGGGCCCACATGGCGGTGACGGGGTCGAAGTCGGACCGGTGGTTCCCCACCAGCAAAAAGCCGCCCGCCGGCAGCTTTTCCGCGCCCACCAGCTCCACCCGGACCCGGCCCGCCTGCAGCATAGGGCCGACGCTCAGGATGATGAGCTTCCGGTAGAAGGGGAAGCGCTTGGGGTCCGGGTCCTTCTTGTTCACGAACAGGGACGCCAGGGCCAGCACCAGCACATGAAGGAGCAACAGCCCCAGAAAGGCCCCCACGAAGAGCAGCAGGCCCTGAAGGATCGAATGGGCGAAGACCGCCGCGACGGCCAGGCTCAAAGCGAGATAGAGATAGAGCATTTTTGCCTCCTAACACATCAGGATCAGTATACCATGGCGGTGGTCGCTGCGCAAGGGAGGGCCTCCGGCCGCACGCTCAAACCTGCTTGGCCTCCTTCCTTCGCAGCATCTCCATGGCCTTCCTGAAATTGTCGCCCACGGTGGGCTCCTGGTGGGCCGTCGGCGCGTTCCGGGCCCAGGCTCT
>ONNZ01000036.1 GCA_900319345.1 uncultured Eubacteriales bacterium
AACTGCTCATCCCGCTGTTGGCGCTACCTGCACCGGGCCCGGTAACAGCGCCTATTGGTCCTGTGCCTGCGGCAAGTATTTCTCCGACGCGGAAGGCACCGTCGAGATAGGCGAGAACAGCTGGGTGATACCAGCGACGGGCCACAAACTGACAGCCCATCCCGCCGTTGGCGCTACCTGCACCGGGCCCGGCAACAGCGCCTATTGGTCCTGCGACTGCTGCGGCCTGTATTTCGCAGACGCGGAGGGTACCGTCGAGATCGCCGAAAACAGTTGGATGATACCAGCGACAGGCCATGCATACGGGCAGCCGACCTACCATTGGGAAAAGGAAGGCGAGGATTGGAAGTGCACGGCGATGCGCGTGTGTGGAAACAATGCAAGTCATGAGGAGTCTGAGACGGTCACTGCGACGGGCGTTGAGAAGGTCCCTGCAACGTGCATAGATGTTGGCGAGATGAGGTATACGGCGACGTTTGAAAACCTCATGTTTGAGCAGCAGACGAAGGATGTTGAGGTTCCAGCGACAGGCCATCAGTATGAGAACGGAATCTGCACTTTTTGCGGAAAGGTGAATCCGGCGGAGGCTGTTGCGAGCATTAACAGAAATGGTAATCCTTTGTATTTTGTATCCATCGAAGCGGCTTGGGCGGCCGCGGTCGATGGCGATACCATCACGCTGCTGGAGGATTGTACGATCGCTGACTACATGAGCCTGGGTGACAGGAGCCTGACGGTCGATCTGAACGGCAACAAGCTGACCGGCGCGGCAGCGGCGACCCCCGCCATCCAGCTGGACAAGGCCAATACTGCATTGGCCATTGAGGACAGCGTTGGCGGCGGTGAGTTGATCAGCCAGATGAGTGCCATCGGTATTACTGCGGATAATACGAGCCTTACGATCAGCGGAGGCAAGGTCTCTGGCGGTTTCACGAACGCAACGACTATCGTCACCAGCGGCAGGACAAGCAATATCGTCATCACCGGCCATTCGGAGATCGTGGGCAATTCTATCAGCGGATGCATCTCCATTCAAGATCCTGATGTGACGCTGACCCTTTCCGGAAACGCGAAGCTCGTCAGCCCCACCGGTTGTGGCATATGTACCAGCAGCGGCGATGGGTCTCCCGGTGAGCCAGCAGGCGGCATCAAGATCTTTATCAAGGACAGCGCTGTTGTCGATGCGGCGGAATACTTTGTTGGTGCCAGCATGTCTGAGTGCTTCCAGATCGAAAATGAAACTCTTGCCAACAACGGTTGTCCGGAGCAGTGCTGCGTGGTTGGTCCGACAGACGGTTACTACACCTACGCAGTAGCTGTTGCAAAAGCCAACGATGTGAAATATCCCACCTTAACAGAAGCAGCGAAGGCGAGGACATCCGATGATGACGTGATCATCTTACTGGCGGATGGTGAGGCAGAGTACAAGCTTGCGGTTGATGAAATTCTGAAAGTCGCGTTGGGTGGGCATGCTCTGAAGGTCAACGCACCATTGGGATATGATTTGATTTCCAGTGAGGACAGCGGCGTTACCACCTACTCCTCTGGCGTGGCTGTGGCAGAGATCGTTGGTGGTTCAAAGCATATGCTCCTCCAGGAGGCCATGGATGCGGCGGCTGCGGGCGACACCGTTCGACTGCTGACCAATGTAGATATCCCCGCGGCCCTCACGGTCGACAGGGAAGTCGCTCTGGACCTGAACGGTAAGACCATTGCCAGAATGGGCGATGGCATCGCTATCTCCGTCAATGCGACTGGCAAGTTGACGATCCTGGATTCCTCCCGTGAGGGTACCGGCAAGATCGCCTCCGGCATAAAGCAGGATACGATCGACCTGTTAGGTGAGTTGATCCTTGAATCTGGCGCTATCGAGCATTCGGGAACGGGATCCCAGTATGCGATCCTGATTCAGGAAGGTGCATCGTTCACCATGAATGGCGGTACCGTTACCAGCCAGAATAAGGCGATTTGTTGCCAAAGTGGTAACGCTGCCATCACCATTTCCAACGGAATCGTGTATGGAAAGAACGCAGCTGTCCACAGCGCGCAGGATAGCAATACCTTTGTTATCCTCGGTGGCACATTCACCTCCGATACGGCGGTCTTTAGCGGCGTATTTGGCGAGGACAGGTTAATTGTTTCCGGCGGATACTATTCTTTCAAGGTGCTGGATGAATACTGTGCAGATGGTTACATCCCAACGGATGAGGACGCTGCCACCGGCTTGTACACTGTGGAGAAGGGTTGGACAGTAACCTTCGATTTGAATAACGGCACGCCTGCTGATGGTGAATCCTACGAGTCTCAGAAGATCCCGGAAGGCATGTTGGTCACTCAGCCGGCTGACCCGATACGAGAAGGTCAAACATTCGTCGGTTGGGTTTACCTGGAGAAAGGCGTGGAAAAGGTCTTTGACTTTACCGCTGCTGTCGATAAAGATTACGATTTGACGGCAAAGTGGAAGGGGGACGAGAGCTTTTCGTGGTCTTTGGCATTGGAGGACGGGATACTCGTCAAGTTCGGCATGAAGGACCTGGACGTGAACGCACAGTACAAGGTACAGTATTCGTTCGACGGCAGCACGACTGTTGAAAACGTTACTGGCGTGAAAGACTACACTCTTGTGGCAGCCAGGTGTGCGACAACTCAAATGACGAAGCCGATCTCCATAACAGTGGAAAAAGATGGCGTCGAGATCAAAAGGGTCGATGAGTATTCGATCCGACAGTATTGCTTGAACAAACTGGAAAGCAACACTCCCGGGAACAAGTTGTATGATCTCTGCTATGCGTTGCTGAATTACGGCGGCTATGCCCAGGTGCATTTTGGATATGACATGGACAACCTGGCTTATGCAGGCTATTTGGATATTGGCATACCAGATGTTCAGATCCCGACGACCGGAGCGCCTTTTGAGCGCAGTATCACAGGGAAATGTGACAGCATCTCTAAGACGGTGATATCGTTGTCCTTGCAACATATGACGATGATCAACTTCTGCTTTACGCCTGCAACAGGGAAAAGCATCGATGATCTGGCGTTCTATGTTAACGGAGTGGAGCTGAAGCTTGATGCTCTGCCTAACAATATCGAAGTTGAGATACTCTCAGACGGAAGGATCGATCTGCGTATAAAGCAGATATGCGCAAAGGATCTTGATACGGTTTATACTGTTGCGGTAACGGATGGCAGCAGCACAAAGACGATCAAGTACTCCGTAATGACGTTTGTTGCGAGAAATCAGGACAGCAACACCATGGGAAATGCTTGCAAAGCTTTCTACAAGTATTATCTTGCGGTAAAGAATTATATGGACTGACAAAAGGGCATAGATACTGGGTGTGCTGAACCAAGGAGGGAAGCAGTTGGTGAAGAAATACGGGTTGATCGTAATTGTTGTTTTGCTGCTTTGCATGATCTCCTTAGCTGTCTGTTTGAAAGGAGATGGCGCATCCGATGCTGCGTCATCTATACGGTATATAGAACCTGTAGAAACAGCAAAGACCATTTCAACGCATGGGCTGGAGCCAACTGAAACCGCCACAGCTCCGGTTGATGTGGTGGCAGGTACGCCTGTAGCTCCGTCGGCTGAGGAGGAAATGAAGGCTGAGACGACTGCAACCATGTTACCTGCAGACGCAGCAGAGGAAACATCTTCAAACGAGTCCCAAGATACGCCGTCGGAGTATGGCAGCAGTGGAGTACATGAACATATACCAGATATCGTTGCCGGTGTGAACGCGACCTGCATCTCCACGGGACTTACGGAAGGCAGCAAGTGCAGCATATGCGGGAAGACGCTGAAAAAGCAGGAGACCCTTCCCAAGGTGGATCATAGGTTTGAGGATGGGAAATGTGTATGGTGTGGCTTGCCAGAAGACGGCTCTGACGGATTAGCAGGGCAGACGGGAAACGGAATTGAACTGCCTGAAGATGATGCATGATGGATAAATGATGCGATAGATCCATAGGTACCGCTTCGCCATCGCTTTCATTAGTTCAACAGATGAATCGTATAAAAGAGCGACTCAACAGGCATTTACCATATAAATGATCATAAATGAAGGTCTATTGCGCTCCGTTGCAACGGCTTCTGGAGATACTCTTCAGCATGCTGTTTCATCAGGAGTAGAACTCAAGAAGCGGCAAGCGGTGTTTTCGCTTGCCTTTTTGTATTCGTGAAGCCTTTTCTTTTTGTTCAAAAGGTGCTATACTACGAAAAAAGATTCTGGAGGATGAACGGATGTACAAGCGGATTCTGTTGAAGATCAGCGGCGAGGCCCTCATGGGGGACAACGGCCCCATCGGGTTCGAGAAGGTGGAGAAGACCGCCCGGAGCATCGCGGCCTTGGCCGACAAGGGCATCGAGGTAGGCGTGGTGGTCGGCGGCGGCAACATCATCCGCGGCCGGGACGCCGGGCAGCACGACCGGAATCGCCGGGATCATATGGGCATGCTGGCCACCGCCATCAACGCCCTCGCCCTGCAGGACGCCTTCGAGGGCTTGGGCAAGAAGTCCGCCGTCCTGTCCGCCGTGGACATGGACCGGTTCTGCGACAGCTTCTCCAGCCGCCGGGCCAAGGAACTGCTGAGCGAGAAGGTCATCGTCATCTTCGCCTGCGGCTCTGGCTGCCCCTTCTTCTCCACGGACACGGCGGCGGCCCTCCGGGCGGCGGAGATCGGCGCGGACGCCCTACTCCTCGCCAAAAACGTGGACGCCATCTATTCCGCCGACCCAAAGAAGGACCCCAACGCCGTCCGGTACAGCCACCTTTCCTACGAGAAGGTGATCCGGGACAACCTGAAGGCCACGGACCTGACCGCCATCACCCTCTGCCGGGAGCAGGAGCTGCCCATCCTCTGCTTTGCCCTCGATCGGCTGGAGGAAGCGGTGGAATGTGAAAATGTTGGCACTTTGATCGACAGCAAAGCATAAACCACTTGAATTCACCGTCGGCCTATTGTAAAATATATCAGTTAGAAACGGAAAGGGGACCAAAGCCATGCCGGAAATTTTAGATATCGCCACCGAAAAAATGAACAAGACCATCAGCGTCATGAAGCAGGAGTACAACTCCCTTCGGGCCGGCCGGGCCAACCCCCAGGCTTTGGACCGCATCATGGTCGATTATTACGGTTCGCCCACGCCCATCAACCAGGTGGGCAACATCTCCGTGCCTGAGCCCCGGATGCTCATCATCGCCCTGTGGGACACCAAGATGATCCCCGCCGTGGAGAAGGCCATCCAGAAGTCCGACCTGGGCATCAACCCCGCCAACGACGGCAAGGTCATCCGCCTCATCTTCCCCGAGCTCACCCAGGAGCGCCGCAAGGAGCTGGCCAAGGTGATCCGCAAGAAGGCCGAGGAGAGCAAGGTGGCCGTCCGCTCCATCCGCCGGGACGCCATGGAGGACATCAAGAAGCAGAAGAAGGATAACCTGCTCACCGAGGACGACCAGAAGAAGCTGGAGGAGAAGGTCCAGAAGCTCACCGACGAGAAGGTGAAGGAGATCGACACCATCGCCCAGGCCAAGGAAAAGGAGATCATGTCCGTTTGACGAACGTGCTCTGCTGGCCTCTCGAAGAGGCCGTGGCCCGGCTGGAGGCGGAGGGCTTCCGGGTGGAGCTCGAGGAAGCGAAGCCCCGGAAGGAACGGCCCGCCGGACAGCGCCGGGTGGTGCGCCAGGCGGCGGAGGACGGCGTCTGCCGCCTCATCTGGTCCAACTTCAAAGCATAGAACGAAAGCGATGCAAGGCGGTTTTCGCTTTGCATCCTCTTTATGAAAGGAAGCCCCATGGCGAAGCTCACGGTGGAACAACTGAACAGCCTGGGTCTGAAGCCCGAGACCCTGCCCCGGCACGTGGCCATCGTCATGGACGGCAACGGCCGCTGGGCCCAGAAGCGGGGCCTGCCCAGGAGCTTCGGCCATCGGGCGGGCACGGAGCGCCTTCGGGAGATCATCCGCTTCTCCTCCGACGCGGGCATCCAGGCCCTGACCCTCTACGCCTTCTCCACGGAGAACTGGCGGCGGCCGGAGGAGGAGAAGAGCGTGCTCTTCTCCCTGCTCATCGAGTATTTCAACAGCGAGATCGACGAGCTCCACGAGAACAACGTGCGCATCACCATCTTCGGCGAGAAGGACCCCTTCCCGGAGAAGGTCCGGGCGGCCCTGCTGCGGGCGGAGGACAAGACCCGTGGAAACACCGGTCTCAGGCTCAACATCGCCCTCAACTACGGCAGCCGGGCGGAGATCTTGCGGGCGGTCCGCCGCTGCGCCGAGAAGGCCATTGAGCTGGGGGCGTACCCCGGGGACGAAGCCTTCGAAAGCGAGCTCTATTCCGCCGGGCAGCCGGAGCTGGACCTCATGATCCGCACCAGCGGCGAGGAGCGCTTGAGCAACTTCCTCCTGTGGCAGGCGGCCTACGCGGAGCTCTATTTCACGCCCATCTACTGGCCCGACTTCACCCGGGACGAATATATCCAGGCCCTTCGGGAGTATGCCCGCCGGGGCCGCCGCTTCGGAGGTCTCGCATGAAGAAAACGCTGATCCGCATCATTACCGGCATCTTCCTCATCAGCCTGCTGGTGCTGTGTCTGCACCTGGGCGACATCGTGTTCCTGCTCATCTTCGGTGCCTTCTTCCTGATCACCGTCCGGGAGATGGACCACCTTCTCAAGGCCATGGGCAAGGAGATCGTCATCACGCCGGCCTCCATCTTTGCCGGCTTTTTCGGCATCGTTTACTATCTGACGTCCTATAATCTATCGGTGGTGTTCGCCTTCGGCCTGCTGATGGTGACGGCCACCGTGGTGGGCCAGGTCCTGCTCATGCGGGACGATTTCTCCGCGGCGGCCTACTGTCTGCTGCCCTTCGTGTACCCCATCCTGAGCGAGTGCGCTCTGGTGGCCATCTACTTCGCGCTCCCCCCTTGGATGGCCAAGACCGCCTGCTGCGCCGCCATCCTGTGCCCCTCCATGGGGGACTCCTGCGCCTACTTCGGGGGCATGGCCCTGGGCAAGACCCCGCTGGCCCCCCAGATCAGCCCCAAGAAGACCGTGGAAGGGGCGGTGTTCAGCCTCATCGGGTCCACCCTTATGGGCGTGGGCCTGTACTACGCGCAGAACATCTGGGAGCCGGGGCAGGGCATGAGCCTCTTTGCCCTGGTGTCCCTGGGCTTCATCTGCGGCGTGGCGGGCCAGTTCGGTGACCTGTTCGCCAGCTGTTTGAAGCGCAGCGCGGACGTGAAGGATTTTTCGGAGACCCTGCCGGGCCACGGCGGCGTGCTGGATCGGCTGGACAGCGTGCTCCTGTGCGCCCCGGTGGTGCTGGCCTTCTGCATCCTGGCCCTGTCCTGAAAGGAGATCGACGATGAAGAACGTGGCGATCCTGGGCAGCACCGGCTCCATCGGCAAGCAGGCCCTGGACGTGGTGCGATCCCATCCGGACCGGTTCGCCCTCTACGGCGTCAGCGCCCACAGCAGCGAGGAAGCCTTCCTGGCTCTGCTGCGAGCGGCGCGGCCCCGGCGGGCGGTGTTCTCCCGGCCCCTGTCTGAGGCGGTCCCCGGCGTGGCCCTTTCCTACGGGGCCCAGGCCCTCTGCGAGCTGGCGGCGGACCCCCAGGTGGACGTGGTGGTGCTGGCTATCTCCGGCATTGCGGCCCTGGTGCCCCTGCTCTCGGCCCTGAAGGCGGGGAAGCGGGTGGCCATCGCCAACAAGGAATCCCTGGTCTGCGGCGGCGATCTCGTAAAGGAAGCGCTGCAGCAGGGCGGGGGAGAGCTGCTCCCCGTGGACAGCGAGCAGTCTGCCATCTTCCAGTGCCTTGAGAACGGCCGGCGGGAAGAGGTGCAGAAGCTGATCCTGACGGCCTCCGGGGGCCCCTTCTTCCGGCGGCCCCGGGAGGAGCTGCGGAACATCACCCCGGAGGAGGCGGTGAAGCATCCCACCTGGTCCATGGGCCGAAAGATCTCCCTGGACTCCGCCACCCTTATGAACAAGGGCCTGGAGGTCATGGAGGCGGCCCGGCTCTTCGATTTCCCCGGGGAGAAGATCGACGTGCTGATCCATCCCCGGTCCGTGGTCCACAGCATGGTGGCCTACCGGGACGGCACCGTCATGGCGAACCTGAGCAACGCCGACATGCGCTTGCCCATTCAGTACGCCATGACCTGGCCGGAGCGGATCCCCTCCCCGGCCCAGCCCCTGAACCTGTGGGAACAGCCGGATCTGAGCTTCTTCAAGCCGGACATGGCCCGGTTCCCGGCCCTGCAGATGGCCTACGATTGCCTGAAGGCCGGCGGCGGCTGTCCCGTGGTCTACAACGGCGCCAACGAGCGGGCGGCGGAGCTGTTCTTCCAGGGGCGGCTGGGCTTCCTGGACATCGAGGACAGCGTGGCCTATGCCCTGGACCGGTTCCAAAACCGGCCCATGGGCGATCTTGACGATATCCTGCTGGCCGACGGGGAGGCCCGGCGGCTGGTGGACGAGTTTCAAACGACAAGGAGTAAGGCATGACCTTTGTACGCATCATCGAAGCATTGCTGCTGCTCTCCGTCCTGGTGATGATCCATGAGCTGGGTCACTACACGGCGGGGCGGCTGCTGGGCTTCACCATCCTGGAGTATGCCATCGGCATGGGCCCCAAGGTGGTCGGCTTCAAAAAGAACGGCATCGAATACAACCTCCGGGCCCTGCCCCTGGGCGGCATGTGCCGCTTCTACGGGGAGGACGATGGGGTGGCGGACGAGCGCTGCTTCAACGCCCAGAAGGCCTGGAAGCGGTTCATCGTCATCCTGTCCGGGCCCCTGATGAACTTCGTGCTGGCCTTCGTGCTGGCCATGATCCTGCTGCTGGGCTGGGGCGTGGCGGACGAGGCCAAGGTGGTGGTCCAGAGCGTCACCGAGAACGGCCCCGCCGCCATGGCGGGCCTTGAAGTGGGGGACACCTTCGTCGCCGTGGACGGCAAGCCCGTGGAGAGCGTGGACGGCCTGACCGCCGCCGTGCGGGCGGCGGACGCCGACCATATGGAGGTGGTGGTCCTGCGGGACGGGGCGGAGAAGACGCTGATCTTCACGGGCCTGTACAACGCGGAGAAGGGCGCCAACTTCATGGACACCACCATCGCCAACGGCCGGAAAAAGGTGGGTGTGGGGTTCGCCGTCCGGGAGAGCGTGGCCTACTGCTGGGAGATGGCCGGGCTGGTGTTCAAATCCCTGGGCATGCTGTTCACCCGGGAGGCGTCCATCCAGGATATGGCCGGCCCCGTGGGCATCGTGCAGCTGCTGGGCCAGGCGGCGGAATCCGGCTGGTACACGGTGCTGAACCTGTGCACCCTGCTCAGCGTGAACCTGGGCGTGTTCAACCTGTTCCCCATTCCGGGCCTGGACGGCGGCCGCATCCTCTTCATCCTCATCGAGTGGCTCCGGGGCAAGCCCGTGCCGCCGGAGAAGGAGGGATTGGTCCATCTCATCGGCCTGGGACTGCTCCTCATCCTGGTGGTGGTGGTCACTTTCAACGACGTGCTGCGGCTCATACGGGGGTAACGCTATGACGAGACAGGTTTTCGTGGGCGGCGTGGCCCTGGGCGGCGGCGCACCGGTGACCATTCAGTCCATGACCAATACGGACACCCGGGACGCGGCGGCCACCGTGGAGCAGATCCATCGCCTGGAGGCGGCGGGCTGCGAGATCGTCCGTTCGGCGGTCTTCGACATGAACGCGGCCAAGGCCCTCCGGGACATCGTGGACCGCATCTCCATCCCCCTGGTGGCGGACGTGCATTTCGACTATCGGCTGGCCATCGCCGCCGTGGAGAACGGCTGCAAAAAGCTCCGCATCAACCCGGGCAACATCGGCTCCCCCGATCGGGTGAAGGCGGTGGTGGACTGCTGCAAGGCTCACCATATCCCCATCCGCATCGGCGTCAACGGCGGCTCCCTCAACAAGGACAATCGGGCCAAGCACCCCGACGATCCCGTGGCCGCCATGGTGGAAAGCGCTCTCGAGCACGTGAAGCTCCTGGAAAACGAGGGCTTCTACGACACCGTCATCTCCGTGAAGCACTCCAACGTCCGCTACACCGTAGAAGCCATGCGCAAACTCCACCAGCTCACGGACTATCCCCTCCATGTGGGCGTCACCGAAACGGGCAGCGACGAAGCGGGCCTCATCAAGTCCGCCGCCGGCATCGGGAGCCTGTTGATGGACGGCATCGGCGACACCATCCGGGTGAGCCTCACCGGCGACCCCGTTCAGGAGGTGCTGGCCGGGAAGAAGATCCTATCCGCCATCGGCGTCCGGCGGGACGACGTGGAGATCATCTCCTGCCCCACCTGCGGCAGGACCCGGGTGGACCTGCCCGCCATCGCGGCCTATGTGAACGATCACGTCCGCCACGACTGTGGGTACCTTAAGATCGCGGTCATGGGCTGCGCCGTCAACGGACCGGGGGAGGCCTCGGACGCGGACATCGGCATCGCCTTCGGCCAGGGGAACGGGGTCCTGTTCCGCAAGGGCGAGAAGGAGGCCGCCGGCCCCGTGCAGGAGATATTGGATCGGTTGGTCCGCGAAGCCAACGAAATGCTGGCAGCAGAATAACAAATATTTACGAGGCAATATGGAGCAGCCCCTTCGACAAGTTTACGAACAGGCGGGCATCACGGAACGGGAGATCACCATCGAGAACGTGCACCTTATTCGGAGCACCAACGCGGTGGAGATTTCCTGCACCCTGGCCGCGCCCCTGCCGGAGGAACGGCTAAGGTCCTTCGAGGACGCCATGCGCGCCTTGCTGCCGCGCTATACCCCGTCCTTCACCTATGCGGTCCGCCCAGCGGAGGAAGCGACTGCCCCCGCGCCCGCCCCGGCGCCCGCGGCGCCTACGACCGTCCCCGTGCCCCCCACGGCGGCGGTGGTGGTGAAGAAGACAAACGTGATCGAGGTGGACCTGCCGGAGAACGGCATCCTGCTGGGCAACCGGATCCCCAGCGGCCGGCACACCGCCATCCACGATCTTGCGGAGGGGGAGAAGCCCTGCATCATCGAGGGCCGCCTGGTATCCTCCACCATCCGGGAGGGATGGGGCAACAAGTCGGAGAAGGGCAAAAACAGCTGGCGGGTCCAGATGAACGTCACTGACTTCACCGATTCCATCTACTGCGAGGCCACCTTCTTTGAGGAGTGGAAGGCCCTTCGGTTCATGTTCTGGCTGGAGACGGCCCGGAAGAAGGGGAAGGACTTCCTTCTGCGGGGCGTCTGCAAGAGCCGCAAATACAATCCTGAGCTGAACTTCTATATCAACGACTGCAGCCTGATGGATCGGGTCCTCCGGCAGGACACGGCCCCGGAGAAGCGGGCGGAGCTCCATCTGCACACCCGCATGTCCGCCATGGACGGGCTCACGGACCTGACCGAGGCTTTCAAGACCGCGGCCCGCTGGGGCCACAAGGCCCTGGCCATCACGGATCACGGCAACGTCCAGTCCTTCCCCGAGGCGGCCAAGGCGGCGAAAGCCACCGGCGTCAAGGCCCTCTACGGGGTGGAGGGATACCTGCAGCCCGACACCGTGGACTTCCCCATGGAGGGGGAGTACGTGGCCTTCGATATCGAGACCACGGGCCTGAAGGCGGAATCCTGCGACATCATCGAGATCGGCGCGGTCCGCCTGGTGGACGGAAAGGTGACGGAACGGTTCGATACCTTCATCGACGACGGCGTGGTCATTCCCAAGAAGATCACCGAGCTCACCGGCATCACCAAGGACATGCTCGTCGGCGCGCCCTCCAGCCGGGACGCTTTGAAGCAGTTCCGCGACTTCTGCGGCAGCGCCTGCCTGGTGGCCCACAACGCCCGATTCGACGTGGGGTTCATCACCCATCACGGGGAGAAGTTCGGCATCCGCTTCGATCTGCCCTACGCAGACACCCTCATGCTCTCCCGATACATCCTCCACGACGACGTGGAGAACCATAAGTTGGACACCCTCTGCGCCCATTACGGCATCGACATGGGCAGCCACCATCGGGCGGACGACGACGCCAACTCCTGCGCCATGCTCCTCATGAGGATGACCGACGAGCTGAAGACCATGGGCGTCCGCACCCTGCCCGTGGTCCCCGACGCAGCGGCGGAGCGGGACAGGCACCTCAGCAAGGAGAAGCAGAAGACCTACCACATCGTCATTCTGGCCCGGGATCAGGCGGGGATGAAGAACCTCTACAAGCTCATCAGCTTTTCCAACCTGGACCATATGCGGGGCGGCAAGCCCCTGATCCCCCGGAGCATGCTCTCCGTCTTCCGGGGCGGTCTCATCCTGGGCTCCGCCTGCGAGGCGGGGGAGCTCTACCGGGCCGTGCTCAACGGGGAGCCGGAGGAAAAGCTCCTACAGATCGCCTCTTACTACGACTACTTGGAGATCCAGCCCGACGGCAACAACGCCTTCCTCCTGCGGGAGGGCCTGGTGAAGGACGCCGAGGGCCTCCACGACATCAACCGCCGCATCCTCGCCCTGGGGGACAAGCTGGGCAAAAGGACCGTGGCCACCGGCGACGTCCACTTCCTGGAGCCGGAGGACGCCATCTATCGGCAGATCCTGCTCTACAAGCTGGGCTTCGACGACGCGGCCTATCCGGCGCCCCTCTATTTCAAGCCCACCCAGGAGATGTTGGAGGAGTTCGCCTATCTGGGCGACCGGGCCCATGAGGTGGTGGTGGACAACCCCAACA
This sequence comes from uncultured Eubacteriales bacterium, assembly GCA_900319345.1. Taxonomy (GTDB): domain Bacteria; phylum Bacillota; class Clostridia; order Christensenellales; family CAG-138; genus RUG472. Next base: position 12,721 of record ONNZ01000036.1, read on the forward strand.
CCATCGCCGACGAGATCGAGGTGTTGAAGCCCTTCCCCGACGGCACCCACGCGCCCATGATCCCCGACGCGGAGAACGAGCTCACCCGCATGACCATGGACAAGGCCCACAGCATCTACGGGGACCCGCTGCCCGACGTGGTGCAGAAGCGCCTCGACAAGGAGCTCAAGTCCATCATCGGCAACCATTTCGCCTCCCTGTACCTCATGGCCCAGCGGCTGGTCCACAAGTCCAACTCCGACGGGTATCTAGTGGGCTCCCGAGGCTCCGTGGGCAGTTCCTTCGTGGCCACCATGGCGGGCATCACCGAGGTGAACCCCCTGCCGCCCCACTACGTGTGCCCCCACTGCAAGTACAGCGACTTCGATATCGACCCCCTGCAGTACAACACCGGCGTGGACCTGCCGGACAAGCTTTGCCCCGTCTGCGGCACGCCCCTCAAAAAGGATGGGTTCGAGATCCCCTTCGAGGTCTTCCTGGGCTTCAAGGGGGACAAGACCCCCGATATCGACCTCAACTTCTCCGGCGAGTACCAGCACCGGGCCCACAAGTACGTGGAGGAGATGTTCGGCCAGCACCACGCCTACCGGGCGGGCACCATCGCCGGCATCGCGGAGAAGAAGGGCTTCGAGTGCGTGTACCACTACGCCGAGGTCACCGGCCAAACCCTGCGCCGGGCGGAGATCGAGCGCCTCAGCCAGGGCTGCCTCAACGTGAAGGTGACCACGGGCCAGCACCCGGCGGGCATCGTTATCGTGCCCAAGGACGAGGACATCTACATGTTCACGCCCATCCAGTACCCGGCGGACAAGGTGGAGCAGGGGACCATCACCACCCACTTCGACTTCCACGCCATGGACGACCGCTTGGTAAAGCTGGACATCCTGGGCCACGACGATCCCACGGCCCTTCGCATGCTCCAGGACCTGACGGGCATCGACCCCACCACCATCCCCCTGGACGACCCGGAGACCCGAAAGATCTATTCCTCCCCGGAACCCCTCCACGTGGACCTTTCCGCCCTCGAATGCACCGTGGGCACCCTTGGCGTACCGGAATTCGGCACCAGCTTTGTCCAGAAGGTCTTGGAGCAGACCCGGCCCACCACCATGGAGGAGCTGGTCCGCATCTCAGGCCTGACCCACGGCACGGACGTGTGGCTCAACAACGCGGAGCCCCTGGTGGTCAACGGCATCGCCAAGCTGAAGGAGGTCCTCTGCACCCGGGACGACATCATGAACTACTTGATCGTCCACGGCATGGAGGCGTCCTTGTCCTTCAAGATCATGGAGCGGGTCAGAAAGGGCAAGGGCCTCACCGACGAGATGGAGGACGCCATGAAGGCGGGGAAGATCCCGGCCTGGTTCATCGACTCCTGCAAGAAGATCAAGTACATGTTCCCCCGGGGCCACGCCGTGGCCTATACCATGATGGGCTTCCGCATCGCCTACTTCAAGGTCCACCACCCCCTGGAGTTTTACACGGTCTACTACACCGTCCGGGCGGACGCCTTCGACATCTCCCGGTCCCTGGGCGGGGCGGACGCGGTGCTTCGGGAGATACACGCCCTGGAAAAGAGCTTGAACGCCGCCGACGCGGACGCCTCAAAGAAGGACAAGGACCTGATCACCATCCTGGAGGTGGTCTACGAGATGTACAAGCGGGGCATCGAGCTCTTGCCCGTGGATATCTACAAGTCCCAGGGGACCAAGTTCGTCATCGAGAACGGGGCCATCCGCCCCCCCTTCAACGCCATCCCCGGCGTGGGCGACACGGCGGCCCTGGCCATCGCGGAGAAGCGGGGCACGGAGCCCTTCCGATCCATCGAGGACTTCGCCGCCCGCACCGGCAGCAACAGCGGCGTGGTGGCGGCCCTGGAGGGCTGCGGCTGCTTCGAGGGGCTGCCCCAGAGCGACCAGATATCCCTCTTCGATTTTTAACATGGAAACGCTTGACAGCGGCAGGGCGAAACCGTATAATAATCTCAAGTAATCCTGCACGCTCGGTGCGTTCATAGATAGATATATATAGATGCTGAAAATAGAAGCGATTTCATACGTTTTTTGATATAGACAGCGAATATATACAACCCATGGTATGGACTATTGTGACCGGGCGTCTGCCTGGTTATATTCTTATAGATGGGAGTGAAACGATGCACTGGTGGTTTTTGATCCCCGCCGTCGTGCTGGGCGCCGTCATCGGTATAGCGATCGGCTATATCTACCGCAAGAACGTTGCGGAAGCCAAGATCGCCAAGGCCGAGGACGCTGTGCGCACCATGTTGGACGATGCACAGAAGAAAGCGGAAGAGATACGTAAGGAAAAGGAACTGGAAGCCAAGGAGGAGATCTACAAGCTCCGCACCGAGGCCGAGAAGGAGAATAGGGACCGTCGGAACGAGCTGCAGCGCACGGAGCGCCGCCTCTTCCAGCGGGAGGAGACCCTGGATAAGAAGATCGAGGCCGTGGAGGCCCGGGAGCAGGCCCTCAACCAGCGGGTCACCAAGGTGGAGAAGCGGGAAGCCGACGCCGAGGCGTTGGTGGTCCAGCAGGAACAGGAGCTGGAGCGGATCTCCGGCCTGACCGCGGATTCCGCCAAGGAGATGCTCCTCGCCCGAGTGGAGGAGGAGGCCAAGCACGACGCCGCCATCCTGCTCCGTGACATCGAGCAGAAGACCAAGGAGGAGGCCGATCGGAAGGCCCGCAACATCGTCACATTGGCCATCCAGCGCTGCGCCGCCGACCATGTGGCCGAAGCCACCGTGTCCGTGGTGCCCCTGCCCAACGACGAGATGAAGGGCCGGATCATCGGCCGCGAGGGAAGGAACATCCGGGCCTTGGAGACCGCCACCGGCGTGGACCTCATCATCGACGACACCCCCGAGGCCGTGATCCTCTCCGCCTTCGACCCGGTCCGCCGGGAGATCGCTCGGATCGCCCTCGAGAAGCTGATCATGGACGGCCGCATCCATCCCGCCCGCATCGAGGAGATGGTGGAGAAGGCCAAGAAGGAGGTCAGCAACCAGATCCGCGAGGCCGGCGAAGCCGCCGTGCTGGAGGTGGGCGTCCATGGGCATGAAGTACCGCACCAGCTACGGCCAGAACGTGCTGAACCACTCCATCGAGGTGGCGCACCTGGCTGGTATCATGGCCGCCGAGGTGGGGGCGAACGTGGCTCTGGCTACCCGGGCGGGCCTGCTGCACGATATCGGCAAATCCATCGACCACGAGGTGGAGGGTTCCCACGTGGAGATCGGCGCGGACCTTGCCAAGAAGTATCGGGAGAACAACCAGGTCATCCACTGCATCATGGCCCACCACAACGATGTGGAGCCCCAGACCCTGGAGGCCGTGCTGGTCCAGGCCGCGGACGCTATCTCCGCCGCCCGTCCCGGCGCCCGCCGCGAGACCTTGGAGACCTACATCAAGCGGCTCGAGAAGCTGGAGGAGATCGCCAACTCCTTCGACGGCGTGGACAACTCCTACGCCATCCAGGCCGGCCGCGAGGTGCGTATCATCGTGAAGCCCGAGAAGGTCAGCGACGCCGACACGGTGCTCCTCGCCAAGGACATCGCCAAGCGCATCGAGAACGAGATGGAGTACCCGGGCCAGATCAAGGTCAACGTGATCCGGGAGACCCGGACCATGGAGCTGGCGAAGTAAGGAACCTATTGAAAGCCTGCGTTCCTAAAAGGAACCGAAAAGAACTTTGAGAAGGGAATGATCTTCGCTCCGAAGACTATATTCCCTTCTCAAGTTTCTCTTTTTCTGCCGCTTTTTCTCTTTGTCTAAAGAGAAAAAGCGGCAAAAGAAAACCTGAAGGTGAATACTATGAAATTCCCTATCGCGGACGCCCATTGCGACTTTCTCTACGGGGCCATGGAGTATGGCTACGACATCAATTCCCTGCGCCGGGACCAGGTGATCCACCTCCCCTACATGCAGCAGGGGAACGTGAAGATGCAGTTCTTCGCCTGCTGGTACGACGCGAAGCTGAAGACCCCGCCGCTGCAGCAGGGCCTGACCATGGTGGACTGCTATAACCGGATGCTGAAGAACAACCCCGTCTTTGTGCCCTTCACTCGTGACTTCGACCCCAGCGGCGACAAGATCGCCGCGGTCCTCACCATCGAGGGCGGCGAGGTCTGCGAGGGGAGCCTGGCTATGCTCCGCATCTTCAAGCAGCTGGGCGTGAAGACCATGACCATGACCTGGAACGACAACAACGAGCTGGCCGGCGCGGCCCAGGCCAGAAGGCAGAAGGGCCTCACCATCCTGGGCCGGGAGATGCTCCGGGAGATGAACGACATCGGCGTGGCCTTGGACGTGAGCCACCTGTCGGATCAGGGCATCCGGGACGCCTTGGAATTCTCCACCCGCCCCATCTTCGCCTCCCATTCCAACGCACGGGCCCTTATGGACGCCCCCCGGTGCCTGCCTGACGACCTCATCCGCGACATCGCCCTCCAGGGCGGTGTCATCGGCGTCAACTTTTACGGCCCCCACCTGGCCCCCAAGAAGACGGTGGCCATCGAGGACATCGTGCAGCACATCCTACACATCGTGAGCATCGGCGGCGTGGACTGCTGCTGCTTCGGCTCCGACTTCGACGGCATGAGCGTCTACCCCAGGGACCTGAAGAACAGCTCCGACTATCCAGCCCTCTGCGAAGCCCTCCTCAAGGCCGGCTTCAACGAGGAGCAGGTCTCCCGCATCGCCTACTGGAATTTGCACCGCTATCTTTCACAATTCGTTTGACAAATGCGGTATAGGTATGCTATACTTCATCCGTTGCCAACGAATTTAGGGGCATGATGTAATGGTAACATAGCGGTCTCCAAAACCGTTCTTGTGAGTTCGAGTCTTACTGCCCCTGCCAAATGAAAAGCCACCCAACTGGGTGGCTTTTCATTTGGCATATAAAGGAAAGACTCGAACTGATCGCGGTAGTGAATGAAGCGCCAGTGGCGCTTCAGAGCCGCGATCTGAGCGAGGCCGCAGCCGAGTGTTCGAGTCTTACTGCCCCTGCACTTGCGCATAATCGTTTTCCCTGTTATTATCTAAAGAAAAACGATGAACTGCTGGAGGCATCCCAATGAAGCAGATCTTTGAATCCGAGAACATCTCCTTTGTCCGGGTCACGGAATCTCTGGTGAAGGATTACCTGACCATGGTCAACGACATCGATCATGTGGCTCGGTTCATCGGCCGCCGCCTGGAACCTATCTCTGAGGAGAAGGAGATCAAGTGGGTGCGTGAAAAGCAGGCGGAGCAGGCGGTCCTGTTTTCTATGCTCGAAAAGAAGACCGGCGCGTTCATCGGCAACATCGAGCTCATGGACGTGGCCGACGGGGCAGGGGAGCTGGGCATCGCCATCACCGCCGCCATGCAGGAGAAGGGTTACGGCACCGAGGCCATCCCCGCTATGGTCCGCTACAGCATGGATACCCTGGGCCTTCGCCGCATCTTCCTCAAGGTTTACCCGGACAACACCCGGGCTATCCACGTGTACGAGAAGTGTGGCTTCCGGGAGTACGATAGGACGGCGGACGACGTGTTCATGGAGATCACCCAATGAAAGACATATCCGAGCTGACGCTGAAAGACCTGCAGCCCTCCCAGTTCTATATCTCCGAGAAGAAGCTGGCGACGGTGGAAGCCTGGCTCCATCCGGCGGACCTGTCCAATTTCGAGCCCATCCCCGTAAAGCTCCTGGACGGCGTCCCCGTCATGACCGACGGCCACACCCGGGCCGTGGCGGCCCTCCGGGCGGGCCTGGACCGGGTGCCTCTCGTCTGGGACGAAGACGAGCTGGACTGGCGCCTGTACCGAGCCTGCGTGACGGCCTGCCGGCGCCGCGGGATCGGTTCCCCGGCGGACCTGCTGGGGCGCATCATATCGGCGGAGGCATATGCCGAGCAGTGGGACGCCTGGTGCGACCGGCTCCATGCGGATATCGACGCCGGCGTTATCGAAGTGGTCCCCTACACCAGGGCGGATATTCCGGACGTGCTCTCCTTCGAGCGCCGCCTGCGGGAGGAGGAAGCCGACTGGGGCTGGGTCATCGACGACGCCTATATCGCCCAGGTCCAAAATAGCTTCGAGGGCGACATGTTCCGGGACGCCCTATCGTATCTTGCCTATCTCGACGGGCAGGCGGTGGGGCGGATCGACGCGTGCCTGATCCGCAGCCACTTCGACGGGTCCACCAAGGCCTATCTCGATTGGATCTGCGTCATCAAGAGCTATCGCCACCGGGGCGTCGCCCAAGCCCTGCTCGCAAGGCTCCGGCAGGAGCTGAAGGCTCGGAGCGTGGACACCCTCATCGCCCTGACGGCCAGCAACGAGGAAGCCCAGCGGTTCTACAAACACGTGCCCGATTCCATCCTGCGGGACACGGGCATCTGGATCGATATCTAAGGAGACGATCATGATCTATTGGCTCAACGGCGCCTACGGCGTGGGGAAGACCACCGTGGCGAATCGGCTCCTGCCCCTGCTGCGCAACGCCCATCTGTTCGACCCGGAGCTGGTGGGCAACGGCATCCGGGACAATTATCCGGAGGCGCTCTTCTGCGAGACCTACGAGGAGTACCCGATCTGGCTGGAAACCAACTATCGGCTGCTGAAGGACCTACACGCACGGCACGACGGGGACATCGTGGTGCCCATGACCCTGCTCAGGGAGGGGTCCTATACCGCCATCCTCGAACGGCTGCTGAGGGACGGCGTTCCCGTGCGGTATATCTTCCTCGATGGCGACGCAGAGACCCTGCAGCATCGGATGGTGGACCTGGGCCGGGAGGAGCCGGACAGCTGGTGCGTGGGGCATATCCCCGTGTGCCTGGCCGCTCAGGCCGCCGACACCCACGCTGTCCATATCTCCACCGTGAACAGGACCCCCGAGGACATCGCCCGAGAGATCGCGGCGCTGCCGTAACCGAAGGACAGGAGACACCCCATGGACAAGAAAACCCAGATAAAAGCACTCCTGGCGGCCATCGCCTGTCACGCGGCCTGGGGCTTCAGCTTCCTGGCCTCCCGCAAGGGCCTGGACGGGGCCCCGGTGTTCGTGCTGCTGAGCCATCGGTTCGGCCTATCCTTCCTGGTGATGAACCTGCTGGTGCTCCTGGGCGCGGGCAAGCTCTCCCTGAAGGGCAAGGCCCTGTGGAAGCCCCTGCTGCTGGGGCTTATGGAGCCGGTGATCTACTTCTTCGGGGAGCAGTACGGCATCCTCCATTCCAATACCGTCTTCTCCGGGGTCATGATCGCCATGATCCCCATCGTGTCCACACTGGCGGCGGCGCCTATCCTGCAGGAGAAGCCCTCGGCGGGACAGCTCTTCTTCTGCCTCCTGTCCGTCTGCGGGGTGGTGGGCATCGGCCTCATGAACCGGAGCTCCGGGGCTCTCGATTGGATCGGCGTGGTGGCCCTGACCGTGGCCGTCCTCTCCGCCGGAGCCTACACCCTCATCGGCCGGGGCATCTCCCGGGAGTACACCCCCTTCGAGCGCACCTATATGATGATGGGCGTGGGCGCGGCGATCTTCACGCCCCTGGCCCTGGTCCAGACCCGGGGCAGCGTGGCGGCCTATTTCCAGCCCCTCGTTCAGCCCGCATACCTTTTGGCCATCCTGTTCCTGGCCCTCATCTGCTCCGTGGCCTGCTACTTCCTCTCCGGCTATACCATCACCTACATGACCGTGGCCCGGGAGACGGTCTTCTCCAACCTGACCACCGCCGTGTCCGTCTTCGCCGGGGTGATCTTCCTCCACGAGCCCTTCACCTGGTTCGGGGCCCTCTGCTGCCTGGTGATCTTCGTAGGCATCTACGGGGTCCAGCGCACCGCGCCCTAAAGTGCTTCGCACCGCAGCCCTCCTCCCGAGGCCGGGGGAGGGTTGCTTCTTTCTATGGCCTGTGGTACAATGCCCCTATCGTTTTTGGGAAAGGAGGGCAGTCGCATGGGCAGGATATGGATGCCCCTGGACAATGCGGCCCTGATTTTTCCCGCCATCCGCCGCAAGAACTGGAACAACGTCTTTCGGGAGTCCGTCACCCTGACGGAGGACGTGGACCCGCAGCTCCTGCAGCGGGCGGTGGACGAGCTCATGCCCCGGTTCCCCTCCTTCTATCTGCGACTCCGGCGGGGCGTGTTCTGGTACTACCTGGAGGAGGTCACGGCTTCGCCCCGGGTCCAGGAGGACTACGCCTACCCCCTGACCTTCATGACGGCCAAGGAGATGGGCCGCTGCTGCCTGCGGGTGCTCCACTATCGGAACCGGATCGCCGTGGAGTTCTTCCACGTGCTCTCGGACGGCGGCGGGGCCATGGCGTATCTCAAGACCCTGACCGCCCGGTATCTTTCCCTGCGCTACGGCATAGAGGTCCCTGCTGTGGACGGGGTGCTGGACGTCCAGGAGCCCCCTGCACCGGAGGAGCTGGAGGATAGCTTCCAGCGGTACGCCGCCGAGCATCCGGCCTTCTGCCCGGAGGCGGAGGCCTATCGGATCCCCGGCAAGCGGGAGCTGGGCCGGTTCAATCGCCTCATCACCGGCGTGATCCCCGGGGACGCCCTTCCGGCCCTGGCCCATCGGTACGGGTGCACCGTCACCGTGCTGCTGGCGGCGGTCATGGCCCAGTGCGTCCTGGCCATTCAAGAGGAGCAGGTGCCCAGGAGGCGGCAGAAGCCCGTGAAGATCACCATCCCCGTAGACCTGAGGCGCCTCTTTCCCAGCCGGACCCTGCGCAACTTCGTCCTCACCGTGAACCCCGGGGTGGACCCCCGCCTGGGGACCTACACCCTCCAGGAACTGTGCGACGCCTTCACCCACCAGCTGGCGGCGGAGGTCACGCCTCAGCGCATGGCGGGCCGCATCGCCCAGAACGTGGAGCCCCAGCGGAACAAGCTGTTGAAGGCGGTGCCCGTCTTCCTGAAGACCCCGGTCATGCGGGCGGTCTACGATCGGCGGGGGGAGCGGCTGGGCTGCCTCAACGTCTCCAACCTGGGGGTGCAGAAGCTCCCGGCGGCCATGGCCCCCTACGTGGAGCGGATGGAGTTCATCATCGGCGTCCAGTACTCCTACCCCAACAACTGTTCCCTGGTCACAACGAACGGCGTGACCCTCATCAACATGATCCGCAGCACCGAGAGCCCCGAGCTGGAACGGCGGTTCTTCTCCCGGCTGGTGGAGCTGGGGGTCCCCGTGTCCATCGAGACCAATGCATGAGCAAAACTGCTGAAAAAGGAATGTGATATAGATGTATTGTGTACGTTGCGGCGTCCGCCTCCAGGAGGGCGTGAAGGCCTGCCCCCTGTGCGGCACCCCCGTGTGGTGCCCCGAGGCGGGGGAGAGGGGGCCTGCCGCCACCTATTCGGACCGCTATCCCGTCTACAGCCGCCAAAAGCGGCTCACCGTCATGGCCTCCCTGACGGTGGCGCTGCTGGCCGCCATGGTGGCCTGCTTCTCCATCGCCCTCAACACCATGGGCGAGATGGGCTGGTCCTTCTACGTGATCGCGGGCACGACCGCCTTCTATCTCGCCTTTCTGCTGCCCCTATGGTTTAGGCGGCCCCATCCCATGATCTTCGTGCCCGTGGCCTTCCTGTCCCTGTGCCTGCTGCTGTTCCTCCTCTGCGCCTACACGGGCGGCCGCTGGTTCTGGACCTTCGCCTTCCCCCTGACGGGGCTCTTGGCGATCCTCACCATCGGGGCCGTCGCCCTCTACCGGTACGTGAAACGGGGGACCATCTTCATAACCGGCGGCCTTCTCATGGCCATCGGCGGCAGCTGCATGCTGGCGGAGCTGTTCCAGCATCTGACCTTCCATACGCCCATGTTCGCCTGGTCGTTGTATGCGGCGGCGGTGTTCCTCCTCTTCGGCGGCTTTTTGATCCTGGCGGGGATCGTCCGGCCCCTGCGGGAGCACCTGGAAAGAAAGTTTTTTATCTGATCCCGCGGGAAAAACTTCTTGCGGCCTTTTGTTAACAGAATTGACAAACTTTCGCTTTTGTGTTATAAGGTATGTATGTTTGCGTCGATGGGTTTTGCCCCCGGCGCGGATAAATACAAACGATAAAAATGGGAAAGGAACTCCAAGATGAAACTCTCCAAGATTCTGGCAATCGCCCTGGCGCTCGTCATGGTCTTCGCCCTGGTCGCCTGCAAGTCCGGCACCGAGACCAAGACTGAGGAGCCCGCAAAGGCTGCTGTCAAGGTCGCTATGATCACCGACTACGGCGATATCACCGACCAGTCCTTCAACCAGACCACCTACGAAGCCTGCAAGGCGTTCTGCGAAGGCAAGAAGCTGGACTTCCAGTACTACAAGCCCGCTTCCGACTCCGATGAGGATCGTATCTCCTCCATCGAGAAGGCCATCGACGACGGCTTCAATACCATCGTGATGCCCGGCTACGCTTTCGGTCCCGCCATCAAGGCCACCGCCGAGAAGAACGCCGACGTCACCTTCATCGCTCTGGACGTGAGCGAGGGCGATCTGGGCTACGAGGGCGCCATCCCCGCCAACCTGTACAGCGCTGTGTACCAGGAAGAGCTCTGCGGCTACATGGCCGGTTACGCGGCTGTGAAGCTGGGCTACAAGAAGCTGGGCTTCCTGGGCGGCATGGCCGTGCCCGCCGTGGTCCGCTATGGCTACGGCTTCGTGCAGGGCGTGGACGCCGCTGCGGCTGAGCTGGGTCTCACCGACGTGGCCGTCAAGTATGCCTACGGCAACCAGTTCTACGGCGACGCGGACATCACCGCCGCTATGGACGTCTGGTACGGCGCTGACACCGAAGTGGTCTTCGCCTGCGGCGGCGGCATCTTCACCTCCGCTGGTGAGTCCGCCAAGAAGTACGGCAAGAAGGTCATCGGCGTGGACGTTGACCAGGCTGGCACCATCGACGGTCTCTATGGCGAGGGCATCACCGTGACCTCCGCCATGAAGGGCCTGGCTGCCACGGTCAACACCATGCTGGGCAAGGTCGTGGACGGCACCTTCGAGGGCGGCAAGATCGAGACCCTGGGCCTCGTCTCCGAAGTCCCCGAAGAGAACTACGTGCAGATCGCCGGTTCCACCCAGTTCTCCGACAGCTTCACCAAGGAAGACTACAAGGCCCTGGTGAGCAAGATGTACAAGGGTGAGGTGTCTGTCTCCAACGACATCGCCAAGACCGCTGACAGCTTCGCCACCGTCATCACCGTGGACGATCAGGGCAACATCAAATAAGCTGTCTTTGATCCAAGTATCAATCGAAAGAGCAGACCTTCGGGCCTGCTCTTTTCGATTGACGCTGTTTCCCTGTCGTGGTATTCTTATATAAACCGGGAAGAAAGCGAGGTAACTCCCTTTGGGTATCAAGTGTCCCAACTGCGGCGGCGGGATGGTCTATGACATAGGCAAGAAGCAGCTGGTCTGTCCCTACTGCGATACCACCTCCACCGTGGAGGCGTATCGGCTGAACAACGCCGCCGAATATGTGAACGACAACTACAGCGTGAGCACCTACCGCTGCAAGAACTGCGGGGCGGAGCTGACCGCGCCGGAGGAGCAGACCGTGGCTTACTGCTCCTACTGCGGCGGCGAAGCCATGCTCCACGAGAAGCAGGCTGAGACCATCCGGCCCAAGCGGATCATCCCCTTCGTGAAGACCAAGAAGGAGGCCATCCGCGCCTACGAGGCCGCGGTGCAGAAGGCCCTCTACGTGCCCAAGGAGCTGAAGGACGCCTCCTTCCTGGAGGGGTTCCGGGGCGTGTACCTGCCCTACTGGGGCATCGACGTGGACATACCCCGT
>ONNZ01000039.1 GCA_900319345.1 uncultured Eubacteriales bacterium
AGATGATGCATGACGTCAAGATGGGACGGCGGGTCCGCAAGAGCTTTTCCAAGGTCAACGAAGTGCTCAGCATGCCCGATCTCATTGAGGTGCAGAAGAATTCCTACTACCGCTTTTTGAAAGAGGACCTTCGCGAGGTTTTCAATGACATCTCCCCCATCGTCGACTATTCCGGCAAGCTCGTCCTGGAGTTCGTGGACTATCGGATCGATCTCGATAAGCCCAAGTACACCCAGGAGGAGAGCAAGGAAAACGACGTGAACTACGCCGCACCCCTGCGGGTCACCGTCCGTCTCATCAACAAGGAGACCGGCGAAGTGAAGCAGCAGGAAGTGTTTATGGGCGATTTCCCGCTGATGACCCCCCAGGGCACCTTCATCATCAACGGTGCCGAGCGGGTCATCGTGAGCCAGCTGGTCCGGTCCCCCGGCGCCTACTACGCGGTGAGCACCGACAAGTGGGGCAACCAGCTCTATTCCGCCCAGGTCATCCCCAATCGGGGCGCCTGGCTGGAGTACGAGACCGATTCTAACGGCATCCTGTACGTCAAGATCGACCGGCAGCGGAAGGTGTTCATCACCTCCCTCCTGCGCGCCATCGGCTACGGCACCAACGCCGAGATCAAGGAGCTGCTGGGCGAGGACGAGCGGTTGGAGAACACCCTGCAGAAGGACCCCACCCGTTCCGTGGCCGACGGTCTCATCGAGATCTACAAGCGCCAGCGCCCCGGCGAGCCTCCCACGGAGGAGAGCGCCCGGAGCCTCTTGAACGGCCTGTTCTTCGACAACCGGTACGACCTTGCCCGGGTGGGCCGGTATAAGTTCAATAAGAAGCTGAGCCTGAAGGCCCGCATCGTGAACCAGATCTCCGCCGAGATGGTGGTTTCTCCCATCACCGGCGAGGTGCTGCTGGAGGAGGGCGCCTTCATCACCAAGCAGAAGGCTGAGGAGATCCAGAACGCCGGCGTCAACGCTGTGTCCGTGAAGATCAACGACAAGGCCGTGAAGGTGGTGGGCAACAACTTCGCCTCCGCCGCGGGCTTCCTGCCCTTCGCACCCATCGAGGCCGGACTCAACGAGGACGTCCATATCCCCACCCTCCTGGCCCTGCTCCCCGAGATGCAGGCCATCGAGGGCGAGGAAGGCCAAAAGGACTTCCTGCGCAGCCACTACTACGATCTGATCCCCCGGCATATCGTCCCCGACGATATGGTGGCCTCTGTGTCCTACATGATCGACCTTAGCTACGGCATCGGAAAGACGGACGACATCGACCATCTGGGCAACCGCCGCATCCGGAGCGTAGGCGAGCTTTTGCAGAACCAGATCCGGGTGGGCCTGACCCGCCTCGAGCGGGTGGTCCGGGAGCGCATGGGCCTGCAGGACATGGACGTGGTCATGCCCAGCAACCTCATCAACATCCGGCCTGTGACCGCCGCCATCAAGGAGTTCTTCGGCTCCTCCCAGCTCTCTCAGTTCATGGATCAGACCAACCCCCTGTCCGAGCTGACCCACAAGCGGCGTCTCTCGGCTCTGGGCCCCGGCGGTTTGAACCGTGACCGCGCCACCTTCGAGGTCCGCGACGTGCACTACTCCCATTACGGCCGCATGTGCCCCATCGAGACCCCTGAAGGTCCCAACATCGGTTTGATCAACTCCCTGGCCACCTATGCCCGGATCAACGAGTACGGCTTCATCGAGGCCCCCTACCGGGTGGTGGACAAGGCCAACAAGCAGATCACCGAGGAGATCGTGTACCTGACCGCCGACGAAGAGGACGGCGCCATCGTGGCCCAGGCCAACGAGCCCGTGGACCCCGAGACCCACTGGTTCCAGAAGGACCGTGTGGTGGCCCGGAAGCTGGACCAGATCATCGAGGTCCGCAACACCGAGATCGACTATCTGGACGTTTCTCCCAAGCAGCTGGTGTCCGTGGCCACGGCCATGATCCCCTTCTTGGAGAACGACGACGCCAACCGGGCCCTCATGGGCTCCAACATGCAGCGGCAGGCCGTGCCCCTCTTGAAGCCCGAGGCCCCCGTGGTGGCCACCGGCATGGAGTACAAGGCGGCTGCCGACTCCGGCATCGTGGTCCTCGCAAAGGAGGACGGCGTGGTGAGCTACGTGTCCGCCACCAAGGTGGTCATCACCACCCCCGCGGGCGTGCCCCACGAGTACAAGATGACCAAGTTTCAGCGGAGCAACCAGGGCACCTGCCTCAACCAGCGGCCCGTGGTCACCAAGGGCGAGGTCGTGAAGAAGGGCGACGTCATCGCGGACGGCGCTTCCACCGACGGCGGCGAGATCGCCCTCGGCCGGAACATCCTCATCGGGTTCATGACCTGGGAGGGCTACAACTACGAGGACGCGGTCCTCATCAGCGAGAAGCTGGTGAAGGAGGACGCCTACACCTCCATCCATATCGAGGAGCACGAGGTGGAGGCCCGGGACACCAAGCTGGGCGCCGAGGAGATCACTCGGGACATCCCCAACATCGGTGAGGACGCCCTCTCCCAGCTGGACGAGAACGGCATCATCCGGCCCGGCGCCGAGGTCCGGGCGGGGGACATCCTGGTGGGCAAGGTCACGCCCAAGGGCGAGACCGAGCTCACGGCGGAGGAGCGCTTGCTCCGCGCCATCTTCGGCGAGAAGGCCCGGGACGTGCGCGACACCTCCCTGCGGGTGCCTCACGGTGAAGGCGGCGTGGTGGTGGACGTGAAGGTGTTCACCCGGGAGAAGAAGGACGAGCTGAGCCCCGGCGTGAACCAGATGGTCCGGGTCTACATCGCCCAGAAGCGGAAGATCTCCGTGGGCGACAAGATGGCCGGCCGGCACGGCAACAAGGGCGTCATCTCCCGCATTCTGCCTGAAGAGGATATGCCCTTCATGCCCGACGGCACCCCGCTGCAGATCGTGCTGAACCCCCTGGGCGTGCCTTCCCGTATGAACATCGGACAGGTGCTGGAGCTCCACTTGGGCATGGCCTGCAAGAAGCTGGGCATCCACATCGCCACCCCCGTGTTCGACGGCGCCACCGAGGAGGACATCAAGCGCCTGTTGGTCAAGGCCGGCTGCGACGAGGACGGCAAGACCGTTCTGTACGACGGGCGTACCGGACAGCCCTTTGAGAATCGGGTGTCCGTTGGCTATATGTACTATTTGAAGCTCCATCACCTGGTGGACGACAAGATCCACGCCCGGAGCACGGGCCCCTACTCCCTGGTCACCCAGCAGCCTCTGGGCGGCAAGGCCCAGTTCGGCGGCCAGCGCTTCGGCGAGATGGAGGTGTGGGCGTTGGAGGCCTACGGCGCCGCCAACACCCTGCAGGAGATCCTGACCGTGAAGTCCGACGACGTGGTGGGCCGTGTGAAGACCTACGAGAGCATTGTCAAGGGCGACAACGCCAAGACGGCGGGCGTCCCCGAATCCTTCAAGGTCCTCATCAAGGAGCTCCAGTCCCTGGCTCTCGATGTGAAGGTCCTTCGCGAGGATCGGACCGAGATCGAGATCACCGAGGACGACGAGGACGATCTCAGGCCCATGGACATCAACATCTCCGGCATCGAGGATATGCCCGATCTGCCGGTGGATGAGGACGCCAAGGACGAGGAGGAGGACGAGTTCGGCGAGGAGGACGACTTCGGCGGCGACGAGGACTTCGGCGAGTTCGACGAAGGGAGCCTCCAGGACGACGACGGCGGTCTCGACGATCTGCTGGGCGACCTCTCCGACGGCATCGACAGCGACGACTTGGACTTGGACTAAGGTAGGCTGGGTAAAGGAGAAAGAGAATGTTCAATCTGACTGATTTTGACGCGCTGCAGATCGGCCTTGCTTCCCCGGAGAAGATCCTGGAGTGGTCCCACGGCGAGGTGAAGAAGCCCGAAACCATCAACTACCGGACGCTGAAACCCGAACGGGACGGCCTGTTCTGCGAGCGGATCTTCGGACCCACCAAGGACTGGGAGTGCCACTGCGGCCGCTACAAGCGGGGCCGCTACAAGGGCATCGTCTGCGAGAAGTGCGGCGTGGAAGTCACCCGCGCCAAGGTCCGCCGGGAGCGGATGGGCCATATCGAGCTCGCCGTGCCGGTGAGCCATATCTGGTATTTCAAGGGCATCCCCTGCCGGATGAAGATGCTCCTGGACATGAGCCCCAAGGCCCTCGAGCAGGTGCTGTATTTCGCCGCCTTCGTGGTCATCGATCCCGGTGAAACCACCCTGCAGAAGAAGCAGATCCTCACCGATCGGGAGTATCGGGAGTATCAGGAGCAGTTCGGCCCCAAGAGCTTCAAGGCAGGCATGGGCGCTGAGGCCATCCGGGAGCTGTTGGCCGAGATCAATCTCGAAGAGCTCCGGGACCAGCTCCGCAAGGAGATCGAGACCTCCGGCGGCCAGAAGCACACCAACGCTGTGAAGCGCCTGGAGGTGGTGGAAGCCTTCATCAAGAGCGGCAACCGCCCCGAATGGATCATTTTGACCGTGCTGCCGGTGATCCCCCCGGATCTTCGGCCCATGGTCCAGCTGGACGGCGGCCGGTTCGCCACCAGCGACCTGAACGATTTGTATCGCCGGGTCATCAACCGGAACAACCGGTTGAAGCGGCTGTTGGAGCTTAGGGCCCCCGATATCATCGTCCGCAACGAGAAGCGGATGCTGCAGGAGGCGGTGGACGCCCTCATCGACAACGGCCGCCGCTCTCGCCCCGTGACGGGCCCGGGCAACCGCCCCTTGAAGTCCCTGTCCGACATGCTCCGCGGCAAGCAGGGCCGGTTCCGTCAGAACCTGCTGGGCAAGCGCGTGGACTACTCCGGCCGTTCCGTCATCGTGGTCGGTCCGGACCTGAAGATGAGCCAGTGTGGCCTGCCCAAGGAGATGGCCCTGGAGCTTTTCAAGCCCTTCGTCATGAAGAAGCTGGTGGAGCTGGGCTACGCCCAGAACGTGAAGGGCGCCAAGCGCATGGTAGAGCGCAGCGCCACCGAGGTCTGGGGCGTGCTGGAGGACGTGATCAAGGATCACCCCGTGCTGTTGAACCGTGCGCCTACGCTGCACCGCCTGGGCATCCAGGCCTTCGAGCCGGTGCTGGTGGAGGGCCGGGCCATCAAGCTCCATCCCTTGGCCTGTACCGCCTTCAACGCCGACTTCGACGGCGACCAGATGGCCGTGCACGTGCCCCTCTCCGTGGAAGCCCAGGCCGAGGCCCGCTTCCTCATGCTGGCGGCCAACAACATCCTCAAGCCCCAGGACGGCAAGCCCGTGGTGTGCCCCACCCAGGACATGGTCCTCGGCTGCTACTATCTGACCCAGCTCCGCGACGGCCAGAAGGGCGAGGGGAAGGCCTTCGCCTCCGAGGACGAGGCCATCATGGCCTATCAGTGCGGTGAGGTCACCCTCCAGTCCAAGATCCGGGTCCGGATCAGCCGGGAGTGGCAGGGCAAGACCTATAAGAAGATCATCGACACCTCCGTGGGTCGGCTGCTCTTCAATGCCGCCATCCCCCAGGACCTTGGCTACGTGCCCCGGGAGACCCTGGACGACATGTTCGTCCTGGAGGTGGACCGGCTGGTGGTCAAGAAGGACCTTGGCAACATCATCGACAAGTGCTACCGCAAGTACGGCCCCACCATCACCTCCGAGGTGCTGGACAAGGTCAAGAAGCTGGGCTACACCTACTCCACCCGCGGCGGCATCACCGTGGGCTACCAGGACATCCGGGTGCCCGAGGAGAAGAAGACCATAGTCCACGACGCCGAACAGCAGGTCGTGGAGGTGGAGAACATGTTCAACATGGGCTTGCTCTCCAACAAGGAGCGCCGTGAGAACGTGATCGGCATCTGGGAGAAGGCCACGGACGACGTCACCGCCGCCCTGATGGACTCCCTGGACCCCTACAACCCCATCTACATGATGGCCAACTCCGGTGCTCGAGGCAGCAAGGCCCAGATCCGTCAGCTGGCCGGCATGCGCGGCCTCATGGCCGACCCCTCCGGTCAGATCATCGAGGTGCCTATCCGCGCCAACTTCCGCGAGGGCCTGTCCGTGTTGGAGTTCTTCATCTCCTCCCACGGCGCCCGCAAGGGCTTGGCCGATACGGCCCTTCGTACCGCTGACTCCGGTTACCTGACCCGCCGTCTCGTGGACGTGTCCCAGGACGTGATCATCCGCGAGGAGGATTGCTTCGCCTCCCGGAACGACACCCCCAAGGGCATGGTCCTCACCGCCATCCTGGACGACGGCAAGCTCATCGAGCCCCTGTCCGCCCGTGTGGTGGGCCGCTACACCATCGATCCCGTCCTCGATCCCAGGACCGGGGAAGAGATCGTGCCGGCGGATTCCATGATCACCTACGAGCAGGCCGAGGCCATCGAGAAGGCCGGGATCAAAGAGGTCCTGTGCCGCAGCGTCTTCACCTGCCGGGCCGAGCACGGCGTGTGCGCCAAGTGCTACGGCGCCAACCAGGCCACCGGCGGCTACGTGGAGATCGGCGAGGCCGTGGGCATCATCGCCGCCCAGGCCATCGGCGAGCCGGGCACCCAGCTGACCATGCGTACCTTCCATACCGGCGGCGTGGCTTCCAGCGAGGACATCACCCAGGGTCTTCCCCGCGTGGAGGAGCTGTTCGAAGCCCGCAAGCCCAAGGGCCTGGCGGTCATCACCGAGATCGCGGGTACCCTCCATCTCGATGAAGCGAAGCGCAAGGCCATCATCTCCAACGACGACGGCGAGAGCGCGGACTACCACATCCCCTTCGGCAGCAAGCTGAAGGTGAAGGACGGGGACCACGTGGAGGCCGGTCAGGAGCTGACCGAGGGCTCCGTGAACCCCAACGACATCCTGCGGATCTTGGGCGTCAAGGGCGTGCAGGCCTACCTCCTCAAGGAGGTCCAGAGCGTGTACCGGCTCCAGGGCGTGGAGATCTCCGACAAGCACATCGAGATCATCATCCGCCAGATGCTGCGGAAGGTCCAGATCGAGGACGCGGGCGACACCAAGCTCCTGCCCGGCGAGCTCTGCGACATCTTCCGCTTCGAGGAGGAGAACGAGGCCGTGCTGACGGCGAACCCCGAGGGTCGGCCCGCCATCGCCAAGCGGAAGCTGTTGGGCATCACCAAGGCCGCCCTGGCCACGGAATCCTTCCTGTCCGCCGCCTCCTTCCAGGAGACCACCCGGGTCCTCACCGAGGCTGCCATCAAGGGCCGGATCGATCCGCTGGTGGGCCTTAAGGAGAACGTCATCATCGGCAAGCAGATACCCGCGGGCATCGGCCTCAAGCGGTATCGGGACATCACCGTGGTGAACAAGGGCGATTCCACCCTGCTGAACTAACGACCATCTACCGGAGGCGCGCATGGAACAGGAACGGACCAACCGAAACTGCCCCCTGTGGGGCACCGAGACCTGCGCTCGGCTGAACATGCGCGCTTGCCGGGACTGCCCCGCCGAGGGCAAGGACGCCCGGGAGTGCGGCTACATCCGGGACGACGTGGACACCCTCTTTTCCCTCCTGCCGGAGGGGGGGATCGCCTCCCTGTTCGCAGACGAGGCCTGCTCCCTCTGCAAGGGGGAGGAAAAGGGGAAGCGGGAGAGCTACGGCCTCTTCGACATGGGCCACGCCGACCCCCGGGCCCGCAAGAAGAAGCTGAGCCTGTTCCGGAACAAGACCTACGGCTTCGTGGTGCCCCTCCAGTTCGGCTGCTGCCGGGCCTGCCGGCGGCGGTTCCAGCTCTTGAGCTGGACGCCCATGCTGGTGACCATCCTGATCCTGGGGGCGGCGCTCCTCATCGTGGCCCAGGAGCCGGTGGCCCAGAGCCTTCGGAACGTCTGGCGGGGGCTGCCCCTGCTGGTGATGCTGCTGGCCGCCGGACTGAGCTTTTTGGCGAGTAAGGTCCTGACCCGGACCCTCCGGGCCCGCTTCAACGAGCGGACCTACATGGACCTGAGGGATCATCCCCTGGTCCAGCGCATGGTATCCTTGGACTGGGAAAGCGTGGTGGAGGGGAAGTACCCCCAGCCCGTGTTCACCCGCAAGCGCCTCAGCTACGGCGTCGGCACGGCCGTGCCCGCTGCAGCCGAGGAAAAAAGTGAGGAAGACGGTAAAATTTCGGATTGACAAGTGGCCGTCATCCTGATACAATTTGTTTTCGCGGTGTATGGGGAGACCCATGCGCTGCTATTGCGGCTTTTTTGAAGCCGAGCGGGTTTATCCCGCCTGAATTGGGACAATACTCTCTACGAATTGGGTTGCAGAGAGATTGAATTAGCAATAGATATATATTTTCATCATTCTATCAGGAGGAATTCTCATGCCGACCATTAACCAGTTGGTTCGCAAGGGCCGGGAGCAGGTGCAGTATAAGTCCAACGCGCCTATCCTCAAGCAGTGCCCCCAGCGCAGGGGCGTTTGCACGGCGGTCCGTACCATGACCCCGAAAAAGCCCAACTCCGCGCTTCGTAAGATCGCCCGTGTCCGTCTGACCGACGGCCTCGAAGGTACCGCCTACATCCCCGGCATCGGCCACAACCTGCAGGAGCACTCCGTGGTGCTCATCCGCGGCGGCCGTGTCAAGGACCTGCCCGGCGTCCGGTACCACATCATCCGCGGCACCCGCGATGCAGCCGGCGTTGCCAACCGCAAGCAAGCCCGCTCCCTCTACGGCGCCAAGCGCCCCAAGAAATAAGGAGGTACACCTATGCCTAGACGTGGTTTTATCCCCAAGCGGGAAGTGCTTCCCGATCCTATCTATAAGAGCACCGTGGTCACCAAGCTCATCAACCAGGTCATGCTGGACGGCAAGCGGGGCGTTGCCCAGGCCGCCGTGTATGAGGCTTTCGACACCATCGCCGAGAAGACCGGCCGTCCCGCCCTCGAAGTGTTCGAGGAGGCCATGAACAACATCATGCCCGTGCTGGAAGTCAAGGCCCGCCGCGTCGGCGGTTCCACCTACCAGGTCCCCATCGAGATCCGTGCCGAGCGCCGGCAGACCCTGGGCCTTCGTTGGCTCGTGTCCTATGCCCGCGCCCGCGGCGAGCGCACCATGCGTGAGCGCCTGGCCGGCGAGATCCTGGACGGCGCCAACAACGCCGGCAACGCGGTGAAGAAGAAGGAAGATACCCACCGTATGGCCGAGGCCAACAAGGCCTTCGCCCATTACCGCTGGTAACATCCATGCGCGAGATACCGCTGGAACTGACAAGAAATATCGGCATCATGGCCCACATCGATGCCGGCAAGACCACCACCACCGAGCGGATACTGTTCTATTCGGGCAAGATCCACAAGATGGGCGAGGTGCACGAGGGCGCGGCCACCATGGACTACATGGTCCAGGAACAGGAGCGTGGTATCACCATCACCTCCGCCGCCACCACCTGCTATTGGAAGGGTCACCGCATCAACATCATCGACACCCCGGGACATGTGGACTTCACCGTGGAGGTGGAGCGCTCCCTCCGGGTCCTGGATGGTGCTGTTGCCGTGTTCTGTGCTAAGGGCGGCGTGGAGCCCCAGTCCGAGACCGTCTGGCGCCAGGCTGTACGCTACGGCGTGCCCCGGATCGCCTACGTGAACAAGATGGACATTGTCGGCGCCGACTTCTTCAACGTGATCGACATGATGCGCCAGCGGCTCGGCGCGAACCCCGTCCCCATCCAGCTCCCCATCGGCGCGGAAAACACCTTCCGCGGGCTGGTGGACTTGGTGCGGATGAAGGCGGAGGTCTACTACAACGACGATGGCACCGACATCCGGGAGGAGGACATCCCCGCGGACATGGTGGACCAGGCCGAGGAGTACCGGAACAACCTCATCGAGGCCGTCATCGACCAGGATGAGGATCTGATGGAGAAGTACTTCGAGGGGGAGGAGATTACGGAGGCGGAGCTCAACGCCTGCATCCGCAAGGCCACCCTCACCGGCAGCGCGGTCCCCGTGACCTGCGGCAGCTCCTATCGGAACAAGGGCGTCCAGCCCCTGATGAACGCCATCGTAGCGTATCTGCCCTCGCCTCTCGACATCCCCCCCGCCAAGGGCACGGATGCTGACGGCAAGGGAGAGGTGCTGGCCCACGCGGATGACAAGGGGCCCCTGGTGGCCCTGGTCTTCAAGATCATCGCCGATCCCTTCGTGGGACGGCTGGCCTTCGTCCGGGTCTACAGCGGCACCCTCAAGAGCGGCACCTACGTATATAATGTAGGCAAGCAGCGCAAGTCCCGAGTCAGCAAGGTGCTCATGATGCACGCCAACGTGCGCACCGAGGTGGAGGAGGCCTACGCCGGAGACATCGTGGCTCTGGTGGGCATGAAGGACGCCTCCACCGGCGACACCCTCTGCGGCGAGGGACACGCCATGCTCCTCGAAAGCATGACCTTCCCCAACCCGGTCATCCAGGTGGCCATCGAGCCCAAGACCAAGGCGGGGCAGGAGAAGATGGACCAGGCCCTGCTGAAATTGCAGGACGAGGACCCCACCTTCCGCACCTACGTGGATCAGCAGACCGGCCAGACCATCATCGCCGGCATGGGCGAGCTCCATTTGGAGATCATCGTGGATCGGCTCATCCGGGAATTCCGGGTGGAGGCCACGGTGGGCAAGCCTCAGGTGGCCTACAAGGAGACCATCAAGGCGCCCGTCAAGGCCCGGGGCCGCTTCGTGCGGCAGACCGGCGGCCACGGCCAGTACGGTGACTGTCTGGTGCTCTTCGAGCCCCGGGAGACGGGGGAGGGGTACCTGTTCACGGACAAGACCGTGGGCGGCGTGATCCCCAAGGAGTTCATCCCCGCCATCGACAAGGGCATCCGCGGCGCCCTCCAATCCGGCCCCCTGGGCGGATACGAGGTCATGGACGTGAGCGCCACGCTGCTGGACGGGTCCTACCACGAGGTGGACTCCTCCGAGCAGGCCTTCGAGATCGCCGGTTCCCTGGCGGTGAAGGAGGGCCTCAAGCGGGAGAACAGCGTGCTCATGGAGCCCGTCATGGACGTGGAGATCATGGTCCCCGAGGAGTACGTGGGCGACATCACCGGCGATCTCTCCAGCCGCCGCTGCCGTATCAGCGGCATGGAGACCCGGAACATGGGCACCGCCATCGACGCCTTGTGCCCCCTGTCCGAGATGTTCGGATATGCCACCAGCCTTCGGTCCCACACCCAGGGGCGCGGCACCTTCACGATGCAGTTCGCCCACTATGAGAAGGTGCCCGAGGCCATCGCGGAGAACATCCTGGGCCGGTACAACTACCACTTTTAAAACAACGATATAAAATAAGAAATCAAGGAGAAACATCAATGGCAAAGCAAAAATTTGAACGGACGAAGCCCCATGTCAACATCGGCACCATCGGCCACGTTGACCACGGCAAGACCACTCTGACTGCGGCGATCAC
>ONNZ01000040.1 GCA_900319345.1 uncultured Eubacteriales bacterium
ATCCCCGCCAAGTCCGCCTCCTCCACGCTCGAGGATGCGTACGTGTCCATCGTGCGCAAGCAGCTCAAGCCCATCCTGGAGGCCCGTGCCGCCGAGATCGAGGCAAAGAAGAGGGCCGCGGAGGCCGAGAAGGCCGAGGCAGCCCGCAAGGCAGCCGAGGAGGCCGAGAAGGCCCGTCTCGAGGCGGAGGCCCGCCGCGAGAAGGAGCGTGCCGAGGAGGAGGCCAAGCGCCGCGCCGCCGAGGAGGCCCGCAGGAAGGCCGAGGCCGAGAAGCGCGAGGCCGAGCGCCGCGCCGCCGAGGAGGCCGAGCGCAACCGTGTGAAGGACAACGCCCCCAAGAGCGTGCCCTCCTTCACCTCCCTCCTCGACCAGATCGCCCAGCAGGAGAAGGTCCTCAAGCAGCAGGAGGAAGCCCTGATGCTGGGCCAGGAGGAGCGATCCACCCTTCAGTACCAGCTGGAGCTGGCCATGGACCGGATCGAGGATCTGCTGGACTGGCAGCAGCGGGCACAAGAGATATTGAATCAGCTGCCGCCTGAGATGTTGGAACAGACGGATCGGTCCCCCGCATGGGGTGAGGAAAGATGAAGAACGGAAAGGAGAAAACGGCCTATGGTGCTCACGATCTATCGAAAAAAGGGCCGGAGGAATGGTTTGCCGGCAGGCGGTCCAGAATCCAGGTGGAAGGGAGGCAAAGGGATGCTATGCTCAAAAGTGAAGCCCTGGAGGCCTTGCGGTCGGTCCAACTGGAGGATGCGGCAAGAGAGGAACTGGGGGAGCTGAAAAGCGTTGTTCTGGGGACGGGGCTGTCCATGGAGGAGCGACTGATCGAGTTCATCCGGCAGGTGAAGAACCCGTATCTGTTCAAGGTGGGGCCCATGGTGGTGAAGATCGGCGTCGGGGGCAGTGAAGACTTCACCGAAGCCCTGGCCCGGGGCATCGCCAGCTCCTGACAGGGATTGGCAGCAAAAAGAACTGGAAAAGATGGCGGCGGTATGGTATACTGACCTTGTGTTTGGATATGCTGCCGCCATTGCATAGGAGGCACAGCATGAAGCAACAATATCAACCATACTATCAACCGCCCACGGTCCCCATCCGCACCTGGTCGGCGGGTCTGTATATCCGCCTTTCCCGGGAGGACGAGCTCAAGGGCGAAAGCAATTCCATCTCCTCTCAGCGGGAGATCCTGCGGGAGTTTTTGAAGCAGCATCCCGACGTCACCGAATACGACTGCTATGTGGACGACGGCTGGACCGGCACCAACTTTGACCGGCCCGGCTTTCAGCGCATGATGCAGGACATCTACGCCGGCAAGGTCAACTGCGTGGTGGTGAAGGACCTGTCCCGTTTCGGCCGCAACGCCAACCGGGGCGGCACCCTGATCACGGAGGAGTTCGTGCGGCTGGGGGTCCGGTTCATCGCCTGCAACAACTATTACGACTCCCTCACCGCCTCCCCCTCCTCCGCTGCCACCAACTGCATCACCCTGGGCATCACCAACGTGATCAACGAGAGCGTGTCCGCCACCACCTCGGTGAACGTGCGGGCCACGCTGAACGTGAACCGGCAGCAGGGCAAATTCATCGGCTCCTTCCCCACCTATGGGTACCTGAAGGACCCGGAGGACCATCACAAGCTCGTCGTGGACCCGGAGACGGCTCCCGTGGTCCAGATGATCTTTGAAAAGTTCATTCAAGGCCGCAGCATCCTGGGCATCGCCAAGGACCTGAACGACATGGGTCTCCCCAACCCCTCGGCCTACAAGAAGCTGAAAGGCATGAACTATCAGCACGCCAGCAAGAATCCGGACGGGCTCTGGCCGGACAGCTCCGTGCGGCGCATCCTGCAGAACGAGATGTACACGGGCAAGATGGTCCAGGGGAAGAACCGGGTCATCAGCTACAAGGACCAGGTGTGCCGGGCCTGCCCCAAGGAGGAGTGGTTCGTGGTGGAGGGCACCCACGAGGCCATCATCTCCCAGGAGACCTTCGACAAGGCCCAGTCCCAATTCTGTCATGAAATCCGCCGCTCCTCTAAAACGCACCGTACGGACCTGTTCTCGGGGCTGGTGCGCTGCGCCAAGTGCGGCCGGATCATGAACAAGAAGGCCAACCATTTCGACTACGGCACCTATGAATACTACCGCTGTTCCACCAATCGGAAGATGAAGAAGGCAACCTGCGGCAATCGGACCATCCGGATCGATCAGCTGGAGGCGGCGGTCATGGCCTACATCCAATACCTGTGCCAGCTGTCGGTGGGCCTGGAGGATGTACTGCAGCGGATACAAACCTCCAACCGCAGAAAGGAACAATCCTCCCACCTGCAAAGGATCCTGCAATCCCAGACGGCCGAACGGGAGAAGTGCGCCCGGGTCATCATGGACCTGTACCCCGACTGGAAGAGCGGGGTCCTTTCCCAGGAGCAGTTCCTCACTCTGAAGGCCAACACCCAGGAGCAGCTCAGCGCCCTGGACGCCTCCATCGAAAAGCTGCAGAACAGCATAGCCGACTTGAAGAAGGACATGGGCGCGGACAACGACTTCCTGCGCCACTTCCGGGAACTGGGCACCGTGCCCTATCTCACCCGGCCATTGGTAACGGAGTTGATCGACAAGATTCTAGTCCATGAGGACCGCCGGATCGAGATCATCCCCAAGTATGCCGACGCCTACGCCACGATTCTGGAATACATCGAGGCCAACAAGGCCGCCGCCCTGCTCACCGGGGAGGCCGTTTGATGTGCGGCAGAAAGTATGTAAGTTAATGCGCAAGTTATTGTCATTTTCTCGCCTGTCTGGTATACTGATTTTACCACTGCAAGGAGGCCAGCCATGTACGAACCGCCCTATACCATCACCGATCCGATCCTGAGCGCCGTGGCCGCCATCTCGGAGAAGGTGGGCCATCTGGAGGGGAGTCGGCTGCTGGAGACTCGCCCGATCCTGCGCCACAACAACCGCATCCGATCCATCCACTCCTCGTTGAAGATCGAGGCCAACTCCCTCTCTCTGGACGAGGTCCGGGGTGTGCTGAACGGCCGGGCTGTCCTGGGTCCCGCCAGCGAGATACAGGAGGTGAAGAATGCCTTTGCCGCCTATGAGCAGATCGGCGCTTTCGACCCCTACCGGCTTCAGGACCTGCTGCGGCTCCACGGGGTCATGACCGCCGGAGTGGTGGACGAGTCCGGCATGTTCCGCACGGGAAACGAGGGCGTGTTCAACGCAGATCGGTGCATCTTCGTGGCTCCTCCCCCGGAGCGAGTGCCTGTGCTGATGGAGGACCTGTTCGCCTGGATGAACCAGAGTCGCCACCGGCTCCATCCCCTGATCCTGTCCTGCGTCTTTCACTATGAGTTCGTCTTCATCCACCCCTTCAAAGACGGCAACGGGCGCATGGCCCGGCTCTGGCAGACCGCTCTGCTGACCCAGTGGAATCCCATCTTTCAATACCTCCCCATCGAGAGCAGCATCGAGCGATACGTGCAGGACTACTATGCTGCCATCGACTCATGCAATCACGCCGGGAACTCCACGGCGTTCATCGAGTTCATGCTGAGCCAGATCGACAGCACCCTTTCGGAGGTACTGGACAGGATCAGGACGGAGAGCGAGCTGCCGGAGCCTCTGGAAAGGCTTCTCGGCATCATGGAGCTTGGGGTCCCCTATACGGCCAGGGCCCTAATGCAAGCCCTTGGCCTCAGCTCCCGGGACGGGTTCCGACGAAACTACCTCTCCCCCGCCCTGGCCGCCGGGCTCATTCGGATGGAGTTCCCCGACAAGCCCAACAGCCGCAGCCAGCGGTATATCCGGGTGTAAAATATCGCATAGAGAGCGACTTTTCAGAGCCTTGAAAAGTCGCTCTTTTTGTTATAGTTCTATATCGAAAGAATATTGGTTTTTGTTTCACATCTACGTAGTGAATATCTTGCGATTTTTGGCGAAAAATATGCAAAATGGGTAAAAGATGATTTTGTAGATATTCAGGCGTTTTTTCGCTTTTTATTTTTTCGAAAAAATGTATATAGTTTTTGCTTGACATCTTCCCCTGCCGCCTACGACACCATAGGGCGGCACTTGGCGGACCGGGGGATGAAAGAGATGGATTTCGACTGGATCGTCACGGGGGACCTGGGGGACTTCGGGAGCCGGATGCTGCGGGAGCTGGCCGACGAGGGGGGGATGGACCTGGAGGATAGGCACATGGACTGCGGCAGCATGATCTTCAGCCCCCAGCAGGGGTACCACTGCGGCGGGTCCGGCTGCGGGTGCAGCGCCGTGCTGCTGGCGGGGTACGTGCTGCCCCAGATCGAGCGAGGGGCGGTGAAGCGGGTGCTGTTTCTGTCCACGGGCGCCCTCATGAGCCCCCTGTCCGCCTGCCAGGGGGAGAGCATACCGGGCATCGCCCACGGGATTTCGTTGGTATATGAGGAGTAACCTATGGATGGAATGCTGTATCTGAAGGTGTTTTTGGTGGGCGGCCTCTTGTGCGCCCTGGGGCAGCTGGGGTTGTCCCTGACCCGGCTCACCACCGCCCGCATTTTGGTGGTCTACGTGACCGCCGGGGTCGTTTTGGGGGGCCTGGGCCTATACGAACCCCTGGTAAACTGGGCCGGGGCCGGGGCCACGGTGCCCCTGACGGGCTTCGGCTACGCCCTCTCCCAGGGGGCGAAAAAGGCCGTGGCGGAACAGGGCCTGCTGGGGGCCTTCACCGGGGGCGTCACCGCCACCGCCGGAGGCGTGGCCGCGGCCATCCTCTTTGGGTATCTGTTCGCTTTGCTGGCCCGTCCGAAGACGAAGATGTGAGCAAGCAAAAAAGCCCTGGACATCAGGGCTTTTCGTTTTTCAATATCAGATCCTTTTATTCCGCCTTGACGGAAGCGGCCTTCTTCCGCTTGCGGGCGTCCATGATGTATGGGGTGACGATCGACGCGATCATGAGCACTAGCAGTGTGATGCAGATGGGCCGGGTCAGCATGGACAGGAGGGTGGTGCTCAGGGAATTCCCGTTGAGCAGCAGGGCCTGAGACAACCCCTGTTCCGCGATGGGCCCCAGGATGAGACCGAGAACGATGGGCACCACGTTGTACTTGTAGAGCTTGAGCACATAGCCGACGACGCCGAAGATCAGCATGACCAACACGTCCCTGGCATTGCCGCGAACGGCGTAGGTGCCCATGACGCTCAGCGCCAGCACGAAGGCGCTCAGAATGTTCTTCGGCGTCAGGGTGACCTTGGCGAAATGCTTGGCGCCGAACATGCCGATGATCAGCATCAGCAGGTTCGCCAGGAACAAAGCGCAGATGAAGGGGTAGGTCACCGCCCGCTCGGTGGTGAACAGACCGTATCCGGGGGTCAGACCGTGGATGGTCAGCGCGGAAAGCATCACAGCCGTGGTGGCGTTGCCGGGCACGCCCAGCGTCAGCGTGGGGATCAGCGTGCCGCCGGTAACGGCGTTGTTGGCCGCCTCACAGCAGGCCACGCCCTCCCGCGCGCCGTGGCCGAAATCCTCCTCCTTGCTGAAGGCGCGGCCCACGTTATGGGATACGTAGGAAGCCACGTCGCCGCCGGTGCCGGGGATGATGCCCACCACGATGCCGATGACGGCGGAGCGCAGGTAGGTCACCGGGTAGCGCACCAGATCCTTCCAGGAGATCTTCGCCTCCCGGAACTGGGCGATCATGTCCTTGTCCGCCAGCTTGACGGGGTCCTTCAGCGTGGAGAATATCTGTGATACGCTGAACAGGCCGATGACCGTGGGGATCATGGTGATGCCGCCCATGAGGTAGGTGTTTTTGAAGGTGAACCGGGGAGAACCCAGCATGGGATCCATGCCGATGCAGGCCACCACCAGGCCTACGCAGCCCATCATCAGGCCCTTGATCACGTCCTTCGTGGACAAAGAAGCGATGATGGTGAGGCCGAACAGGGCCATCATGAACCGTTCCTGGGGGCCGAACTGAAAAGCGAATCGGGCCAGCGGCGGGGCCAGGAAGATGAGGGCCAGCACGCTGATGATGCCGCCCCAGAAGGAGGCGACGGAGGCCTCCACCAGGGCGCCGTGAGCCTTGCCCTTCTGCGTCATGGCATGGCCGTCCATGGCCGTGGCCGCGGCGGCGCTGGTGCCCGGCGTATTGATGAGGATGGCGGAGATGGAGCCGCCGAACATGGAACCGCAGTAGATGGCGCCCAGGAACACCAGGGCGGAGGCCGGTTCCATGGTATAGGTCAGCGGGATCAGCACGGCGATGCCCATGGTGGGCGTGAACCCGGGCAGGGCGCCTACGGTGATGCCGATGACGGTGCCGATCAGGGCAAAGAGCAGGTTGATGGGCGAGAACGCCACCAGGATATAGTTCAGGATCTCAGACATGGCCGCACGCCTCCTATATCAATAGTCCCTTGGGGAAGTGGACGCCCAGCAGGGCGAACAGCCCGTAGATCAGCCCGGAAAAGATCAGGGTGACGATCACGTCCCGAACGATGTGCTTCCTGTCTTTGACCGGCTCGAACACCAGCACCAGGATGCAGGTGGCCGTGAAGGAGGAGACCAGATAGCCGATCCGCGGGATGCAGAACATCCAGCAGGCGGCTACGGCCAGCAGGATCAGAGAATTGAGCAGCTGCTTCTTGTTGAGAGGGAACACCCCTTCCCTGTCCTTCTCTTTGGTCCACTTGATACCGGCGATGAGGGCGTTGGCCAGGGAAAGCGCTATGCCCACGATACAGATCAGCTTGGGCCAATAGGCGGCGCTCTGCTTCAGGGCCTGAGCCTGCCAGAAGAAGAAGGCGAAAAAGGCCATAACCACGAGGCTGCTGATGAAGTTGCGTTTGTTCATGTGTTCACCTCATACTCAGTGTGGGATAGATACGGCCGTCCCGCCTCCGGTTCGGGAAGCGGGACGGAGAAACAGCATGTCAGTTGGCGAGGCTCTTCAGCACGGGAATGATGTTCTTGGTGGTGTTCTGGCAGACGTAAGTGAAGTCGGCGGAATTGAGATAGGCATAGCCGAAGTTTGCTTCCGCGGCCTTTGCCTGGAATTCGGGATCGCTCAGCGTCGCAGCCACGGCGGCGTCGAAGGCGGCCACGATCTCAGGATCCACGCCCTTCATGTAGTAGAAGCCGGCGAAGGTGTCCGTGGCATAGCCGGGATAGCCCAGCTCCTCCAGCGTGGGGATGTCGGTGAAGCCCTCGGTGGTGGACTTGGTGCCCAGGTTCACCAGTACCCTGTAGTCGGTGCGGCCCACCAGATCGGGCTCGCTGACCGCGTGGCCCATGACGTGGCCGCCCATGACGGCGGTGTAGCAGTCGGCGGTGCCGCCGGTGAAGGGCACGCTCAGAGCGTCCAGCCCCTCGCCGTTGAGGAAAGCCGCAAAGGCCAGATGGGCGATGCCGCCGTTGCCGGCGTTGGCGTAGGTGAACTTGCCGGGGTTGTTCTTGATGTACTCCAGCAGGCCCTTGCCGTCGGTAATCTCCTGGTTATTGGCGGATACGGCCAGATAGAAGGGCGAGGAGGAAGTCTGCGCAACGGGGATAAGGTCGTCCAGGGTGTACTGGGTGTCGCCGCCGGCGGGCTTATAGACGGTGGGGGTGGGCAGGCTGAAGAGGATGTTGGTGCCGTCCGCCTTCTGGCTGAGGAAGTCCGTGGTGCCGATGACGCCGGAAGCGCCGCCCGCGTTGACCACGATGATGTTGGCGCCAAGATGCTTCTCCAGATAGGGCTGGATGAAGCGGATCTGGTTGTCGGTGTTACTGCCCGCATTGAAGGGCACGGTGACGGTGACGGTGCCAGAGAACTTGTAAGGCTCCTTCTGCGTGGTTTCAGTCTTGGTCTCGGCGGGAGCGGTCGTTTCAGCCGTCTTGCTGCCGCAGGCGGCGAAGGACAGGAACAGGGCAACGGCCAGGATCAGAGCAACTACCTTTTTCATTTCTTTTTCCTCCGTGTTATATTTTTTTATTTGTTATCGTCGTCGGTATAGCGCTTGCGAAACAGTTTCTTGATCTCAGAGATGGGGGCGTCCTTTTCGATCAGCTCCCGCATGATCTCCTCGTCCGGCAGGATCTGACGGCACTTCTCCAACACGTAGGCCGCGTGTTGCGGCGGCACGGCGCAGATGCCGGAATCGTCGGCGATGATGAGGTCGCCGGGATTGATCTGGATGCCGCACAGGACCACCGGTCCGTTGATCTCCATGGCCTCGATCCG
Organism: uncultured Eubacteriales bacterium; assembly: GCA_900319345.1. Lineage (GTDB taxonomy): Bacteria > Bacillota > Clostridia > Christensenellales > CAG-138 > RUG472. The sequence continues at coordinate 8,209 of ONNZ01000040.1, forward strand.
GCATTTGCCGGTCTTGGGCGTAGCACCCCGGCACCAGGTGGGCACGCCGTACTTGCGGATCTCGCCCACGTCCCGAACCGCGCCGTCGATGACCACGCCTTCCAAACCGCGGATCTTGGCGGAGACGAAGGACTGTCCCCCCATGCTGCTCATCTCGGTCATGCCGCCGGCGTCACCCACCAGCACGTCGCCGGGCTCCGCCAGATAGTTCACTTCCCGGGAGGCCATCTTGATGAAGTCGTGATCCCGAAGACCCTGGGTGGTGGTCTTCTCGATGGGGATGCTGCGCAGTGTCACCGCCGTGCCCACGATCAGATGACCCGGCTCGATGGGCCGAAGTACGTTGGCGGGGATGACCTTGTTGTAGCCCAGAGCGTCCAGGATGTCGCTCACCGTGCCGGTAAGGTCGTCCTCCAGCGCCTTGAATCCGTCTATAATCTCCTTGGGGACCCGAGGGAACTTGATCTTTTTGATGTTTTCTTTGTCGATCACGCCCCAAATGCGGCCGGCCGCTTTGTATTCTTCATATTCCGCGGCTACGATTGGATCCATCATGATCTCGTCCTCCTTCTGCTCTGTCTTATTTGTATCTGGCGCGGAACAGGGGCCGCAGCTCAGAAATGGGCGCCTTGGTCTCGATGAGCTTGCGCATGCGCTCCTCGGAGGCGGCGATCTTCAGGCACTCCTGCAGCACGGGTTCGGCCAGCTCGTAGGGCACGATGCACACGCCGGAATCGTCCGCCACCATGAGGTCGCCGGGGATGACCAGCTTGCCGCAGAGGGTCACGGGCCCGTTCATTTCCACGCACTCCATGCGATACTTGCCGGTGATCTGGGTGGTCCCTACGCTGAACACGGGGTAGCCCATCTCGCGGATGGAGGAAACGTCCCGGCAGCAGCCGTTGACGATGTTGCCCGCGAAGCCGCAGCTCTTGCCCACGGTGCAGCTCTGACCGCCCATGTTGCTCACTTCCAGGTTCCCGCCGAAGTCGGACACCAGCACGTCGCCGGGCTCGCCGATGTAGTAGATGTCCCGGGTGGACATGGCGATGAAGTCGTGATCGTGGGCGCCCTGGGTAGGCGTCTTGCGGACGGGGATGTTGCGGATCGTCACCGCCGGGCCGCAGATCTTGCTGCCGGGGATGACGGGTTTCAGATAGGACGTGGGGATAGCGCCGTCGATGCCCAGGCCGTCCAGCACGTCGGAAACGGTGGTGGACATATCTTCCATGGAGAGATACCCGTCGATGATCTCCTTGCTCACCCGGGGAAACTTGATCTTGGTGATCCGCTCCCGGGGCACCAGACCCCAGATGCGGCCCGCGGCGTCGTACTCAGCATAGTCCTTGTCCCGCTGGGCACGAAGCTTCGCGACTTCCTCGTTATACTTTTCAACCTGACTGAGATCCATTGTGCGCTCCTCCTGTATATTTGATGTTCTCTAACAGGAAACCCTGTTTACGTTTTTATTATAACAGTGTCATCGAAAAAAAGCAAGAAAAAAATACCCAACGATACAAAATGTATACCGTTGGGAATATACGGCGATGCGGTGCATATTTCCTTTTATTGTTCTCTATGAGGAAACCAATTTATCAATCTGTCAGATTTCTTTCCTGAGACAGCTCCTGAGAGATCTCCCGGGCGGTCTCCTTGACCAAAAAGATATAGCGCTCTTTCTTCGCATCGTCCACCCGCATCCGAGGCGCGCCGATGGCAATGGCGGCCCAAACCTGCCCGGACGAGTCGCGGATGGGCGCGCCCACGCCCATGGTCTCGATGTGCAGCTCTCCTTCGGCGATGGCGTACCCCTGTTCCCGGATCCGCCGATATTCCTCCAGCAGCGCTTCCGGCGAGGTGATGGTGCGCTCCGTATAGGCCTCCAGCGGCTTCTCCATCAGCCGGCGACGGGTCACTTCCTCGTCCTGAAAAGCGCCCAATACCTTGCCGGTGGCGCCGGCATGGAGGGGCCGCTCCTGGCCCACGCTGCCCACCAGCCGGATCAGCTGCCGGCTCTCCTCCCGATGGATCAGCACCGCCTTGCCGTCGATGAGCATGCTGAAGGAGGCGTTTTCACCCGTCAGGTCCCGCAGCCTGGCCAGATAGGGCTTCACCATCTTGGACAGGCCGATCTTGTCCTCGTAGGTCTTGCCCAGCAGGTAGACGGTGGGCCCAAGGGTGTATTTATGGCTGGCCGTCTGCGCAGCCAATCCCCCGTGGACCAGGGCCGTCAAAAGCTTGTAGGTCCCGCTCTTGGTGCACTCTATCTTCTCCCCCAGCTCCGTGACGCCGTGCACATAGGGCGCCTGACCCAGAAGTTTAAGCAGCATAACCGTTTTTTCAGCCGAATTCATGAAAAATCCCGTCCTCTTCGTTCTATACCAAAATGTACCGGCATCGGCCGGTTTTGTCAATAGTTGTTCTCTGATCGGAAACTATAATTCTCTGATCGAAAAAAGGCTGTCCTCCCTCAACCCCGCCGGGCGTACTCCCCGAGGGTCATGTCCGTGACCAGGTCGGGGGTGGAAAAGAGCAGCACCCGGTCCATGCGCAGGCTGTAGACGGCGCCCCGGCCCAGGACGAACTGGTCGGCCACGCCCATGCCCACGGCCTCCGCCGCGGCCTCGATGCGCTGGGCCGCCGCCTGATCCTCCCGGGAGGGGGTCAGGTCCCCCGAGGGGTGGTTGTGGGCGAGGGCGATGAAGCAGGCCTTGTGGATCAGGGCCGTCTCCAGGATGGGTCGGGGGTCCGCCAGCACCTCGGTGAGGGAGCCGGAGGAGATGACGCCCTCGTAGATCAGCTCGTACTTCTTGTTGAGGCAGACGAGCCGCAG
>ONNZ01000011.1 GCA_900319345.1 uncultured Eubacteriales bacterium
CTCCGCCTCGGTCTCCCCGGGGAAGCCCACGATCAGGTCCGTGGTGATGCCGGGGCGGTCAAAGTGCTCCCGCAGGAGCGCCACAGACCGGAAATAGCGTTCCGTGTCGTACTTCCGCCGCATTCGCCGCAATGTCTCGTCGCACCCGCTCTGGAGGGAGAGGTGGAAGTGGGGGCAGAGGTCGGGCAGGGCGGCCAGCCGGGCACAGAAGTCCTCCGTCACCGTCCGGGGTTCCAGGGACCCCAGCCGCACCCGAACCCCCGGGGCGGCGGCGCAGACCTGTTCGATGAGGTCCGCCGGGCCGGGCCGTCCGGGGAGGTCCCGGCCGTAGGAGGAGAGCTCGATGCCTGTGAGGACGATCTCCCGATAGCCCTGGGCGGCCAGATCCCCCGCCTGGGTCGCCGCCCGGTCCAGGGGCAGGGACCGCACCGCCCCCCGGGCGTAGGGGATGATGCAGTAGGCGCAGAAGTTGGCGCAGCCGTCCTCGGCCTTGAGCATGGCCCGGGTCCTTCCCGACAGCCCCCCGGCGGGGAGGACCTCGAAGGTCCTGCGGCGGAAGGGGTCGTCCAGGGCCACGGTCTTCTCCCGGGTGGCCGCCGCCTGCTCCAGCAGGTCCAGGAAGGCCACCCGGTCCCCGGTGCCGGCGATGAGGTCGCAGTCCAGGTCCGCCGCCCCCTGGGGGGAGACCTGGGGATAGCAGCCGCACAGGGCCACCAAGGCCTCCGGGGCCCGCTTCCGGGCCTGGCGCACCGCCTGACGGCTTTTCCGGTCGCTGACGGCGGTGACGGTGCAGCTGTTGACCACATAGGCGTCGGCCGCCCCGTCGAAGGAGACCAGGGTGTGGCCCCGTTCCCGCAGGATGGCCTCCATGGCCTGGGTCTCATATTGGTTGGCCTTGCAGCCGAGGGTGTGGATGGCGACGCGCATACTGGGCCTCCGTTGTTTTCTTGACATTTGGGGTTGCAGATGGTATTATACCAGCAGAAGGGCCCTGCGGCAAGCGGTTTGGCTCATTCAAGCGTTAAGGAATCGAAACAATCGTTTCAGAAAACCGTCACTTGGCAGAGTGGCGGTTTTCGTCTTTGATCCGAATGGTGATCACTTTTCCAAAAATATGGAGGGTGATCGTCACCGGAGTGACAGACAACACGGGCCTCACCCCCTTTCGGGAGGATGTGGCCAAACCGCCGCCGTTTGTGCAGCGCCCTTCTGGGATGCAGTCTATCATATCCCGTCGAACACTGTCAACCGGTCCGAAAGGAGACTTCCATGCCCAACACCCCCCATTCCTGCGATTCCTGCCCGTCCTGCGGCGCCTGCCCCGGCTGCGGGGACCTGCTGCTGACTCGGGACGAGCTCACCGCCCTCCGGGCCTTCGCCCAGACCCCCTTCCTCCCCCTGGCCCGCCGGGCCGACGACGAGGTCCCCGTCTGCCTGGAGCTGGAGGGGGAGCCGGACCGGGTGGCCGCCGTCCTGCGGAACCTGGAGAGCAAGGGCCTGGTCTCCCTGGACTACCACCTCCCCCTGTCCAACTTCGACTACTCGGCCTACGCCCCCTGGCCCCTCCACGGCTCCGCGGCCCTTACCGCTGCCGGCCAGGAGGCCCTGGCGATGCTCCTTCATGAGGGTGCCCTCGTTGACGATCCAGGTGCCCCCGGCCTCGGGATGGTTGGTGTTGCGCACGTGGATGGGGATGCGGGCTTCCCGCACGGGGAAGATGCTTTCCTCGTGGAGCACGGAGGCGCCCATGTAGCTGAGCTCCCGCAGCTCCGTATAGGACACGGCGTGCATGACCCGGGCCTCCGGCACGATCCGTGGGTCGGCCATCATGAACCCGTCCACGTCCGTCCAGTTCTCGTACTCGCTGGCGCCCACCGCCCGGGCGATGATAGCCCCGGTGATGTCGGAGCCGCCCCGGGAGAAGGTGCGGATGGACCCGTCGGGCATGGTCCCATAGAAGCCGGGGATCACGGCCAGGGGCAGGTCCTTCAACGGCGCGCAGTAGCAGGCCGTCCGCTCCATGTCCAGCGTTCCGTCCTCCTTGAAGCGGATGAGCTGGGCGGCGTCCACCATGGGCGCGCCCAGATACGCCCCCATGAGCCTGGCGCAGAGGTATTCGCCCCGGCTGGCCACGAAGTCCCGGCTGGCCCGGCCGGTGCGCAAGGCTGCCTCGATCTCGTCCAAGGCGGGGCCCATGTGGGTCTGTTCTAACCCGAGATCCCGCTCGATGGACAGATACCGGTCCCGGATCTGGCCGAAGGGGGCGGAGAAATCCTCCCGCCGGCCAGCCAAAGCGGCACAGCGATAGAGCAGGTCCGTGATCTTGTCGTCCCCGGAGAAGCGCTTGCCCGGGGCGCTGACCACCACGAACCGGCGCGCCGGGTCCTCCCGGACGATGGCGGCCACCTTTTGGAACTGACCGGCGTCACTCAGGGACGAGCCGCCGAATTTCGCGGTCTTGACCATGGATACTGGACCTCCTTTCCCCCCATATTATACATATTATAGCGGTTCTCCGGCCCGTACGCAAGTTTTTCCCCTCCTTCCATGAAAAAATATGCAGCGGCCCTGTTCCCAATCCCGCCGATCCATGATATACTTACTTCCATGGAACGCGAAAAAACGAACGATATACGGCTGCTTTCTCCCGAGGAGAGCGAAGGCGCACCGGCGGAGGTGCCCTCCTTCGAGGAGGAGTTCAAAGGCCGCCGCCGGGGGCCGGATCTTCGGCTGCCCCTGGGGCTGCTGATCACCCTCCTGCTTATAGGCGGCGTGGGCTTCTTCCTCTGGCGGTATCTGACGGAGGCCCCCTCCGGCGGCACCCTGATCCTCAACGAGATCTGCACCGCCAACCACGAGTCCCTGGTGTCCGAGACATTGGACACGCCCGACTGGGTGGAGCTCTACAACGGCACCAACCGGGACCTGAACCTGAAGGGCTACGGCCTCACCGACAACCCCAAGCAGAGCTACAAGTACAGGCTCCCCGACGTGACGCTGGAGGCGGGGGAGTATCTGCTGGTCTATTTCACCGGCGGCAGCGAGGCGGCGGACGCCGATCCCCTCTGCACCGGCTTCGGCCTCAGCCGCTACGGGGAATCGCTGCTGTTGGTGGACGCCAACTACAACCTTTTGGACAGCGTGGAGGTCCCCGCCCTGGAGCCGGACGTGTCCTATGCCCGGGCGGCCGACGGCAGCTGGGGCTACGCCGTGCGCCCCACGCCGGGGGAAGCCAACGGGGAGGACATCATACCCGCATGGAACTGAACGCTCAGCAGCGCATGAGCCGGGCCCTCCGCTATCCGGTGGAGGACCCCCGGCAGATACCGGCATTGAACCTGGCGTACGTGGGGGACACGGTCTACGACCTCTACGTCCGGGCCTATCTCATCCATACCCACCCCGAAACGGTCCACAACCTCCATCTGCTGTCGGCCAGGATGGTCTGCGCCCAGGGGCAGGCCCGGGCCTTCTTCGCCCTGGAGCCCCTGCTCTCGGAGGAGGAATTGGCCATCTATCGCCGGGGCCGGAACGCCCACAGCGGCACCGTGCCCAAAAACGCCAACGTGATGGACTACCGGGTGGCTACGGGCCTGGAGACCCTGCTGGGGCATCTGTGGGTCCTGGGCCGGGAGGAACGGGTGGACGAGCTCATGGCGGTGGCCGTGCAAGTCAACGAAGAAGCAGGAAAGGAAGAGTGAATATGGCATTCAGAAAGAGCGCAGACGAGGGCGGCCGGGGCCGCCAGAGATATGGCGGCGACCGCCGGGAGGGCTTCGACCGCAGCAGGGCCAGCGGCGCCCGCCCCTCGCGGCCGGAGAAGGGCGGCAAGACCTACGCCTACGGGAACGACAAGCCCCGCCGGGACCGGGTGAGCAAGCCCGCGGCCCCCGCCCCCGCCGTGGCGGAGGAGAAGGAGCCCGACGAGCTGCCCTTTTTGATCTTCGGCCGCAACGCGGTGAAGGAGGCGGTGAAGGCGGGCCGCAGCATCGACAAAGTATTGGTCCAGACCGAGCCCGACGGGTCCTTGCGGGAGATCGTGGCCCTGGCTAAGGACGCCCGGATCATCGTCCACGAGGTGAACCGCAAGAAGCTGGACGAGGTGTGCCTGCCCTTCGGCCACGGCGGCAAGACCGCCAACCATCAGGGGATCGTGGCCTACACCGCGGGCGTGGAATACTGCGAGATCAGCGACATCCTGGCCCTGGCCGACCAGAAGGGGGAGAAGCCCTTCGTGGTGGTGCTGGACGGGGTGGAGGACCCCCACAACCTGGGCTCCATCATCCGCAGCGCTGACTGCGCCGGGGCTCACGGGATCATTCTGGGCAAGCACAGGAGCGCGCCTGTCACCGCCGCCGCCGTGAAATCCAGCGCCGGGGCCAGCGAGCACATGCTGATCGCCCGGGTGGTGAACATCTCCGCCGCATTGGAGGAGCTGAAGGCTGCGGGGCTCTGGATCGCCGGGGCCGACATGGCGGGGGAGAGCATGTACCGGCAGGACATGACCGGCGCCTTCGCCCTGGTCATTGGGAACGAGGGAGAGGGCCTTTCCCGGCTGGTGAAGGAGCGGTGCGACTATCTGGTGTCCATCCCCATGCAGGGGCACGTGGACTCCCTGAACGCGGGGGTGGCCGCGGGCATCCTGCTGTTCGAGAAGCGGCGACAGGAACAGGCCAAGGAGTGACGATGGAGAAGGGACGCAGAAGCGACGAGGAATTGCTGTCGCTCCTCCGGCAGGGGGACGAGGAGGCGGAGTGGGAGCTGTACGACCGGTACAAGCCCCTGGTCCGGGCCCGGGCCCGCACCTTCTTCCTGGTGGGCGCGGACAACGAGGACCTGGTCCAGGAGGGGATGCTGGGGCTATACAAGGCCGTGTGCGAGTACGACGGCGCCAAGAACGCCGCCTTCCGCAGCTTTGCGGAGCTGTGCATCACCCGCCAGATCCTGACCGCCATCAAGGGCGCCACCCGCAAGAAGCACCAGCCGCTCAACACCTACGTGTCGTTGAACCAGCCGGTCTACGAGCCCGGGTCCACGGATCGGACGCTGATGGACGTGCTCTCGGGCATGGGCGTCAGTGACCCGGAGGAAATGCTCATCGGCCAGGAGAACATGGAGGCCATGGCCCGGGACATCCAGGAGAAGCTGTCCCCTCTGGAGAAGCAGGTGCTGGGGCTGTATCTGAAGGGCCTCTCCTACCAGCAGATCGGGCAGCTGCTCTCTAAGCCACCCAAATCCATCGACAACGCCATCCAGCGGGTGAAGAAGAAGCTGGAGGAGCACGTCAGAACGGTATAAAAAGACGGGCGACCGTCTTTTTTCATGCAACCATTTGCCCCTCTGCGGCGTCTTATAGATAAGGAGGGGATGCTATGGAAGCAGGGACCGTGGATATTTGGATCGATCACAGGAACAAGCTGATCTCCTGCGTCAAGCTGGCGACGGGGATCCTGTATCGCTTCGTCTCCCTGGAAGCGCTGTACGCCTACTGCCAGCCGCTGCTGGAGGACCGGTACCGGATGCAGTGACGGGGTTGCCAAGGGCCCCTTTCCTCGGTATAATGGGGCAGATCGCAGGAAGGGGGAGGCTATGACGGATCGTCGCAAAATTTGGCTGCGCCTGGCGCTCTGGGCGCTGGCGGTGGCCTGGATGGGGCTGATCTTCTACTTCTCCACGGAGGACGCGGAGGGATCGTCGGCGACCTCCGATCTGGTGGTCCGCTGGCTCCTCAGCACCTTCGACAGGAGTTTTTCGAGCCTGTCCCCGGAGGCGCAGCTGCTGCGGATGGAGGACTGGTCCTTCGCGGTGCGGAAGCTCGCCCACTTCACCCTCTTCGCCGTGTTGGGCCTGCTTGCTTTCGCCGCCTTCTCGGTGGATCTGCCGCCCCGGCGGGCGTTCCCGGCGGCCCTTATCTTGGGCGGGGTCCGGGCGGTGCTGGACGAGGTCCAGCAAGCTTTCGTCCCCGGCCGTTCCTGCGAGCTGCGGGACATGGGCATCGACTTTGCCGGGGTGCTCCTGGGCGCCGCGTTCCTGCTCCTGATACTGTATTTAATACAACGAAAAAAGCTTAAGAAGTAATCTCCCATTATCTTCTTAAGCTTCTCTTTTTCGGTTCCTTTTTCTCTTCACCGAAGAGAAAAAGGAACGTTGTTTATTTCCTCTCGTTCACGTACCGGCACGCGGCCAAAGCGGCCACGGCGCCGTCGGCGCAGGCGGTGGTGAGCTGGCGGATGGCCTTACTGCGGCAGTCCCCGGCCACGTACACGCCGGGGGTCCGGGTGAGGCAGTCCTCGCCGGAGGAGAAGTAGCCGTAGCCGTTCAGGTCCGCCAGGTCCGCAAAGGGCCCGTTTTCGGGGATGAGGCCGATGGCGATGAACAGCCCCTGGGCGGGGATGGTCCGCTCCGCGCCGGTGATCCGGTCCGCCACGGTGACACCGGTGAGGCCGTCGCCGTTCGATTGGACGCCCACGATCTTCCGGTTGGTTTCGATCGTCACGTTGCTGCGGCTTCGGAGGATCTTCTGCAGGGTCTCCTCACCCGTGAGCTCGGGCAGGTCCTGGAGGATGATGACCTCCCGGCACTTCTCCGCCAGCAGGATCGCCTCCTGGAGCGCGGAGTTGCCGCCGCCGGCCACGCAGACGGTTTGGCCGGAGAAAAAGTCGCCGTCGCACACGGCGCAGAAGGAGATGCCGTTGCCCACCAGCTCGTTCTCCCCGGGCAGGCCCAGCATTCGATGCTTCACGCCCGTGGCGATGACCACGGCCATAGCTTCGAATGCGTTCCCCTCCTCGGTCCGCACCAGCTTGTGGCCGTCCGCTTCCTCCACGGCCACGGCCTTTTCCAGCTCCACCTCGGCGCCCAGGGCCAGTATCTGCTCCAGGAGCTTGTCGGCGAACTCGTTGCCGCTCATTTGGATGGTGCCCGGGTAGTTCTCCACCTTGGGGGAGTAGGTGATCTGGCCGCCGAAGCCGTGCTTCTCCAGCACCAGCACGCTTTTGCCGTTCCGCAGGGCGTACAGCGCCGCGGTCATGCCCGCCGGGCCGCCGCCGATGACGATGATGTCGTACATGATGAATACCTCAAGTTTTGTTGTGTTCCTTTTTTCTCTTCGGTGAAGAGAAAAAAGGAACCGAAAAAAGAGAAGCTTAAGAAGGGATCAAAGGCTTCGCTGAAGCGATCTTTCCCTTCTTAAAGTTCTTTTGTTCAACTTTTCTTTCAAGAAAAGTTGAATGGCTTTCAATAGATTCCTCTATTACTTTTTCCCCATGAGCCAGCCCTTGATATCGCTGACGCCGCGGAAGGAGGTGAACCCGTCTCCCTCGATGAGCACCAGGGTGGGGGCCTGCTTCACGCCGTACTGGTTGACCAGCTCCTTGTTCTCGTTGGCGTTCAGCGGCGTGTAGGCGATGCCCGCCTTATCGAGGAGCGCCATGGCCAGCTTGCAGTTGGGGCAGGTGGGCGTCTTGAACAGCAGGATGCTGGCGCTGCCCGCCTTCACCTCTTCCTTCACCTCCGCCACGGGCTCGGCCTTGACTTCCTCTGCGGGGGTTGTGAACACGGGCTTCTCCGCAGCTGCGCCCTCGGGCTTGGGGCCCACATGGGTCAGCACGGACCGGCCGATGTTGTAGACCTTCCGATCCTTGAACTCCTGGGCCTTGCCGTCGTTCCAGTTCTGCACGGGCCGGTAGTAGCCGGTGATGCGGCTGTAGACCTCGGTCTTCTGTCCGCAGATGGGGCAGGTGAAGTGCTCGCCCGTGATATAGCCGTGGTCCTTGCACACCGAATAGGTGGGGGACAGGGTGTAATAGGGGAGCTTATAGTTTTCGGCGATCTTCCGAACCAGGTTGGCCGCGGCCTTCCAGTCGGGAAGCTTCTCCCCCAGGAAGGCGTGGAACACGGTGCCGGAGGTGTACAGGGTCTGCAGATCGTCCTGGATATCGAGGGCCGAGAACACGTCCTCCGTGTAGCCCACGGGCAGGTGGGAGGAGTTGGTGTAGTAGGGCGTGCCGTTCTCGTTGGCGGTGATGATGTCGGGGAACTCCTCCTTGTCGTGCTTGGCGAAACGATAGGTGGTGGACTCCGCCGGGGTGGCCTCCAGGTTGTAGAGGTCGCCGTACTGCTCCTGATAGTCGCTGAGGCGCTCCCGCATATGGTTCAGCACGTCCTTGGCGAACTGCTGGGTCTCGGGATGGGTCAGATCCTTCCTGAGCCACTTGGCGTTCAGGCCCACCTCGTTCATGCCGATGAGGCCGATGGTGGAGAAGTGGTTGTTGAAGGTGCCCAGGTACCGCTTGGTGTAGGGGTACAGGCCCGCATCCAGGAGCTTGGTGATGACGGTCCGCTTGGTCTTGAGGCTCCGGGCGGCGATGTCCATCATCCGATCGAGGCGGGCGTAGAAATCCTTCTCGTCGCTGGCCAGGTACGCGAGCCGGGGCAGGTTGATGGTCACCACGCCCACGGAGCCGGTGCTTTCGCCGGATCCGAAGAACCCGCCGGACTTCTTGCGAAGCTCACGCAGGTCGAGCCGCAGCCGGCAGCACATGGACCTGACGTCGCTGGGCTCCATGTCGGAGTTGATGTAGTTGGAGAAGTAGGGCGTGCCGTACTTGGCGGTCATCTCGAACAGGAGCTTGTTGTTCTCGGTCTCGCTCCAGTCGAAGTCCCGGGTGATGGAGTAGGTGGGGATGGGGTACTGGAAGCCGCGGCCGTTGGCGTCGCCCTCGATCATGACCTCGATGAACGCCTTGTTCACCATGTCCATTTCCTTCTTGCAGTCGCCGTAGGTGAAGTCCATCTCCTTGCCGCCCACGATGGCGGGCAGGTTTTCGAGGTCCTTGGGCACGGTCCAGTCCAACGTGATGTTGGAGAAGGGCGCCTGGGTGCCCCAGCGGCTGGGCGTGTTCACGCCGTAGATGAAGCTCTGGACGCACTGCTTCACTTCCTTCTGGGAGAGGTTGTCCACCTTCACGAAGGGAGCGAGGTAGGTATCGAAGCTGGAGAAGGCCTGGGCGCCGGCCCACTCGTTCTGCATGATGCCCAGGAAGTTGACCATCTGGTTGCAGAGGGTGGAGAGGTGGCTGGCCGGGGAGGAGGTGATCTTGCCGGGCACGCCGCCGAGGCCCTCCTGGATGAGCTGCTTCAAACTCCAGCCCGCGCAGTAGCCGGTGAGCATGCTAAGGTCGTGGAGATGGATGGCCGCGCTACGGTGGGCCTCCGCCACCTCGGGATCGTAGATCTCGGTGAGCCAGTAGTTGGCGGTGATGGCGCCGGAGTTGGAGAGGATCAGGCCGCCCACGGAGTAGGTGACGGTGGAGTTCTCCTTCACCCGCCAGTCGGCGATCTTCAGATAGTTGTCCACCAGGTCCTTGTAGTTGAGGAGGGCGGAGTTCACGTTCCGGACCTTCTCCCGCTGCTTGCGGTACAGGATGTAGGCCTTGGCCACGTCCGCATAGCCGCTTTCAGACAGCACCTTTTCCACGCTGTCCTGGATGTCCTCCACGGCGATGCAGCCGTCCTGGATCTTGTTCTCGAAGTCCGCCGTCACATGGAGGGCCAACAGGTCGATCACACTGGGATGATAGGCCTTGTTCAGGGCCACGAACGCCTTGGTGATGGCGCCGGTGATCTTGCTGATGGTGAATTCGGCGATCTGTCCGTCACGCTTTTTGACTTGATACATAGGTACTTCTCCTAAGCGATATTTTGAAAAACTGATGGGGCGCAGCCCGATACAGCCGCAACACCCGAGCATGGCTACTCTACCATATCTTGTGGTGCGGTGTCAATATCTTGTGTTGTTTGTTAACAAATCACACAATATCTTGTATTTATACGGCGCAGTATACACAGGTGATCTGCAAAAAAGCCTGATTATAGGCCGCGAATGGATGTATAGGGCACGTATACCCTTGCCATAGATGCGTATTTTTCCAAATTTTCCCTTGTGGGGGCGTGCAGGCCCGCGAAGGGCACGGAATCCCGGTCGGTGAAGGGCTGCAAAAAGTAGGCCTTCGCCCCGGCGATCCACCGGCCCATGGCCTCGAAATCCGCCGCCTTGTGGAGCTCGTCCACCACCGTGGTGCGGAACTCGTAGGGGATGGAGCTATCCATCAAGAGCTTCACGCTCCGGCGGATGGGGGCAAGGTCCAGGTTGTCGAGGCCCACGGTCAGGGCGTACTTCTCGGGGCTGTTCTTCAGGTCCATAGCCACATAGTCCACCAGCCCCTCCTGAAGGAGCGCCGCCAGGGCGTCCGGGTGGTTGCCGTTGGTATCCACCTTCACCCCGAAGCCCAGCTCACGGATGGCGCGGAGGAGCTCCGGCAGATCCTTCCGCAGCAGGGGCTCTCCGCCGGTGATGGCCACCCCGTCCAAGAGGCCCTGGCGGCCCTTCAGGAACTTAAGCAATTCTGCATCGTCCATGACCGCCGGGGCGGAGCCGTCCAGCAGCTCCCCGTTGTGGCAGAAGGGGCAGCGAAAGTCGCAGCCGCCCAAAAACACCGTGCAGGCCACCCGGCCGGGGAAGTCCAGCAGCGTCATCTTCTGTAAGCCCTGTATCTTCATGGCATTTCTCCTTTAGATCGTGTATAAAATGTTCAGGTTCCGCACATCCCCGTCCTCGATGCCGTCGTTGACGGAGTAGGCGTGCTTCTCGAGGTCGCCGCAGATGGCCTTGGTGAGGCCCTGGTTTTGGAGCTCGTCGATGACGTCTGCCGCGGTGCTCTCGATCATGTCGTACTTCGATTCCGCCAGCTCGGGGTCGTTCCCCGTGGTCAAAAGATACTCCAGCGTCTCCGCCGTCAACGACAGCTTGGGTAGCCGCCGCAGCGCCCGGAAGCTCCATTTATAGTAGGGGGCGTAGGCCCGGTTCAGCAGGAAGACCACTTCGATGCAGCTCTTCACGAACTCGTTGACCGCCAGCTGGGCCGCGGCGGGCTCCCCGTGCTTCAGGCACCGGAGGTAGTTATACTGCCCCGCCTGGGCCATGAGGAGCAGGTGGCCGCTGAGGCGCTTTTTGCGCACGTCCTCCGGCATATGGGACAGGGCCGCCCGGATGGCCGTGACCTCCCCGAGATCGTCCCGGAAGAGCTGGCCGCCCGTGGCCTCCAGCAGCGCTTGCTGGGGGAGCTTCAGCCACTGGTCCACCGTGAGCACGCCGTCGGGGGCGCCCACCTTCTCCGTGAAGAAGTCCGCCGCCCTGAGGACCCCGTGCCGGGCCCCGCCCACGGGGGCCAAGGCGCTGCGCCGGAACCCCATGAATTCCTTGGGGAGCTTCGCGTAGGCACGCTCCAGCAAAAAGGCGGTCCGCCGGTCCACCACGCTTTCGTCCGGCAGCAGCAGGCAGAACCCGGGCTCGAAGTCGTGGTCCCGGCTCACCTCGTCGTCGAAGCCCAAGCACTCGGACCCGCTGCCCAGAAGGCCCACGGCGATCAGCCCCGCCTGCGCGGGGAACTGCTCCCGGAGCATGGGCGCGCCGTACTCTTCGTAGAACGCCCGGGAAAGCTCAAGCCCGTTCATAGATCGCTTTGGCCCTTTCTTTAAGATCGTCGGCTATGAGGAACCAGCCGTAGTAGTCGAAGGTGGGGGCGCACTTCTCGCACACGAAGGCGTAGTACCCGTCCCTCGGCAGGGTCCCGTCGTCCAGCAGGGCGGCAGCCTTCTCCAAATACTGCTCGATCTTCTTCTCGCCCTTCTCGAGGCCGTGCTCCAGCTCCACCGCGTTGGCGAGATTCAGGTACGTGATGGCCTGTTCCAGGGCCCCGTGCTCCACCTTGCCCATCACGTCCAGGGCCTTCAAAAAACTTTCATAGGCCTCCCCGAAGCGGCCGAGCGCCATGTACGCAAGGCCCATGTTGTTGTAGAGGCCCCCCAGCCGTCCGTCGTTCTCGGGGAGATTCCCCTCGTAGACGGCCTTGGCTTTTTCAAATAGCTCAATGGAGCGCTCGGGCATGCCGAAGGCGTCGTAGACCGTGGCGGCGTTCACGTAGGCGGTGCCAGCGGACAGGGTGCCCTCGAAGCCCAGCCGGTCGATCAGGTTCAAACTTTCGTTGGCGTTCAAAATGGCCTGGTCCTTGTCGCCCACCTTCCGGTAGTGGCCCATCATTTCGCCCCGGACGAAGAACTCGCCCCTCAGGTCCCCGTTTTGTTGGGCCTCGGCCAGCCAGTACTTCAAATGCCGCTCCGCCCCGGCGTAGTCCCGGCGGCTCATGTATTCGTCCAGCTTCTCCCGGACCCGCCGCTGGGGGATGGGCGCGGGCCGGTCCTTGTCCATGCACAGGACGCAGGCGGGCTCCTGGTAGTCCTCGGGGCCGATGGGGCCGTGATGCTCCTTCATAGGCGCCTCCTCTTCATTCGTTCTTCAGCAGCAGCCCGCCCAGCAGGATGATCTGCTCCGGCAGCCGTTGGCCCGCAGACCACTGCAGGGTTTCGCCGAAATATTTCTCCAGGGCCCCGCCGCAGTCGCCGCCCAGGGCTTCGATGGACCACCGCATCCTTTCGGGCATCCGGCAGGGCTTCCCCTCCGTTCGAGCGCAGGCGGGGCACAGGTCGCACTTGCCCGCGAACAGGGCCAGGTTCCCGGGGGCCTCGGCTTCCATGGCCAGCAGATCCTCGGCCAAGCCCGCCTTGATCTTCGGCAGCTCCGTGGCCTCGAAGGCCCGCCGCTCCCCGGGGAACAGCCGGTCCTTGGTGAAGACCAGTTTTCGGGCGTAGAGGCGGAGGGCGTCGTACCGTTGCCACAGGGTCATGGGATCGAACCCAAAGGGCGGGCAGGACCAGAACCGGCCGTAGTTGGGGCAGTCCTGGCAGTATCCCGAAAACCGGGGCACGTCCACCAGGTCCCGCCGAAACTCGTCCAGGGGGATCGTCCGATCCAATGTGGTGCAGGTGTACAGGGTTCCTTCTTCCATAGGTCTATGCTACCATGGTCCGGTCGCTTTGACAAGCGCCAAACTTAACGCTCTGTTTGCATTTCCACCCTTGCGCATGGGGTGGGGCGGTGCGATAATATATTTATCCTGTCAAGGGGGATAGATCCATGAAAGAGATGAACGTAGGCGTCCTGGGCGCCACCGGCGCGGTGGGCCAGGAGATGCTGAAGATACTGGCGGAGCGGGACTTCCCCGTGGGGAGCGTCCGGCCCCTGGCCAGCGCCCGCAGCGCGGGCAAGATGATCCTGTTCAAAGGGGAGCAGGTGCCCATCGTGGAGGCCCGGGAAGACGCCTTCCGGGGCCTCGACCTCGTTTTGGGCGCGGCGGAGAACGATATCGCAAAGCGGTTCGCGCCCCATGTCCTGGACGCGGGGGCCGTGTTCGTGGACAATTCCAGCGCCTTCCGGTTGCGGGAGGACGTGCCCCTGATCATCCCGGAGATCAACCCGGAGGACGCCAAATGGCACAAAGGCATCATCGCCAACCCCAACTGCACCACCATCGTGGCCCTCATGGCCGTGGCGCCCCTGGCCAGGGTGAGCCCCATCGAGACCATGATCGCCTCCTCCTACCAGGCCGTCAGCGGCGCCGGCGTGGCGGGCATGCGGGAGCTGACGGAGGAGATCGAGGCAGGCCTGAAGGGGGAGCCCTACGCGCCCAAGGCCTTCGCCCACCAGATCGCCTACAACGTGATCCCCCAGATCGGGTCCGAGCAGTACCTCGGCTACACCAGCGAGGAGATGAAGATGCAGAACGAGGGCCGGAAGATATTGCACCTGCCCGACATGAAGGTGAGCTGCACCTGCGTCCGGGTGCCGGTGCTCCGCAGCCACAGCGTGTCCGTGGTCCTGCGGACCAGGGAAAAGATCACCGTGGACCGGGCCCGCGCGCTCATCGCCGCCGCCCCGGGCTGCAAGCTGGTGGACGATCTTCCCAACCACGTGTACCCCATGCCTCTTGACACTTCGGACCAGGACCTGATCTTCGTGGGCCGGATCCGGGAGGACCTGACCTCCGACAAGGGCCTCAACCTCTGGTGCTGCGGCGACCAGATCCGCAAGGGCGCCGCCACCAATGCGGTACAGATCGCAGAGTTGTTATTGTGATTTTTTCTGTGCCGCTTTTTCTTTTCAGGTGAAAAGAAAAAGCGGCGCAAAAAGAAAAGCCTATTGGGATAATAGGCTTCGTAAACAAACAGCTTATTTCGAAATAAAGTTCTTTGGCAGCACCTTTTCTTTCAAGAAAAGGTGCGTATTTTAATAATATCCTTAATGACTTCTCCCGCCAGAATGAGCCCGGCCACCGAGGGCACGAAGGCTACGCTGCCGGGGGTGGCCCGGCGATGGGTCTCCTCGTCCGTGGGGGCGGGGGAGAGGGCCGGCTCCGTGGAGTAGACCACCTTCACGTGGTCGATGCCCCGCTTCCTGAGCTCCCGGCGCATGACCCGGGCCAGGGGGCACACGGAGGTCTCGGCGATGTCCGCCACCCGGAAGGCCGTGGGGTCCAGCTTGTTCCCGGCGCCCATGGAGGAGATGATTGGCGTCCCCGCCGCCTTGGCCGCCTCGATGAGCTGGAGCTTCCCGGCCACGGTGTCGATGGCGTCCACCACGTAATCGTATGCCGTAAAATCAAACTGATCCGCCGTTTCCGGCAGGTAGAAGATGGGATAGGTCCGGACCTGACAATCGGGGTTGATGCTCAGCACCCGGGCCTTGGCCGCCTCCACCTTCAGCATCCCCAGGGTGTCTCGGGTGGCCACGATCTGCCGGTTCAGGTTGGAGAGGACCACCCGGTCGCTGTCGATCAAATCCAGTGCCCCCACGCCGCTGCGGGCCAGGGCCTCCACCGCGTGGCCGCCCACGCCGCCGATGCCGAACACGGCCACCCGGGCCCTCCCCAGCCGGTCCAGGGCTTCGTCCCCCAGCAGCATCCGGGTCCTGGAAAACATATCCTCCATAGGTCACTCCTCCTCGACCGGCAGGTCTTCGATCAGCACGTCCATGGTGCCGCCGCAGACCATCCCCTCCATGGCCGCCACCTCGCCGGTCATGTCCACGGTGACCACCTGGCTCTTGCCCGTGCCGATCAGCCGCCGGGCCGCCAGGATGGCCTGGTTCTCCCCGCAGCCGCCGCCGATGGTGCCGGCGGCGTTCCCCAGCTTGTCCGCACCCATGAGGGCCCCGCCCTTCACCGGCGTAGAGCCCTTGGTGGCGAGGACCAGCAGCAGGGCGGCGGGCCGGGTGTCGTCCGCCAGGAACCGCAGGGCGTCCGGGTCCGTGTTCTGTTG
This sequence comes from uncultured Eubacteriales bacterium, assembly GCA_900319345.1. Taxonomy (GTDB): domain Bacteria; phylum Bacillota; class Clostridia; order Christensenellales; family CAG-138; genus RUG472. The sequence continues at coordinate 15,214 of ONNZ01000011.1, forward strand.
GGGCAGCAGGCCCGCCTCCGCAGGCAGGGCGTGGCGGGCGGCGATCAGCTCCGCGCAGATGGACACGGCGATCTCCGCCGGGGTCACCGCCCCGATGGAAAGGCCGATGGGCGCGTGGACCCGGGCGATGCGCTCCTTGTCATAGCCTTCCTCTCCAAGCAGTTCGAACAGCCCCTTCACCCGCCGGTGGGAGCCGATCATGCCCAGATACCGGGGCTCGTTCCCCCGGAGCAGGTATTTCATGCAGACGGTGTCGTCCTTGTGGCCCCGGGTCAGCACGCACACGAAGTCCCCCGCGCCGATGTTCAGCTGGGGCAGGGCGTTTTCGAAGCTGTCGCAGATGACCTCCTTCGCCTCCGGGAACCGGGTGTAGCTGGCGAAGGCGGGCCGATCGTCCGCCACCGTGACGGCGAACCCCACCTTCAGCGCCGCCTCGTAGAGGGCCAACGACACGTGGCCGCCCCCCAGCAGCACCAGCCGCTCCGGGGGCAGGAACCGGCGGACCACCCGCCGCCCGTCCACCTGACGGACCAGGTCCGCCTCCTGGCCCGCGGTGACCGCGTCCCAAATATCCTGGAATTCCTTACGCATGCTGCGCCTCGTAGGCCTTCATGGCGTCCAGAGTGTCGGACAAAAGCTGCTCCAAAGGCCAGCCCAGCATGTCCGCCCCCTTCTCGATCACGTCCCGGGAGCACCCGGCGGCGAAGTTCAACGTCTTATACTTCTTCTTCAGGGACTTGAGGCTCACCTCGCCCACCTGCTTGTTGGGGTGGATCAGGGCCACGGCCCCGATGAGGCCCGTGAGCTCGTCGGTGGCGTAGAGCACTTTCTCCATCTCGTGCTCCGGCTTCACGTCGTTCCGATGGCCGTAGCCGTGGCTCACGATGGCCCGGATGAGCCGGGGGTCGAGATCCAGCCCCTCCATGATCTCCCTGGTCTTCTCGCAGTGCTGCTCCGGCCACTTCTCGTAATCCAGGTCGTGTAAGAGCCCCACCAGCTGCCAGAATTCCTTCTCGGCCCCGTAGCCCAGCTTGTCCGCGTACCAGCCCATGACCGCGGACACGGTCTCGGCGTGCTGCAGATGGAAGGGCTCCTGGTTGTATTCGGTGAGCAGGGCCCAGGCCTCGCTCCGCGTGATCTCTCTTGCCATGTTTCTTCGCACCTTTCCATAGGTTTCTTGCCTATTATAGGAAGAAAACGGGGCCGCTGTCAATTCTGAAAACGAACACGTGTCAACATCAGCTGCTTTTGTTCAACAAAACGAACTAAGACAAAGACAAAGAAAAAGACAAAGACAAAGAAAAAGGAAAAGACAAAGACTCTCTCTCTGCATATGGGCGCCTGAGGCGCAAAGAGAAAAAGATCCCCTCTCGGTTTCGGAGGGGATCGCCTTCTATGGGGTCACGCTGTCATGCCGTGGGTACTCATGTAGTCGTACAGCATCTGCCCGTGCTCCTGCTCCTCCTTCTGGATGTGGTTCAGGGCAGAGCGGGCGCCGGCGTCGGTGAACTCGAAGATACAGGTGTCGTACACGCTGGACACGTGCTTTTCCGTGTCCAGGGCGTCCTTCAAAAGATACTCGTCGGTCTTGCTGTGGGACTTCTCAGCGGCCTTCCCGTCCCCGGGCTGGCTCTGGCCGCCCTGCTGGTTCTGCTGGCCGCCCGACATCATGGGCACCGTGCCGCCCATCAGGCTGTTGATGGTCTTCAGGTGCTCCTCCTCCTTGGCGCGGATGGTCAAGAACAGGTCCGCCAGGGCCTGGTCCTCCGCCTTCTGGGCGTACTGGCCGTACTTCTCGATGCAGATCTCCTCCGAAGTCTTGAGGTCCTGCAGCAGCATGGATTCCTTTTGTGTCAGTTTCATATTCATCACCTCGCCCATAGGATGGCCGGGCCGGCCGCCCGCCATGCGCCCCCGCCAAAGTCTCCGCTTTTTCGCAGGTATCCCTTGCGTTTTGCGCTCCGCTGTCGTATACTGTCCCATATTTTCACGCCAGGAGGGGATCATGGAGGCATACGGGTACAGGGAGGGGCTCAGGGACGGGCTGCCCATCGGCCTGGGGTATCTGTCGGTATCCTTCGGCTTCGCCATCTGGGCGGTGAAGCAGGGCATCCCGGGCCTTATTTTGGTGCTCCTCTCCGGCACCAATCTGACCTCCGCAGGCCAGGTGGCGGGGGTCACGGTCATGGCGGCGGGGGGCCTTCTCGTGGAGCTCGCCTTGACGGAGCTGGTCATCAACCTGCGCTACGCCCTCATGAGCGTCACCCTGACCCAGAAGCTTTCGCCCCGGTTCAGCCTGCTGCAGCGGATGGCGGCCTCCTTCTTCGTCACCGACGAGATCTTCGCCGTGGCCTCCACCCGCAAGGGCCTCTTGACCTTCCCCTACATGATGGGCCTCGGGTGCCTGCCCTGGATCGGCTGGACCCTTGGCACGGCTTTGGGCGCCTTCGCGGGGACGCTGCTCCCTGCGGCCCTCTCCGCCGCGCTGGGCATCGCCATCTACGGCATGTTCATGGCCATCCTGGTGCCGGGGGCCCTGGAGGAGCGGGGGGTGCTCCTGGCCATCTTCGCCGCCGTATCGTTGGGCATGGTCCTCCGGTACGTGCCTCTGTTCCGCTTCCTCTCCGAGGGCTTCGTCATCATCATCAGCGCCGTCTTCGGGGCCTGCGTCGCCGCTTGGCTCAAGCCTGTGAAGGCGGGGGAGGGGGAGGCATGAAGCTGTACCTGTATCTGCTGGTGATGGCGGGGGTCACCTACCTCGTCCGCATGCTGCCCCTCGCCTTCTTCCGCAAAAAGATCACCAGCCCCTTTCTGCTGGGGGTCCTCCACTACATGCCCTTCGCGGTGCTGGGGACCATGACCGTCCCCGCCATCTTCACCTCCACCGGGGAGCCCCTCTCCGCCGTGGCGGGCTTCGTGGCCGCCCTTTTCCTGGGTCTCAAGCGCCGGTCCCTCATCGAGGTGGCTCTCGTTGCCACCGCCGCGGCGTATGTGACCTCCCTGGTCCTGCCCCTGTTCTGAAAAATCTCAAAAAACCTCTTGACCCTGACGTAACGTCAGGGTTTATACTTGCTTCAGAAGGGAGGCGATGGAGATGATGACGGTCCATGAGGTCAGCGAGCTCACCGGTGTCAGCGTCCGGGCGCTGCATCACTACGATGAGCTGGGGCTCCTGAAGCCCGCGGCGGTGACGGAGGCAGGCTATCGGCTCTACGACGAAAGCTCCCTCGTCCGGCTCCAGAGCATCCTGCTCTTTCGGGAGCTGCAGTTCCCTTTGAAGGACATCGGGGCCATATTGGACAGCCCCACCTTCGACAGGAACCGGGCCCTGGACCAGCAGATCCAGCTGCTGGAGCTGAGGAAGGAGCATCTGGAGAACCTGATCGACTTAGCCAAAGGCATCAAAGGCATGGGGGTGAAACATTTGACGGATTTTAGAGCATTCGACACCAAGAAGATCGACGAATACGCCCGGGAGGCCAAGGCGTCCTGGGGACAGACCAAGGAATGGAAGGAATACGAACAGAAGGCCCAGGGCCGGACCCGGGAGGACAACGCCGCCCTGGCCCGGGGCATGATGGACATCTTCGCCGAATTCGGCGCCATCCGGGACACGGACCCCGCCGCGCCGGAGGCCCAGGCACTGGTGGATAAGCTCCAGAGCTACATCACGGAGCACTACTACACCTGCTCCGACGAGATCCTGCTGAGCCTGTCCAAGATGTACGACGGGGGCGGCACCATGACCGAGAGCATCGACAAGGTGGGCGGCCCCGGCACAGGGGACTTCGCCGCCCGGGCCATCGCGGTCCACTGTAAAAAGTAAGCCCTGTTGCGCTGCAGCGAATAAAGAGGTATACTCATCCTATCAACCACAAGGAGGGCGGGTATGCCTCTTTTATTGGTGCGCAACGATATCACCAGGATGACCGTGGACGCCATCGTCAACGCGGCCAATCCTTCCCTGCTGGGAGGCGGCGGGGTGGACGGCGCCATCCACCGGGCCGCGGGGCCGGAGCTGCTGGCGGAATGCCGCACGTTGAACGGCTGCAAAACCGGGGAGGCCAAGATCACCGGCGCCTACCGCCTCCACGCCAAGTACGTGATCCACACCGTGGGGCCCATCTGGTACGGGGGCGGCCGCGGGGAGGAGCATATGCTCCGGTCCTGCTATCGCCGTTCCCTGGAATTGGCGGCGGACCACGGCTGCGAGACCGTGGCCTTTCCCCTGATCTCCAGCGGCGTCTACGGCTACCCCAAGGCCGACGCCTTCCGGGTGGCCACCGAGGCCATCACGGCCTTCCTGGAGGGCCATGAGCTCACCGTGTACCTGGTCCTGTTCGACCGGGCAGCCTACCTGTTGGGGGACCGGTTCGGGGACGTGCGGGCCTTCATCGACGACGCCTACGCCCAGGCGGAGGAGGAGCGCCCCCGGAACCAGGCGAGCTATCGCTGGAAACGGGAGCCCAAGGCCCTGCTGGACGAGGACACCTGCTGCTTCGAGGCGGCCGCTGCGCCTATGCCCGCCGCCGCGCCCCGGAAGAAGTCCAAGCCCCTGGCGAAGGCGGAGAAAGCGGCGGACCCGGACCTGGAAAGCATGCTGCGCCAACTGGACGAGGGCTTTTCCCGGACGCTGCTGAAACTCATCGACGAGAGGGGCATGACGGACGTCCAGTGCTACAAGCGGGCCAACATCGACCGGAAGCTGTTCTCCAAGATCCGGTCCGATCCCGCCTACAAGCCCTCCAAGACCACCGCCATCGCCCTGGCCCTGGCCCTGGAGCTACCCCTCCCCGAGACCCAGGCCCTCCTCGGCAGGGCGGGGTACACCCTGTCCCACAGCTTCCTCTTCGACATCATCGTGGAAGCCTGCATCCAAAAGGGCGTCTTCAACGTCCTGGACGTGAACGAACTTCTCTTCTCCTACGATCAGCCTCTTTTGGGGAGTTGAGATGTCGCCCGACGAGCGACCTTTTTCCCCTTCATATCCTCTATACTGTGGTCACAGGGTCGAAAAAGCCCGGTGACCATTTTTATAAGGAGGACAAGAAAATGAAGAAGGGTTTGACGGAACTGGTGTTCATCCTGGACGAGAGCGGCAGCATGAGCGGCATGGAGACGGACACCATCGGCGGCTTCAACAGCATGATCGACAAGCAGCGCCGGGAGGCGGGGACGGCCTACGTGTCCACGGTGGCCTTCTCCAACGAGAGCCGGGTGATCCACGATCGGGTGGACCTGGATCAGGTGGCGCCCCTGACCCGGCGGGACTACGTCCCCAGCGGCTGCACGGCCCTGCTGGACGCCCTGGGCGGGGCCATCCACCACATCGGGAACGTGCACAAGTACGCCCGGCCGGAGGACGTGCCGGAGCACACCATCTTCATCATCACCACCGACGGCATGGAGAACGCCAGCCGTCGGTACAGCCGCCGGGAGGTGAAACAGATGGTGGAGCGGCAAAAGGCTAGGTACGGCTGGGAATTCCTGTTCCTGGGGGCCAACATGGACGCCATCGCCGCCGCGGAGGACATCGGCATCCGGCGAGATCGGGCGGTGAAGTACGTGTCCGACCCGGAGGGCACCGAGCTCAACTACCGGGTGGTCAGCGACACCCTCTGCGACCTGCGCATGAGCCGCCCCGTCACCGCCTCCTGGAAGGCCGCCATCGAGGCGGACGAGCAGGCGAGGGGGAATTGACATTTTTTTCCAGCATATCCCGGTCGGATCGGGCCACACTATGGATGTCGGCCATGAGCCGAACAATACCGGGAGGTAAAGAGATGTCTTTCTTCGATGAGTTTGAACGCTCCTATACCGGCGACCAGAACAAAAAGGACAAGAAGAACCGGAACGAGCGTAAGGAACAGGACCGACAGATGGAAACGGAACAGAAGCTGAGAAGGGACAGAAACGATCCCTACTACGAGTAACGACTGAACCAAAACCAGAAAAAGGAGGCCGATGGGCCTCCTTTTTCATATTATTTGATGATCAATATCCTCTCCGTCCCTGAGAAGGGCTCGGAAAGCTCCCCGTTCAGCTCCCGGAGCCGGGCCTGGGGGATGCCGAAGCGCTTGCCCACGGTGAACAGGTTTTCCTGGGGGTCCGGGGCGTAGATGAGGATGCCGCGGCCCGGCTGGGTGCCGGGTCCCGCCAGGAGGTCGTCGGTGTAGCCGATGGGGGTCTCGGCGTACTGCTCCCCAGAGAAGAGGAGCTCCACCCGGGCCTGCAGCACCCGCCCCCGGCCCGTGACCGTGGAGAAGGCCGCCGCAGACAGGGGCAGCACCAGGGCCCCCTGGCCCGGCAGGGTCAGGGAGAAGGGCACCTCCCCCGTGAAGCTGTGCAACAGCCCGCTGTCGCACCGGTACACCGTGGTCACCAGCGCCACGCCATCGAGGAGCGTCCCCCCGTCCGTGGGCTCCAGGCCTGTGACGGCGGGCAGGGCCCGGCTATAGAGGACCTGCTGGACCTCCGGCATGTGGTTGGGCACGGCGAGGGGCCCTTCCACAGTATCCTCCTGGAGCACGGGCCCGAGATACATGAGCCCCGTCCGCTCCTCCCGGTGGCAGAGGAAGGTGCCGCCCTCGTCGTAGGCGTCCGATAGGACCCGAAGCCGGCTTTCCGCGGCCCCGTAGGCGGACACGGACACGTCCCCATTGAGGAACAGGGCTTCCCCATCGGTCCGGGCGGAGAGGCCGGTGAGCTCCGCCGTCAGGGTGGTGCCCTGGCCGGTCTGTCCCTCCAGCTTCACCGTGTCCGAGAAGGGGGTCCGCACGGTCATCTCCTGGAGCCGTCCCTCCGGGTCCAGCAGCACCAGGGACGAGAACAGCTCCCCGTCGAGAGCCATGCCCTCCCCGGCCGGGCGGCTGCTGAGGATGCGGACCGTACCCTTCGCTTCCAGCACGTTGGCGCCCGCTTCCACCCCCAGTTCGTCCCGGACCTGGACGGCCTTGGCCCCCTGGAGGGACCGGCGGCGGGTGACGATGGTCTCCTCCCGGCTCTCCAGGCCCACCGCCCCCCGGATGGCGGACACAGCCCCCACCTCCCGGGGCGCCATGAGCCATACCTTCAGGTCCAAAACCGCGCTGAGCCGCAGCCCGTCGTCCTCCCGGTGGCAGGCGCACTTCAACAGCTGCCCGTATATCCGGGGCTGCAGGCCGTCCTCCGTGATCCGGGCGCTCATAAGGTGGGTGAACTCCGCCGCCGCGTCGAAGGAGAACAGCACCCGTTCCCCGGTCTCCGCGACGAGATGGAGTTGCAGCTGGCCCGAGAGCCGGACGCCGGTCTCGCTGACCCGGACCTCCCGTATTTGGAGTTGGGGCGTCACCGACAGCACGCTGCCGGCGGTCCGCCCCTGGGGCAGGGGGATGGCGCTTTCGATGGGCACCTGCTCCTCCAGCCGCATGCACAGGGTATCCACGTTGAAACTGACCTTTTCCACATCCATGGCTATGACCTCCCATAGGGTTTCTTATCGTCACAGCCTATGCACCGCAAACGGAAAAAAGACCCGGGAAAGACGGGCCGAGCAAGCCGCGGCCCCCTGCGAATGTGGGACAAGGGAGCTATCGCAGGGAGGGGCTTGCCCCGCCTACGTTTCGCCGTGACAAACAAAAAAGCCCCGCCGCTTGCAGGCCAACGAGGCCGTCAAGCGGGAGGGGCAGAGCGCTACTCTGTAGATCCTTGTTTGCTGATCGGAACGGAGCGCTTTCTTCCGATTCAATCCGCGATATCCACGTCCGGTACGATCAGGATCTCGTAGTCCGGATATAGTCCGCGGATTTCTTGGTACAACGTTTCCAACGCTTCCTTCCGATCGACGTCGAAGCTCATAACGACGTCGAAGCGAAGGGTCTTTTGTTCCGTATCGGCATAGAAGCCGTGCATCTGCAAGGCCCATTCGTGGGAGAGAACGGTTTGCTGGATGCGGTTGCGCATCTGCGCCGCTTCATCGTTCGACGTGTTGTAGGAATAGACGCCGATGCCGGTCAGAATGACGCCGGTCTTATGAAAGACGTTGGTTTGGATCCGCCGCGTGATACGGTCCACCTCGTCCACGGTCAGCGTATCCGGAAGCTCGACGTGCACGGAGCCGTAGTTTTTGTTCGGTCCGTAGTTGAACAGCGTAACGTCATATGCGCCGAGGACGGCTTCCTCCTCGCAGATGATCTGCTTCAGTTCCTTCGTGATCTCAGCATCCTCCCGCTTGCCGATGATATCGTTCAGCGTTTCGATCATCATCTCGATGCCCGCCTTGATAATGAAGCCCGCAATGATCACACCGACGTAGGCTTCCAGCGACACGCCCCAAACGAGATAGACGATCGCCGAGGCAAGCACCGAAGCGGACAAAATCGCGTCGAACATGGCGTCGGAGCCAGAGGCAGCGAGCGCGCCGGAGTTGACCTTCTTGCCCTGCTTCTTCACATACAGACCGAGCAGGAGCTTCACGACGATCGCCACGGAAATGATGACGAGCGTGACCGTGCCGTAGTCCGCTGCTTCCGGATGGAAGATCTTTTTGATCGATTCGACCAGCGACGTGATGCCCGCATACAGCACCAGCGCGGCGACGATCATGGAACTTAAATACTCGATCCTGCCGTAGCCCAGCGGATGCTTTTTGTCCGGCTGCTTGGCGCCCAGCTTCGCACCGATGATCGTTACGACGCTGGAGAGCGCATCGGAAAGGTTGTTGACTGCGTCCAGAATGATCGCGATCGAATTGGACATGAGCCCGACGAACGCCTTGAATCCCACCAGCAGCAGGTTCGTGACGATCCCGATAACGCTCGTGCGGACGATCGTTTTTTCCCTGATGGCAACTTCTGCCGAAATATCCTGCATGCAGATCCCTCACAGCGCCGCTTCGACGGCCTTTTTGACCTCCGCCATATCGACGGTAGGCTCAAAACGCGCAACCACGTTGCCCTCGCGGTCGATGAGGAACTTCGTGAAGTTCCATTTGATGTACGCCTTGTCGCCGAACTGTTTGTTGTTCATCTTCGCAAACTTTTCGAGCATGGCGTTTTTGACGCCCTTGCCGAAGCCCTCAAACGGCTTTTCCATGGCAAGGAACGCAAACAGCGGATCGGCGGTCTCCCCGTTGACGTCGATCTTCTTGAACTGTGGGAAATCCGCACCGAATTTCAGCGTGCAGAACGAATGGATCTCGTCCTCGCTGCCGGGAGCCTGATTGGCAAACTGGTTGCAGGGGAAATCGAGGATTTCAAAGTTCTTCTCCCGGAGTTCCTTGTACATGGCTTCGAGGGGATCGTAGTGCGGGGTAAAGCCGCAGCCCGTTGCCGTGTTGACGATCAGCAGCACCTTGCCCTTGTATTCTGACAGGCTGACGTCGTTTCCTTTTCTGTCTTTCACCGTGAAATCATAGACCGTTTTCATTGTTTTGCTCCTTTTCCTTTCTGCATTGATTGTTCAAGAGTTCATACAGCAGCGCGTACAGCGCCTGCGCCTTTTCCGGCGACAGCGCAAGACAGCTCGCCACCTTTTTCGGCACGTCCATGGCCTGCTCCTGCAGGGCTTTGCCCGCCTCCGTCAGCGTGATCACGACCACCCGGTCATCCCGTTCGCTTCTGGTTCGTTCGATATACCCTGCTTGCTGCATCTTCTTGAGCAGGGGGGAGATCGTCCCGTTATCCAGCATCAGCGTTTCGCAAAGCTCTCCCACCGAGATCCCGTCCCTTTCCCACAGCACCAGAAACGCGATGTACTGCGTATACGTGAGCCCCAGCGGCTTCAAATACGGCGTGTACAGGTTCGTTACGTTCCGTGCGGCGGCGTACAGCGGGAAGCAAAGCTGGTTCTTGAGCTTCATTGTTTCATGATCGTCATGGGCCATAAAGCAATCCTCTAATTGCATTTGATACAATTATATTGTAACAAATATAAATAGGACTGTCAAGGATATGCTTTTCATCAAAAACAGCAAATAAGAAATGGCGCTTCAAAAGCACCATTTCTACCTGTCGATATGCTGTAAAGACCGCCGCTTACTCCAAATGGTCCTTGCCGCCCATGTAGGGCCGGAGAGGTTCGGGGACGGTCACGGAGCCGTCCGCCTGCAAGTGGTTCTCCAGGAACGCGATCAGCATCCGGGGCGGGGCCACCACGGTGTTGTTCAGGGTGTGGGCGTAGTAGTTGCCCTTCTGCTTGTCCTTGCTCTTGATCCGGATGCCGAGGCGCCGGGCCTGGGCGTCGCCCAGATTGGAGCAGCTGCCCACCTCGAAGTACTTCTGCTGCCGGGGGGACCAGGCCTCCACGTCCAGGCTCTTGACCTTCAGGTCAGCGAGGTCGCCGGAGCAGCACTCCAGGGTCCGCACGGGGATCTCCAGGGAGCGGAAGAAGTCCACCGTGTTCTTCCACAGCTCGTCGAACATCCTGGGGCTGTCCTCGGGCTTGCAGACGATGATCATCTCCTGCTTCTCGAACTGGTGGATCCGGTACACGCCCCTCTCCTCGATGCCGTGGGCGCCCACCTCCTTGCGGAAGCAGGGGCTGTAGCTGGTGAGCCGCTGGGGGAGGCTGTCCTCCTCCAGGAAGGAGTCGATGAACTTGCCGATCATGGAGTGCTCGCTGGTGCCGATGAGGTACAGGTCCTCGCCCTCGATCTTATACATCATGTTCTCCATCTCGGAGAAGCTCATGACCCCGTTCACCACGCTGGAATGGATCATGAAGGGGGGGATATAGTAGGTATAGCCCCGGTCGATCATGAAGTCTCGGGCGTAGGAGAGGACGGCGGAATGGAGCCGGGCGATGTCGCCGCACAGGTAGTAGAACCCGTTGCCGCTGATCTTGTCCCGGGCCGCGTCCAGCTCGATGCCGTTGAACTTCTTCATGATGTCCGTGTGGTAGGGGATGGGATAGTCGGGCACCAGGGGCTCCCCGAAGCGCTCGATCTCCACGTTCTCGGAGTCGTCCTTGCCGATGGGCACGGAGGGGTCGATGATCTGGGGGATCACCAGCATGCGCTTGCGGATCTCCCCCTGGAGCTCCACCTTCCGCTGGTCCAGGGCGGCCATCTCGTCGGCCATGGCGGTGACCTCCTTCTTGGTGGCCTCTGCCTCGTCCCGCTTGCCCTGGCCCATGAGCATGCCGATCCGCTTGCTGATCACGTTCCGCTGGTTGCGGAGGTAGTCACAGCGGGTCACGGCCTCCCGATACTCCTTATCGAGGGCGATCACCTGGTCCACCAGGGGGAGTTTCTCGTCCTGGAACTTCTTCTTGATGTTCTCCCGGACCAAGTCGGGGTCCGTGCGCAACAGCTTGATGTCGATCATATGTTTACATCCTTTCCGGGGCCTGGATGCCCAGCAGATTCAATCCGATTGCTATGGTTTGCCGCGCCGCGTCGGTGAGAGCGAGGCGCGCCGTCCGCTCCGCTTCGTCGTCCGCCATGATGCGGATCTCATAGTAGAACTTGTTCATGGCGGTGCACACGGCCATGACCGCCCGCGCCACCAGATAGGGCTCGTACTTCTCGCCCGCAGCCTTCACCGCGGCGGGGAAGCCGTCGATGGCCTTGAGGAGCGCCAGGGAATAGGGGTCGGAGAGGACGGAAGCGTCCAGCCTGGCTCTATCGTAGCCCCCCGCCTTCCGCAGCACGGAGCAGCAGCGGGCGTGGGTGTACTGGGCGTAGGGGCCCGTCTCCCCATCGAAGTTCAGCACCTTGTCGTAGCTAAAGACCACGTCCTTGATCCGGGAGTTGTAGAGGGCTCCCCAGATCACCGCGCCCACGCCCACGGCCTCCGCCGCAGCGCGCTTGTCCTCCAAGTCGGGGCTCTTCTCGCAGATGATCTCGTAGGTCTTCTCCACCGCCGCGTCCAGCACGTCGTCGAGATACAGGACCTTGCCCTCCCGGGTGTGGAAGGCGCCGCCCTCCATGCTGACCATGCCGAAGTTCACGTGGACGCAGTCCTTGACCCAGTCCCGCCCCATGAGCTCCAGCACCTTGAAGATCTGCTTGAAGTGCAGGTCCTGCTGGTAGGCCACCACGTAGAGGAGCTTGGCAAAATCGTAGGTCTCCTTCCGGTAGCAGGCGGCGGCCAGGTCCCTTGTGGCGTAGATGGTGCTGCCGTCGCTCTTTAAGATGATGCAGGGGGGCATGTTCCACTCGCTCAGGTCCACGATGGTGGCCCCCTTGTCCAGCTTGCTGATGCCCTTCTCCCGAAGCTCTTCGATGACGGGCTCCATCTTGTCCTCGTAGAAGGATTCCCCCGCCCAGCTGTCGAACCGGACGCCCATGCGCTCGTAGGTCTTCTTGACCTCCCGGATGGTGGCGTCCTTCATCTGCTTCCAGAGGGATACGGCCTCCTCGTCCCCAATTTCGATCCGGTGGAACCAGGAGCGGGCCTCCTCGTCCATCTCGGGATGGTCCTCGGCCTCCTTATGGTAGCGGACGTACAGGTCCACCAGCTCCCGGATGCCGTACTGGTCCACGGGCTTGACGCCCCACTTCTTATAGGCCACGATCATCTTGCCGAACTGGGTGCCCCAGTCCCCCAGGTGGTTCACGCCCACGGGCTCGTACCCCAAATGCTTATAGATGCGGTAGAGGGCGTTGCCGATGGCGGTGCTGGGCAGATGGTGGAAACCGAAGGGCTTGGCGATGTTGATGGAGGAATAGTCCAGCACCACGTGCCGGCCCTGCCCCTCGTCGGAACCGCCATAGGCTTTCCCCGCGTCCAGGACCTTTGTGAGCACGTTCTGGGCCTGCTGCCCCTTCTCGATGAAGAAATTGAGATAGGGCCCCACGGCCTCCGCCTTCTCGATGCCCGCGGGCAGGACCAGCTTCTCCTTCAGCTCCCCGGCGATGGCGGTGGGGGCCTTCCGAAGGACCTTGGAGAGCTTGAAGCAGGGGAAGGCGATGTCGCCCATGCTGGGGTTCTTGGGGGTCTCCAGCAAGCCCAAAAGCTCCTCCAGGGGCAGGTCCACGCACCCCTGCAGGGCGGCGGCCACGGCGTTCGTATAGTTCATAGGGTTCTCCTTCCTATGTGGCTCGGATTCATAACTTAAATAGTATAGCAGATTCTTTTCCAAAAGAAAACAGAGGATTTCAAAAAATCCTCCGTGATTCTTTCCTAAAACAGCTCTTATCCCTCGTGTATCTCCACGGACAGGTACTTGTTCCGCCGAGCCGCGTCCTTGAACACCCGGACGAAATGCTCCCCGCAGGGGGACGAGGCCCCGGTGAGGATGAGGCGAGTGGGCGCGCCCACGTCCGTCAGGCAGTCGTGAAGGGCGTCCAGATTCCGGCCGAAATAGGGCGGGAGCTGGAGCTCCTCCGAAAGATAGTCGTAGACCGCGTCAGGGGTGCCGAGCCGGGCAAAGTCGCACAAAACAAGCATGGTTCATTCCTCCCCGTAGAGCAAGGTGAAGCTTTCGTAGTGGTCGTCGGTGTAGTAGATGAGGCCGTCGTTGGAATAGATGATGCGCTTAGCCCCCCGGGAGCGCTTCCCCACGGTGTCGATGTCGCACTCGTAGTAGCTGCGGCCCTTCTTTTGGGGCAGGAGCCTCTCGTAGTTGCCGAAATAGTCCCCGCCGATGGCCGCGCCGGTGCGGTAGTACTCCACCTCGCCTCCGTCCCAACCCAGCTTCTGGGCCTCCTTTTTGGTGATGAAGTGGGGCGGCAGCTCCCCGTAGAGGTGCAGGTACAGGGCCACCCGGTCCTTGTCGTCGTAGTCCGCCCCATACTCCACCGGGCTTTCCGTGGGGGCGGGGGTGGGCTTCGCCGTAGGCTTGGGCGTATCCGTGGGCGTGGGCTTTTCGGTGGGCTTGGGCGCGTCCGTGGGCTTGGGGGCGTCCGTGGCCCTGGGCTCCGCCGTGGGCGCGGGAGTCTCCCGCCGAGGGGCTTCCGTCAGCAACACCAAACTGCTGTCCACGGGCGCTTCCGTCGGCGCGGCGGTGGCCGGCATCTCCGTGATCTGAACGAACTCCGTCTGGGCGGGCCGGGGCGCGCAGCCCGCGGCCAGGACCAGCAGCAATATGAGCCATAGGGACAAAACCTTCTTCATATCCCCAGTATACACCCCGCCACCCCATTGTGCAACGGGCAGAATGGATGTATACTATGGACAAGTATGAAACGTGGGGAGGGGACGACCATGCGCAAGACCATCGCGCTGTTGCTGGCGCTGCTGCTTTTCGCTTGCGTGGGTTGCGAAGCCCAGCCAAAGCCCCTTCAGCGCACGGACTACCTGCTGGACACGGTGGTGACCCTGACCCTGTATGACGCCAAGGAGGCGGACCTGGACGCGGCCTTCAAGGAGATACGGCGGTTGAACGATTTGCTGGACGCCTACGCCCCCTTCAGCGATCTTGGCTGGGTGCAGGCGGCCGCCGGGGTGAAGCCCGTGGCCGTATCCCCCGAGACCATGGAGCTGCTGCTCTTCGCCAAGGAGATGTATGAGCGCACGGGCGGGTATCTGGACGCCACGGTGGGCCCCCTCATCGACCTGTGGGATATCCGGAACGGGGGCCACTACCCCACGGAAAGCGAGCTGACCGCCGCCTTGGGGCTCCTGGGCATGGAGGACCTCGTCCTGGACGAAGCCCAGGGCACCGCCTATCTCCCTCGCACCGGCATGCGCCTCGATTTGGGGGCCTTCGCCAAGGGGTATATCGCGGACAAGGTCAAGGCCCTGCTGCTGGACAGAGGCGTCAAGAGTGCCGTCCTGGACCTGGGCCGGAACATCCTTTTGATCGGGGAGAAGCCGGACGGCGCCCCCTTCTCCATCGGCGTCCAAAGCCCCATGAATTCCGGGGACCTGCTGCGGGTGCTTTCCCTGCGGGACAAGAGCCTGGTCACCTCCGGCACCTACGAGCGCTATTTCGAGCACGAGGGCAAACGCTATCACCACGTGCTGGATCCCTTCACCGGCTTCCCCGCGGATCGGGACCTGCTGGCCGTCACCGTCCTTTCCGACAGCTCCCTCTGGGGCGACGCCCTGTCCACCGCCTGCCTGCTGCTGGGGGCGGAGGAGGGCTTGAAGCTCGTCGACGCCGTCCCCCAGGCGGAGGCCCTCTTCGTCCGCGCCGACGGCACCGTGGTCACGTCCGCCGGCTTCCCAAATTCATGATCCAAAACCACAACTGCCCTTTCGCTTCATGCGAAAGGGCAATTTAGCTTGCGCGCCGCAAATTTAGCTGCCGCAAATGCGGCAATTTAGCTCACCGCAGGTGAATTTAGCCGATCAGGGGGCGGTGTATGCCGACCACCTGATCATCCTCCAGATACACCCGGGGCACCCGGGGGGTGACGAGGCAGGTGACCTCGTAGCCGATGGTCCCGATCAGGTCCGCCACGTCGTCCGCCGTGATCTCCTCGGCCCCGTCCCGGCCGAAGATGGTGACGGTGTCGCCCACCTGGGCCTCCGGGACGCCGGTCACGTCGATCATGAACTGGTCCATGCACACCCGACCGATGATGGGGCAGCGCTTCCCGCGGATCAGCACTTGGCCTCGGTTGCTGAGGAGTCGGTTCACCCCGTCCGCGTACCCGGCGCACACGGTGGCCACCCGGGTCCCGGGCTGGGCCACGTAGGTGCAGCCGTAGCTCACGGGGGTGGGCGCTGCGATGGTCTTCAAAAAGCTGATGTGGGACCGCAGGGCCATGACGCCCCGTATCCCGCCGATGAGGCTCAGGTCCACCTCGCTGGAGGGCTTGAGCCCGTAAAGGATGATGCCCTCCCGGACCATGTCGAACTTGTCCGGCATCTCGATGAGCCCCGCGCTGTTGTCGAGGTGCTTCAGCGGGATCTCAATGCCCCGGCGCTCCATGGCCTCCGTGAAGGCCTTGTACCGCTTCGTCTGTTCAACGGCGTAGGTCTTGTCGGCGGAGTCCGCCTTGGCGTAGTGGCTGAAGACCCCCAGGAGCTTCCCGCCGGGGAGCTTCGAAAGGGCCTCGATCTCGGCCAGGGACGCGTCCGTGCAGGCAAAGCCGATCCGGCCCATGCCCGTATCGAGGGCCACGTGGTAGGGGATATCCTTCCCGTGGGCTTCCCCGTAGGCGCATAGGGCCTGGCCGTATTCGAAGGAGGGCACCGCCGCCTCGATATCGTACCGGGCGATGGCCTCGAAGTCGCTCTCCGGCGTGGGGGCCAGCAGGAAGATGGGCGTCTCGATGCCCGCCTTTCTAAGCTCCACGGCCTCGTCCGTCATGGCCACGGCGAACCGGTCCGCCTTGCCCTCCAACAGCTTCGCCGCTTCCACGGCCCCGTGGCCGTAGGCGTTGGCCTTGATCACCGCAGCGAGGAGCACCTCATCCGGCAGGTGGCGTCGGGCCGCCAGAAAGTTGTGGAGCATGGCGCTAAGATCGACCTCGCACCAGGTCCGCAGCGTATCGAAAACCGTCATTTCCAAAACCTCGACTCTGTATTCTCCGATACTGTATCACCCTGGCTTCGGATTGACAAGGCCCTATGAATGTGATACCGTACAAAAATAAACGAAAACAAGCGAGCGACTGTCGAAATGGTCTTTTCTTCCCTGACTTTTTTGTGTCTGTTCCTGCCCCTGGTGGTGGGTCTCCATAGCCTGGTGAAAAACGGCACGGCGCGTAACGCCATCCTGCTGGCGGCGTCGCTCCTGTTCTACGCCTGGGGGGAGCCGGTGTGGATCGTGGCCATGCTGTTCGCCACCGCGGTGAACTACGTCTGCGCCCGGATCATCGTGGGCGCCAAGACTGAGGGGGGCAGGAAGCTGGCGTTGGCGGTGGGCATCCTCATCAGCCTGGCGGCCCTGCTGTACTTTAAGTACGCGGCCTTTCTGGTGAACAACTTCTGCGGCCTTATGGGCCTTTCCTACCGGATGACCCAGCCCAAGCTCCCCATCGGCATCTCCTTTTACACCTTCCAGATCATCACCTACACCGTGGACGTGTACCGGGGCAAGGCGCCGCTGCAGAAGAACCCCCTGTGGCTGTTGCTGTACGTGTCCTTGTTCCCCCAGCTCATCGCCGGGCCCATCGTCCGCTATATCGACGTGGCCTCGGCCATCGAGGATCGGAAGGTCACGGTCAAGGGCATGGGGGAGGGCTTCTTCCGGTTCTCGCTGGGCCTGGGCAAGAAGGTGCTGCTGGCCAACCTGTGCGGCGAGGTGCTGGAAAGCCTGCCTATCCCGGCCCAGATGTCCTGCCTCTCCGGCTGGGTGGCGACCATCCTCTTTACCCTCCAGATCTACTTCGACTTCGCCGGCTATTCCGACATGGCCATCGGTCTCGGGCGGATGCTGGGGTTCCGGTTTCTGGAGAACTTCGACGCGCCCCTGGTCTCCAAGAGCGTCTCCGAGTTCTGGCGGCGCTGGCACATGTCTTTGGGCACCTTCTTCCGGGAGTACGTGTACATCCCCCTGGGCGGCAACCGGGTGAGCAAAGGCCGCTGGGTCCTCAACATGGCGGTGGTCTGGGGCCTTACGGGCATCTGGCACGGGGCCAACTGGAACTACTTGATCTGGGGCCTCTATTACGGGATGCTGCTGGTGCTGGAAAAGATGCTGCTGGAAAAGCCCCTGGCGCGGGCCCCCGGCTTTTTACGGCACGTCCTGGTGCTGCTGGTCACCCTGGTGGGCTTCGTGTTCTTCCGAAACGAATCCTTTGCCGACATCGGCCTCCAGCTCCGAGCCATGTTCGCCCCCTGGCGGGTGCCCCTGTCCGACCCCTACGCCGTGTACGCGGTGAAGAACAACCCGCTCCTGCTGATCGCCTGCGTCCTCTGCTCCCTGCCCCTGCGCAAGACGGTGGAAGCCTGGTTCAAGCGGCGCCGGGAGGCGGGGCGGCGGAACGCCTTTAGGCCTTACGTCAAGGCCCTGGTGGCCCTGGCGATCACGGCCCTGTCGGTCATGTTCCTGGTGGGGCAGAGCTTCAACCCGTTCCTGTATTTCCGGTTCTGAGGGAGGCGGCGGATGGCTAAGAAGAGAAAAAAGAAGAGAAACATGGTCCCGGTGGCGGTGGCCTGCCTGGTGCTGCTCCTGCTGCTGGCGGCCGCTGTCTACGAGCTGCTGCTGCCCGCCGGTCCCGTGTTCTCCGAACGGGAGAACCGGATCCTTTCGGAGAAGCCCGCCTTCTCCTGGAAAGCCTTTTTCGACGGCAGCTTCGCGGACGATCTGGAGAGATATCTGGCCGACCGGTTCCCCGGCCGCATGGGCTTCATCGACTTTACCCGGGAGTTGAGGCAGGTGGGGAGCCTGGCCACCTGGGAGGAGTATTCCCTGGTGGCGGAGAGCGACGTGGCCGACATGCAGGACCCGGGGGAGGTGGAGGAGGCCCAACCCATGGTCACGCCCCGGCCCACCCGGACCCCCGCGCCCACGCCCACGGCCACGCCCGAGCCTACCCCCGCGCCTACGCCGGATCCCCAGGCTACGCTGACGCCCACGGACACGCCGGAGCCCACGCCTACCCCCGTCCCCACGCCCACGCCCCGGCCCACCAAGCCCCCGGCCAGCGCCAACGACTTCCCCGGCGAGCTCCGGGTGGATCTTCTGGACGGCACCTCCAAGCGCCGGTCCTATGCCTTCATGCGCTATAAGGTCCAGCGCCAGTGCTCCCTGTTCGACGCCTACGCCTCGCTCCTGCCGGAGGACGGCATCTTCGCCATCACCATCGTGCCCAACGCCTACCGGGCCAACCGGCTGCTGGCCTTGGACGATCCCAAGGGTATGGTCTCGGAGGTGGAGCCCTTCATCCATGCCATGACGGCCAACAACGTGGCCGCCTTCTCCACAGCGGACATCCTCTCCGCGCCCATGCTGGCGGGGGAGTACGTGTATTTCCGCTCCGACATGCACTGGACGCCCTACGGGGCCTATCTGGTGGTCTCTGAGATGCTGGCGGAGGCGGGGGAGACCCTGCCCCCCTACGACGCCTTCCCCAAGACGCAGGAGCACCCCTTCCTGGGCACCCTCTATCGGGACTCCCTGAACAAGCAGATGGAGGCGAACCCGGACACCCTGGACATCCTGACGCCCATCCGGCCCACGGTGGTGCGTCGGTACACCACCCCCCAGAAATACGACGAAGTGCCCTTCATCGACGACAACGCCAGCCCCCGGGACCGGTACACGGTGTACCTGGGCGGGCCCAAGGGGAACTGGACCGTGGTGGAGCGCACGGACATCCCGGAGGAGTCCTTCGAAAAGACCTGCCTCGTGATCTCCGACTCCTACGGCCTGTGCACCATGCCCTTCTTCGCCCAGGCCTATGACCGGGCCATCCTCTACGACGCCCGGTATTACGAGAGGTACGTCATGGGCGCGGTGTCGGGCCTGATCGAAAGCTGGGGCGTTCAGGACATCTACATGATCCTGGGGGACGCCCATTTCTCCGAGGAGACCTTCTGCAGGCTCTGCAACGCGGAATTCTGATCGACATACAGCAACAGCCCCTCCCAAACGGAAGGGGCTGTTTTCGTATTCCTTCGCTTACAGGCTGAAATCCGGGGCGTTGTCCCGCTGGTAGGAGCACCAGTTGCCGTTTTCGATGAGCTCCTCCCGGGCAAGGAGCAGCAGGAGCGATTCGTCCTGGCCGTAGATGGAGAGCCGATCCAGTATCTTCTGGTAGAAGGCGGCCATCTTCACATGATCCTCCACGCCCCGGGACAGGGACAGCTTCCCGTAGTAGTTGGAGATGAAGAGGGTGGCGGCGGAGATGCTCCCCAGCACCAGCTTGATAAGGGTCCGATACTCCTCCGCCTCCGGGATGGCGCCGAGGCGGGGGAAGAGGCCGCCGTACAGCACCTCGAACACCAGGGCCAAAAGGTACAGCACGATGCTGATCAGCAGGGCCGCGCCCACCACCCGGCCGCTGATGCGGAGCTTGGTCTGGGCCTTCTTTTGGGCCTTCCGGTGGTAATTGAACTGATCCTCCGCCCAGCAGGCCCGGATGTCGTGGCTTTCCTTCGGCGCCTCGCCCACGCAGAGGACGGTGATGGCCATGGCGATCCAGGGGGTCTCCTCCTGCTGGCTCCAGGGCAGCAGGGTGATGGCCTCCCGCCGGACCCCGGCGTAGCGCAGAAAGCCTTGGGCCCGCAGGCTCTCGGCCAGCACCCGGTACTCCAGGTACCGTCGGTGGCAGCTGGACCGATAGGCGAACCGGGTCAGCACCCACGCAAGGAGCAGCGAAAGGCCGCACACCAGGATGAGCCAGTGCAGGTTCGCCTCGTCGTACAGCAGGAATGCGGCGGTGATCAGGGTGCTGAGCACGGCCAGCAGGATGAGGACGCGCCGATACACCTTAGCGAACCGCAGGCTTAGCCGGTCCGCCTGCTGATACACGGCCTCGATCCGATCGAGGAGGGGGTCCTCCTCCTGGCGCTCCGGCAGCAGGGGATAGGCGTCGGCGGTATCGGTCTTGTCTGCCAAAGCGTTGAACTCCTCCGTCCGGTCCATGAGCGTCTGCCAGGGCTCCCCGTCCCCCAGCCGCCGCACAGCGCCCGGGACGTTCGCCGCCTGCTCAGTTCGGGGCGTGAAAAGATGGATCACCGCCGTGGAGGAGAAGAGGGGGGCGCTGTGGACGGGATGGTAGCTGCCGTGGAGGGCGAACCCCACGGCCTCCGCGGTGCCGCAGCCGGTTTTGGTGCCGGGGCCCCCGTCCCACAGGGCCAGGAGCACGTGGCAGTGGGTGGCCACGTAGATGCCGGCCTGCCGGTAGTAGAAATCCCGGTCGGGGGCTTGGGGCAGGGCCTCCGTGGCCGGGGTCACGAAGCGCTGCTCCGCCTTGGATAAAAGGTCCCGAAAGCTATGGAGGGCCGCCCCGGCGAAGTCCTGCTCGTACTCCGCCAGGGGGAGGGGCAGGGCCGCGACCAGGGGGATGCCCAGGCTGAGGGCGGCTTCGGCGCAGAGCTGGTCGGCCCCCTCGGCCAGACTGTTGAGCATGACCATGGGGCTGTGGGGATAGCTCTCCCGCAGCCCTTCCAGCTCTCGCTTCACCCCCGCCAAGAGGGCGGGCCTGTCCTCCGGCCGGATGGCCCGGTGGCCCGTGACCCCTACCGTCAGGGGGATGCGTTCAGTTTCCATACACCGCCATGCCGCTGCGCTCGGCCAGGGACGGGATGTTGCGGATGGCGTCTCGATCGTAGTCCTTGATCTCCTCGGACAGCTGGTCGTAGGGCACCAGGTAGGGGGAGGTCTTCTTCTCGGCGTTCCGTTCGCCCAGCTTCCAGCCCCGGCTCAGGCGCTCCTGCATCCAGGCCTCGTGCTCCAGCTCGGCCATGAACTCCACCAGCTCCGGCGGGAATTCCTTCACGGCGCCCTTCTTGCCCTTGGGCCCCAGGCGGTAGCCCACCTGCTCCAGCCGGTCGCAGATGTTCTGGGCCTGGCGCAGGTTGCTGTACTTCAAATCATCGGGCAGCTGGGAGAAATCGGGGTAATCCAAAGGCCGCTCCGGGTGATCCTGGAGCTGCTTCTCGCAGTAGCGGGCGTGGATGGCGATGGCCAGCAGCTCGATATCCTTCAGCAGCGGCCGGGCGTTCACCTTCTGAAGCTGGGGCTTGAAGGGCTCGAAACTGTCCAGACTCTCCGCGTCCACGTCGAAGCCCAGGGGGAAGATGGCCTTGAGGTCCAGGAGCCCTTGCAAGAGCTCGATCTTCTCCCTACAGAACTTCTCGGGCAGGTGGCCGTGCCTCGTCACGTAGGTGGCGGAAAGGTATCCGTTCTTGACGGACAGGTGCACCGTGTCCGCCAGGGTGAAGGTCCGGGTCAGGATGCCGTGAGCCTCCCGGTTCCACTCCTGGAGCTCGTCGCAGAGGATCAGCAAAAAGGCGATGGGGTTCTTCTGGGCGGCCATGGGCCCGAGGTTGAAGGGCTTCTTCTGCAGCACGTTCCGATAGTAGTTGTGAAGGAGGATGGCCGTGGCGCTGTCGAGGATGGGCCAATAGAACCGCTCCGGGTGGTCGCCGGACATCTGGATGGCGTAGCCGTACCACTTGAGGATGATCATGGCGCTGTAGTAGCCGTGATCGATGAAGCCGGAGGCGGCCATGTCGTTCACGAACCGGTCCACGGCCTTCTTGGTCTCCATGAGATCCGTGCCCAGGGTCTGGTGCACGTGGTGGGCCAAGAGGTCGTTGGGGGTCAAGAGGTCGATATAGGAGCAGCTCTCATAGGCGTCGTAGTAGGCCCGGGTGAAGGGGCGCTTGGGCACCACCTCCCGGATGTGGTTCAGCTCCGAGAAGTTCTCGAATTTGATCTGGGCCTTGACCCGGACCTCGTCCCCGTCCGCGTCCGCCACCATGCGGATGAACCGGTTGATCTGGTGGCCCACGATCTCCACCGGGTAGCCCACGTCGTGGAACAGGGCCGCCACGCCCCAGCGGAAGAAGAACTCCTCGTGGGGGGTCTGGTAGGCGTAGATGTAGTCCTTCTCGGGCACGGCGCTGTCGAAGGCCTTCCGGTAGGCCTCGTTCTCGGCGTAGATGCTGAGGCCCGTCAAAAACACGTTCACCGCGTGGATGAAGTGGTCCCGCTGCTTGTCGATGAGGGTGGCGGCGGTGGCCTCGTAGTGTCGCAGGATGTCCACGAGGTCGATGAACGGGTCGTTCTTGCCGGGCAGGGTGATCCGATAGCTGTCGAAGAAGGCCCGGTAGACGGCGAAAGCGGTCTCCGGGGTCTCGCCGGACAGGAAGGTCGACACGGCGCCCCGCAGGAAGGACTTGTAGCTGTGGCCCTCCTGCAGGTCGGCGGCAAGGCTCAGCTGATCGAAAAATCGGTCCACGAAGGGGGAAAGATTGCTCATGTTTCTGCTCCTTTCGTTGCTTAGATACAATTATATCCGTTTCCGCGCCCAAAGGGAAGGGGGGATCATTGGATTTCCAGCCTAAAAACGTACCCCTCGCCCAGGGAGTCGGCGGCTTCGGCCATGTCGCTGGACAGGTACAGCTGTCTAAGATCGTTCGGCAGCTCCCGCAGGCAGCTTAGGTCCGTGAGCTGGGGGTTCCAGCGAAGGTCCAGCTGCTCCAGCATGGGATGGGCGGCCACGAAGGCCCGAAGCTGCTCGTTGGTGATGCCCGAGCGGTGGCAGGAGAGATCGTGCATCTCCTTGCCCATCACGTGATCCAGCCACCGATCCACCGGCACGTTGTTCATGTTCAGCCCCCAGTAGACGGGCACCGCCTCCAACACCCCGTAGTCCTCGTAGGTGAGCTTGTTGCTGTCCGTCACGTCCAACGCCACCCAAAAGCCCCAGCTGTTGTAATCCTCCGACGTGCAGTAGCTATAGTCCACCCGTTCGAGGGGCGAGAAGTCCCGCACGTTGGTGCCGGACAGGCTGATGCTGACCAGGCGGGGCAACTGCTCGATGCCCGCGATGCTGTCGATGGGCTCGTTTCGCAGGCTGACGTCCTCCAGGGAGGCCGTCCGCCACAGGGCGGAGAAGTCGGTGATCTTGCGGCATTCCTCGATGGTGATCCGCCGAAGCTGGGGGAAATCCTCCACGCCGTCCAACGTGGTCAAATCCTGGCCGTACAGGTCCAGCTGCTCCAGGTTCGGCAGCAAAGCGGCCAGCTCGCCCATGTCCGTCACGGCCCCGGCGAGCAGGGGCAGCCGTTCGTCGGTCTCGTTGCTGTGCAGATACAGCTTCGGCGGGTCGGTGACCCAGTCCTCCTCGAACCACCAGGGGCCGCCGGCGTAGACGTATTCGCCCGCGAGGGACAGGCTCTTGATGTACCGCCGCATCGCCTCCGGCTGGGCCTTCAGCTCCTTGAAGGTCATCATGGGCAGCTGGAAGGCCACGTCCTCCAGGGCGGAGCAGGCGGCCAGGGGCGACAGGTCCGTCACGGGGCTGCCGTTCACGTCCAGGCGCCGGAGAGCGTACAGGTTCTGTATCCCCTGGAGGGAGGCGACGCCGGTGTACTGGAACCGCAGCTCCTCCAGACTCTGGATCGTGAAGGCGGCGGAGGCGTCGGCGAGGGCCGGGCACTGCCGGATGTCCAGGTTCTTGAGATCGCCCATGGCCTGGATGCCCTCCAGGGAGGCGAGCTCCAGCTGGGCGTAGACGGTCAGCTCCCGAAGCCCCGTCAGCTTTTCAAGGACGGTCAGGTCCGTCAGCGTCCCCGGCTCCACGGGTATGCGCTCCTCCTCCCCGTCGTAGCGAAGGTACAGGGCGGGCGGGTCCGTGGCCCAGTCCTCCTCCACCCAGGCGCCCTCGGGCACCACCGCGTCCCCGGCCAACGTCAGCCGGCCGATGCGTCCGAGGAGGGCGCTGGGGAGGCTGTCGATCTCCGCAAGGCTCGCAAGCTCGATGTCAGGCTGGACGGGCTCCCATCCGCCCTCCGGGTAGACGACCTGATACGCCTCCAGCAGGCCGCTGTCCACCATGGCCTGGGCCTGCTCCATAAGATGGGCCGGGATCTGCAGGCTCTTGCCCTTCAGGTGGTAGAGGGGCGACAGGTCCGTGACCCCGTCCACGTCCATAAGGGAGATGCTGTACCAGTCCTGCTTATAGTTTTCGAAGCAGGACAGGTCCTTGAGGTCGAAGATGGTGGTGAGGGTGATGTTCTTGGTCACCACGTTTCCGAAGTCAGGCAGGCTGAACAGCCCCTCCAAATGGATCTCGTAGATGCTCCGCCCCGTCAGAGCCGACCAGTCGTAGAGCCGGGGGCAGTTATAGATCTCCAGCTCCTGCATCCTGGGCATCCCCTCCAGTCCGGCAAGGGAGGCGAGGTAGGGGCAGTCGTCCAGGATCAGCCGTCGGGCGTCGGGCTGGTCCAGCCCCTCCAGGGAGCGGACGCAGTGGAGCAGCAGCTCGTTGGTCACATGGGGGAGCAGGGTCACGTCCAGCCCCTCGCTCTGGTTGCCCCGGCCGCCCCGGTTCCACAGCTCGAAGTCAGTGACCGTGGCGTTCTGGACATAGGGCAGGGCGCTGCCGTTCCGGTCCGTGATGTTGAGATAGCTGTATTTTTCGATGGCGGCCAGGCCCTCCCAGTTCGGCACCTCCGCGATGCCGAAGGAGAAGTATTCCTTGTTCTCGATATCCCAGAGGAAGTCCACGTCGTTGACGTCGACCCCATACAGCTGCAGGTCCCGGAGCTTGGGGAGCTTGGTCACCGGTGTCAAATCTCGCAAGGCGAAGCACTCGTGCATGGTCAGGGACTCGAGAGCCGTGCAGCCCGAGAGGGCGGAGATGTCCGTCAGGTTCCGCAGGTTCCAGGTGTTGATCTGCCGCAGCCTCACATGGTCCTCCAGCCCGTGGAAGGACCGCAGGGTCTCCATGTTGGAGAGGCTCAGCTGTTTCAGCGATCGGCAGCCCGCCAGGAAGGACAGGTCGCTGACAGGGCAGTCCTGCAAGTAGAGTTTGTCCAGATTGACGCAGGAGGAGAGGGCGGTCAGGTCCCTGAGCTGGAAGCAGCCGTCGATGTCCACACTGTCCAGCAGCACCTTGCTGTTGAGCCCCTGGAGGCTGGTGAGCCTCTCCATGCCCCGCAGATGCACTCTGCTCAGGGCGCTGGCGTTCGAAAGGCAGGTCAGGTCCAAAATGGGCACGTTGGCAAAGTGCACATGATCCAGCTTCCGGCAGTTTTTCAACCCGGACAGGTTGACGGTCCGCTGCTCCCCTTCCAGGCTCAGGTTCAAATCCCTCAGGCTGGCGGGGCCGAATCCGGACAGGTCCGCTTCGGCGGTCCCGTACAGGTTCATGAACACGGTGTTGAGCTGCGGGCACTCGTTGAGGGGGGAGAAGTCCAGCACCGGGCCGTGGTAGTTGAACACCTGCAGTCGGCGGCCCTTCACCCCGGAGATGTCGTCGATGGCGCAGTCGAAGAGCTCCACGCAGTCCAGCTTCTGGAGGCCCGACAGGTCCGGCAGCGTGCCCTCCACCTGGACCAGCGTCAGCAGCATCAGGTTCTTCATATAGGGCAGGAAGCTCAGATCCCCCCAATCGTGGAGGGCGTACTCGTGGCCGTCCTCGGCACTGTACCAGTGGGCCCGGCCCTCCTCCACGCTGAAGCTTCGATTGGCGACCTGCTCCACGCCCACCCGGGAGATGCCCCGGTCCGCCAGGGTCCCGTCGTCCTCGCTGAAGGCGTAGAAGCCGTTCCCCACGATGATGAGCTCGTGGACCTGCTCCAGCTCCTGCAGGGTCAGGTCCACCTCCTTCGGGAACACGGGCTCCGGAGTGGGCGTGGCGGGGATCGGTGTGGGGGGCAGCGGCGGCGGGACTTGCCGCTTCTGAAACAGGACGATGCCGCCCACCAGGAGCAGCGCCACAGCCGCCAGGGACAGGATCAGGGGCAGGCGGTTCCTTCTATCGCCCATGGCCGCCGTGGCGATCCGGCCCGCCAGCTCCTCCGGCCCGTATTTCTGGCCGTCCAGGCCGTGCCGGGCCATGAGGGCGCGCTGGAGCTCCTCCGGGGGCGTGGACCCGTCCAGGTTCACCGGGATCACCAGCGCCCGGCCCGCGTTGAGCCGGAAGAATTGGTCCGCCTCCGGGCTGTCCGCCGACAGGCTTTCCGACAGGAACAGCATCAGGGCGTCCCCCTTCCGGGGGTCTGCGGCGCGCACGGTGACGCCCTTCTTCTTCAGGGCGTCCAGGATGGGCTTCACGCGGCTCTCGTCCGCGGGGGCGTAGAGGGGATAGATGGCTCGTTTCATGGGGGTTCCTTTCTATAGTCCGGTGTGTCTCAACCCACTTGCAGCTCGAACCCGTACCCCTCCCCCAGGGAGGCTTTGGCCTGGGCCATGTTGGGAGACATCCGGACCTTCCGCAGGTTTTCCAGATTCAGCAGGCAGCTCACGTCGGTCAGCTGCGGGTTCCAGGAGATCTGCACCTCCTCCAGCTCCGGATGGGCCTCCACGAAGGCTTTGAACTGTTCGTTGGTGAAGCCGCAGTCGTCGGCGTTGAGCCGCTTCACGGGCTTTCCCGCCAGATGATCCAGCCACAGCTTGGCGGGCACGTTGTGGAGCTCCAGCTGGGAGAAGCCGGGGATGCCCTCCAGGAAGGCGTAGGCGTCCTGGGGCAGGCTGTCGCTGTTCATCACGTTCAGGGCAAGCGACACGCCCGGCTCCCGGTCCTGGGTCATGGCATAGGTGAAGTCCACCTGACCCAGGGGCGAGAAGTCCCGGATGTTGGTCCCCGCCACCCGTACCTGGCGCAGGTGCTTGAGCCCCTCAATGCCCTCGAGAGAGGTGATCTTCGTGTTGCACACCTCCAGCATCTCCAGGTCGTAGAGGTTCTGCACCCCCTGGAGGGAGGCCACGGGGCAGCGCTCGAAGTTGATCTCCTTGAGCCCCTGGAGGGTGAAGGCGGCGGAAACGTCCGTCAGGTTCGGGCTGAACATCACCCTGAGCCGCTGCAGGTTCTCGAGAGCCTGGACGCCTTCGAGGCTGGTTAACGGCTGCCACCACAGGTTCAGATCCTCCAAGCCCGTCAGCACGCTGAGCTTGGAGAGGTCCGTGATCCGGGTCCCGGGCTTGTCGATCTTCTTCTGCTCGCCCGTGGCCCGATCCTCGACGAAGGCGGGCACGTTCTGCTGCCCCCAATCGGACCAGAAGTTCGTGGTATCGTCGTTCACCAGCTCATCGCCGATGATGGTGAGCCGCTTCACATGCTTCAACAGGGAGGGGGGCAGGGTCTCCAGCTCATCGAGGCTCAGCAGCTGTACCTGCATGTCGCTGGGGTCCCAGCCGCCGTCGGGATAGACGATCTCGTACTTCTTGAACCGCTTGTCCTCCACCAGCCCCTTGGCCTGCTCGCCCACCTGGGGCGGCACCTCCAGCTTGTTTCCATGGAGCCGGAACAGGGGGGCGAGGCTGGCGATCTGAGGCAGGTCCTCCAGACGGAAGCTGTAGCTTCGATCATCGCTGATCCCGTCAAGACAGCTTAGATCAGGCAGCACGTCCTCCGACAGCTTTTCCAATGTCAGCTCCTGGAAGGCAACGGCGCTGAAATCGGGCAGCGTCAGCACCCGTTCGATCTCGAGCCGGTGGAAGGTCTTTCCTTCGATCCCCGACCAGTCCGAGAGACGGGGGCAGTTTTCCACGGTCAGGATGCTGTCCGCCTTGCCGAAGCCGGTCAAATTTTCGATGCCGGCGAAGGAGGTGAAGTAGGGGCAGTCCTGGATCCAGAGCTTCGTACTGAAGTTCATCTCCCGGATGCCGGTGAGATCCCGGTTGAGGCAGTCGCACAGGTCCAGCTCCCCGGTCACGTTGGGCAGGGTGGAGAGGTCCACCAGACCCCCGTTGTAGATCATCAGCTGGCGGATGGTTTTTCCCTCCAGATAGGGTGCCACCGCAGCGTAGTTGCCGCAGGTGTTCGCATGCACGTAGTTGAAGGTGTCGATGGCGTCGATGCCCGAATAATCGCAGGGACCGGCGATGCAGAACTCCAGGACCACGTTCTTTTTGATCCGCAGCTCCTTCAAAAAGTCCAGACTGCCGATGTGGTTCGCCCCGAACAGAGCGATGCTTTGGAGCCGGGGGAGCCGGCCCAGCACGCTCACGTCCGTCAGGTACTCCAAGGGACCGTTTCCGGAGAGACGGAACTCGACGAGGCTGCTGCAGCCTTCCAATGGGGAGATGTCCCTGAGCAGAGGGGCGTCGTTGATGTTGACGATCTTCAGGTACCGATGATCCTCCAGTCCCTCCAGGGTCCTTAGCCCTTCCAGATCGTCGATCCGCAGCTCCTCCAGCAGGGGCGCCCCTTCGAGGCCAGTGAGGGTGCGCAGAGAATCCGTCCAACGCAGCTCCAGCTTCTTAAGCTTACCGGCGTTGGCGAGGCAGCTTAGATCGGTGAGCTGAGGGTAGCCGTCGACGAGCAGCTCCTGCAGGTTGGGACACTGGAGCAGGAAGGAGAAGTCCACCCCTTCCACACCAAAGCCGGACCCCAGGCCAAAACTGACCAGCTTGGGCGGATGGAAAGAGGAAAGGTCCACCCGGGGGGAGCCCACCAGGTCCAGATGGGCGGAGCGCAGATTCTGGCAATCCGTAAGGGGCGAGAAATCGCTGACGCCCGCGCCGTGATATTCGATGTTCTGGATGGTGCTTCCCCGGAGCCCTTCCAGATCGGAAAGGTCGCTGTAGCCCACCATCACGTCCCGCAGGTCCGTAAGCCCCGAAAGGTCCGGCAAAGTGGCGGTCACGTTGTACAGGGAGAGGAACCGCAAATTGGGCAGCAGAGCCAGCCAGCTGAGGTCGTCCAGCGTCACGTGGGGATACTCGTGACCGTCCTCCTTGCTGTAGAAGTGGACGCCGTCATCCATCCAGCCGCCGTAGGCAAAGTCCTCGTCGCGGCGCGGGTTCACGTACTTGCCCTTGGTGTTCTTCTCGTCAAAGGTATAGAAGTGGAACTCGTCGCCCATGAACACCACCTCGGCCACCTGCTCGAGATCCACATCGATGCCGTCCACCCGGGGCGGCTCCGTAGGGGCCGGCGTGGCCGTGGCGGGGACCTCCGTGGCGGGCGGCGTCGGCGGGGGCGGGGTCTGCCGCTGCCGGAACAGGAGGATGGCGCCTACGGCCAGGAACGCCGCCGACCCGATCAAGGTCAGGATCAGGGGCAGGAGGCTCTTTTTATCGCCCTTGACCGCCTTGGCCACAAGGTCGCTGAGCTCCTCTGCGCTGTACTTGCGGCCGTCCAGGGTGTGGCGGGCCATGAGGGCGTTCTGCAGCTCCTCCGGGGGCGTGGACCCGTCCAGGTTCACCGGGATCACCAGTTCCCGGCCCGCGTTCAGCCGGAAGAAATCGTCCACGGCGGGGCTGTCCAACCCCAGGTTTTCCGACAGGAACAACACCAGGGCGTCCTTCTTGCCGGGCTTCGCGCTCCGCACCGTGACGCCCCTTTGCCCCAGGGCATCCAGGATGGGCTTCACCCGGCTCTCGTCCGCGGGGGCGTACAGGGGATAGATGGCTCGCTTCATAGTCTTTCCTTTCAAATACTGTATGGATGATGCTTACGGCACCAGCACCACGGTGAAATCACAGGTCTCCGGCCAAACGAGGGGCAGCATGTCCGCGCTGACGGTGACGGTCTTCAGCGACGGCAGATCCGCCAGGGGACTTAGGTCCTTCACGCCGCTGTGTTCAAGATGCAGCGTCTCCAGCCGGGGCAGGTCCGTGAGCCCCGTCAGGGTTTCCAACGACCTGTCACCGGACAGGTACAGCTCCTTCAGCATCACGAGGCCGCTGAGGGCCCGGGCGCTGGACAGGGGCTGATACACCAGGGCCAGCTTCTCGAGATAGGCCATCTTCCCGATGATGGACAGATCCCGCACCTTGCCCTCCTGGGGCTTGCTGCCGTTCACCAGGCATTCCCCCTGGTGGGTGAAGGCCGTGTGTTCCAGATCCGGCGCGTACATGTTGCCCACGATGGCCAGTTCCGTCACCGCCGCCAGCTCGTTCAGCTTGATCTTCTCCGTGGCCCCGACGGTCCCCAGGATCACCCGGACGGCCTTCTCCTGATCCGTGTCGGGGAAGTCCACCTCGTCCATGCCCGGGGGGAAGGAGGGCGTGGGGGGCGGGGTGCTCGTGGCGTCAGGGGTGGCTGTAGGCGTGGGCGCGGGGGTGGCCGTGGCCGTGGCGGTGGGGGAGGGGGTCGGCGTCGAGCCCCCATAAATCAGCTGGTCCCACCAGCCGGCGTAGACCCCGTAGGCCCCCGCCAGGGCTGCCCCGAACAGGATCGCGGACAGCAGGAACCCGAACAGGCCCCGGGGAAGCTTCTCCCACCACTTGCGGTAGAAGGCCCCCTTGAGTTTCTTGTGCCGGGTGACCTGGTCCGCCCGGGCCTTGGCGTCCCCGGGGGTGGGGAGGGGAAGGCAGCTTTTTAATAAGGTCTCCCACTCGCTGCCGGGCTCAGGCCGACTGTCGTCCAGGGCGAAGTACAGCACGGGCTTTTTCAGGGCTACGGCGGTCTCGATCTCCGAACGGCAGTTGCTGGAGGCGAGGGCCGTCCTGGACAGGAAGAACAGGACCATGGCCGAGCAGCGCATGTGGGTCTCGATGTTCTTGGGCCAGTCGTTGCCCGCCGGGATGCCCTCGTCGTACCAGAGCCGGACCTTTCGCTGGTGGAGCAGGGTGATGGTCTCCAGGACCTCCGGGGAATCCCGGTGAGAATAGCTGATGAACAGATAGGGTCGCTTGCCCTCGTAGGGGGTGAAGAAGGCGCTCATGGCTGGTCACCTCCCGCCACGATCAGGGTGTAGCTGTCGTAGAGCTCCGGCTGCTCCGGGGCCCCCTGGGCCGCCGCCTCCGACAGGATCAGGGTGGTGAGGCGGGGGAGAAGGGCAAGCTCCTTTGGGTTTTCGGGCAGTTGGGACAGATACAGGCTCTCCAGCTCGGCCACCGCTTCCTCCGTGATGGGGCCGCCGCCGATGGCGAAGCGGACCGCCTCCCGCAAGGCTTCGTCCTGGAAGAGGACCGCGTCCTCCGGCGGGGCGACCTCCTCCTGGGGCGGCGGCGCGGGGGGATTCAGATACCGATACGCCCCGGCGCCTCCGGCCAGCAGCAGGGCCAGCACGATCAGCAGGACGCTGATCCGCCGGAGCCACAGCCGGTCGTAGACGGGCAGCGGGTCCCCCCGATAGAGTTGAGAGAAGTAGGGGCTGTGGAAGATGGCGCCCACCAGCTCCGAGGCGTTGGTCCCCGGGGTGACGGAGGAGAACTGGCCCGTGAGTCCCAGGGAAAGGCCCCCGTCCCCGCCGTCCGTGTTCAGC
The DNA here is from genome assembly GCA_900319345.1 of uncultured Eubacteriales bacterium. GTDB lineage: Bacteria > Bacillota > Clostridia > Christensenellales > CAG-138 > RUG472. The sequence goes on from ONNZ01000011.1 coordinate 46,869, forward strand.
ACCAGGATGGGCTGCCGGGCCTTCTGGCAGACCAGCAGCTGGTTCTTCAGCTCCATGTCCCGCCGGGCGCTGTCCGTGAGGAACAGCACCGTGAGCCCGGCCCCCAGCATGCGCTGGCTTCGAGCGTTCCCGCTGGTCCTGTCCCGGGAGTAGCCCACGCAGTACCACACCCGGCAGCCCCGGAGCAGCAGCTGCCGCAGCAGGGGCCGGACCTTGCGCTCGTCCCGGTCGGAGAAGCACAGGTGGATGTAGGGCTCCGCGCCCATATAGGGGGGATAGTAGGTTTCGGTTTTGCTGGCCATGGCCTGCCCCTTCCTTGAGGCATATTCCCCTCAAGATATACTTCAACATATACAGTATATCTTTTTTTCTCCCCCGTGGCAAGCAAAAAACGACGTCCTTCACCGCCCTCGGGGCCCTTCCCGGGGCCCCGCTTCCCCCCTCCGAAAATAATCTCACTTTTTTTGAAAAACCTCTTGCAATTTCATCCGGACTTGGCTATAATACCTCTCGAACGTTCCTCAGTAGCTCAATGGCAGAGCATTCGGCTGTTAACCGAAGGGTTGTAGGTTCGAGCCCTACCTGGGGGGTAACAGCCGACGGCTGTTATCTGGTGCGGAGCCGAGCGCTGCCTGTGGCAGGAGCAGCGAGGCGAAGCACGGGCAAAACAAGGAGAAAACGTGCACGGTGCGCACGTTTCGATTATGTTTTGCCCCCGTCAGGGTTGTAGGTTCGAGCCCCTGTCCGCGGCTCTGTCTTTTTCAAGAAACAGCTTCATCCTCTCCAGGGCCTCCGGGCTGACGGTGTGCTCCATTTCGCGAGCGTCCCGTTCGGCGGCGGCAGGGTCCACGCCCATGGCGATCAGACAGGCTTTCAGGACGTGGTGTCGGTCCAGGGCCTGCAGGGCCGCTTCCCGCCCGGCGGTCGTCAGGCGGATCCGCTTGTCCCCGTCCATGGTCAGACACCCGCCCTCCCGCAGGCGCTTCATGGCCTTGCTTACGCTGGGCTTGGTCACATGGAGGGCTTTGGCTACGTCCAGGGAGCGCACGACGCCGTTCTGCTGCTCTATAACCAGGATCGTTTTCAAATACTCCTTGCCGCCTTTGTGCAGTTCCATAGGGGCCTCCTTCGCGCTCGTTCGCCGGCGAGCTGTATGTGCGCTGTGGTTAGATATAACTAACTATGATTATACACATTTTCCGCAGGCTGTCAACGGCATCCTGTGCCCCGGGCTTCGAGAAAAAAACACCAGAAAGGGTATTTTCAAAACCGGATCGGTGTGGTATACTCTGTAGTTAGAGTAAACTAACCAAATCTTCAGGCAGAGAGGATCCGACTATGAGGTATCTGGGGATGCCCGCGGGGATGTGGGCCCTGTTCGCCGGGAGCTTCCGGCGGCAGCTGACGGAGGCCCTGGGCTATGATCGCGCCGCGGCGGCCGAGATCACGCGAAAGGCCCACCGGGAGTACCGGGCGCTGATCCGCCGGCTGCCCGCCTTCGAGAAGGGGGACCGGTTTGAGATGAACATCGTGAGCTGCGCCATGCTGAGCGCCTTCGTGCTGAGCATGCCGAAGCGCCCCACCGTGGACGAGCTGACGGCCTATTACGCCGGGGCCATGATGATCGGGCCCATGCGCTGGTTCTGCCGCCTAAGCGGTAAGCGGAAGTTCAGCCCGAAGGACGTGGCGGGCATGGAGGCCACCGCCGCTCGGAACGCCGCGGACCGGAACCCCTATTCCTGGAACATGGCGTTCCTGCCCTACCCGGACGGCAGCGGCTACGAGGCCCGGTTTAGCCGCTGCGGCATCTGTACCTTGATGAACGAGCTGGGGCTCTTCGACCTGGTCCCCGCCATGTGCCGATTGGACTACGCCATGAGCGAAGCCGGCGGCCACGATTTCGTGCGGTTGTACACCTTGGCCTCCGGCGGACCCTACTGCGACTGCGGCTACAAGAGGAAAGAGAGGAACGAAAGATGATCAAAACGACCTTGAAGATCGACGGCATGATGTGCGGCATGTGCGAGGCCCACGTAGCGGAGGCCATCCGCCGGGCGGTCCCCGCTGCCAAGAAGGTCTCCGCCTCCCGGAGCAAGGGGGAGGCCACCTTCCTGACGGAGGACGCCGTGGACGAAGGGGCCTTGAAGGCGGCCATCGACGCCACGGGCTACACCTGCCTGGGGATTTCCTCCGCACCCTGTGAAAAGAAGGGCTGGTTCGGGTGGAGATAAGGACGGTCCTGTGGGGGCTGCTGATCCCCTTCCTGGGCACGGCGGCGGGCGCCGGGTGCGTGTTCTTCCTGCAGAAGGACCTGAAGGTCAGCGTCCAGCGGGCCCTCACCGGCTTTGCGGCGGGGGTCATGGTGGCGGCGTCCATCTGGAGCCTCATCGTCCCGGCTATGGAGCAGAGCGCCCCTCTGGGCCGCTGGGCCTTCCTGCCGGCCTTCGTGGGCTTCTGGCTGGGCATCGGGTTCTTGCTGCTCCTCGATCATGTGATCCCCCACCTCCATCGGCGGATCGATCAGGCGGAGGGCCCCAAGAGCCATCTGTCCAGGACCATCATGATGATCCTGGCCGTGACCCTCCACAACATCCCCGAGGGCATGGCGGTGGGCGTGGTCTACGCGGGGCTTTGCACGGGGTCCGCCAACATCACGGCGGGGGGAGCCCTGGCCCTGGCGTTGGGCATCGCCATCCAGAACTTCCCGGAGGGGGCCATCATCTCCATGCCCCTCTACGCCGAGGGCAAGAGCAAGCCCAAGGCCTTCTGGCTGGGCGTCCTCTCCGGGGCGGTGGAGCCCCTCTTCGGCGGGCTCACCGTCATCGTGGCGGGGCTGGTGGTGCCGGCCATGCCCTATCTGCTGTCCTTCGCCGCGGGGGCCATGCTCTACGTGGTGGTGGAGGAGCTGATCCCCGAGATGTCGGCGGGGGAACATTCCAACATCGGCGTCCTGTTTTTCGCCGTGGGCTTCAGCCTCATGATGGCCCTGGACGTGGCGCTGGGATAAGGAGGCGACATGAAGTGTCATATTGAAAAGAATACCGTCCAGGAGACGCTGGTCATCCCCCTGTTCGGGCGGCTGGTGTGCTCCGAACGGTTCCCGGCCCTGTTTTCGGACCCGGAGGCCAAGCGCATCTGCGATTCTTTGGACTACGACTTCGCCGAAAAGCGGAGGAAGATGGAGTCCCCGGCGGGGCTCTTCGGGGCGCTGGAGGTGGCCCAGCGGCAGTACGACCTTCGCTGCGAGGTGGAGGCCTATTTGAAGGACCATCCCCGGGCCGCCGTGGTGAATTTGGGCTGCGGTCTCGACGACACCTTTCATAAGTGCGACAACGGCCTCTGCCGGGGCTACAATATCGACTTCCCAGACGTGATCGAGGTGCGCAATCAGCTCCTGCCGGCCATCGACAGAGAGACGAACCTGGCCTGCGATCTCAATGACTATAGCTGGATGGAGAAGATCGACGCTTCCGACGGGGCCGTCTTCTTCGCCGCGGGCGTGTTCTATTATTTCAAGACCGAGGCCGTGCGGCGGCTCTTTGACGCCATGGCCCGTCGCTTCCCCGGCGGGGCGTTGGCCTTCGACGCCTGCAACGCGCGGGGGGCCAAGCTCATGCGCAAGACCTGGCTCAAGGAGGCGGGGATCACCGACGTGGACGCCTTCTTCTCTCTGGAGGACGAGGGAGAGCTTCGGGGCTGGGGCGACCGGTTCGCGGCCGTCACCGCCAAGAGCTACATGCGGGGCTATCGGGACATCTATCGGGACGTGAGCCTGTTCCACAGGCTGATGATCCGCTTCTGCGACAGCCTGGTGAACATGAAGATCGTGAAGATCACGTTTAGGGAGAGCATATGACACGGCACGACGAGATCCGGCGCTCCTACAAGGCGCTGGGCGACATGGCCAGCATGTACGACGGGATCATCACCCGTTCCACGCTCCTGGGCAAGATCATGGACAGCCTGGTCTGGGGCCTCGACAAGGACCTGGCGGAAAGATGGGTGGAGGACGCCCTCTCGCCTGTCCCGGTGGATTTCGCCGGGAAGCTCCTGGAGGTGCCGGTGTGCACCGGGGTGCTGACCATGAGGCGCCGCAATCCGTAGGATGAACTCCGCTACGCTCCGTTCATCCTACGGATTGCAAAAGAAACACCTTGCTCATGTGGAACAAGGTGTTGTGTACAAGTTTTTAGTTATTTCCTGTGTCTACTTGACAAGGGCAGAACATACGGGCCGGCTGCTGTTTTTCCTTTAGTCTTGTTCCCTGATAGGACAGTTTCAAAAAAAGCGGTATAACCCCTCAGCGATACTGCCGGGCGTGCTTGCGGATGGCGGCGAAGGTCTCCTCGCTCAGGTCGTGCTCGATCTCGCAGGCGTCCCGCCGGGCGGTGTCCGGGCTCACGCCCAGGCCCATGAGGAGCTCGGTCAAAAGCTTATGGCGCTCGTACATGCGCTCCGCGATCTCGAGACCGGGGGGGAGCAGCACGATCATGCCCGCCGGGTCCAGGGCGATATAGCCGCTTTCCCGGAGGCGCTTGGTGGCGTAGCTGACGCTGGGCTTGGTCACCCCCAGCTTCTCCGCCACGTCGATGGAACGGATATAGCCCCGCTCCTCCTTCAGCATGAGCATGGCTTCCAGATAATCTTCCGCTGATTTATGTATGGTCATAGTCGTCACCTCGCTTAAGGATACCATCCCCGCCGAAAAAAAGCAAGGAAAACAGAATATACATGGGTTAGTTATTGACAACTACAATTAAAGGTGTTAAACTACCCGCAGGTTAGCGAGCTCTAACCCTTTTTATGGGCCAGGGGTTAGAGATGTTTAACAGCTACGAGCGGCCCATGAGAGAGGGGGAAAGACGATGATGCCACTGGTTCTGGCAGACACAGGCGAGGAAGCCGTCATCAAGCGCGTGGGCGGCAGCCCCGAGATGAAGAAGCACCTGGAGGACATGGGCTTCGTGGCGGGCGGCGCGGTCACGGTGTTGAACACCATCGGCGGGAACCTGATCGTGAAGATCAAGGAAGCCCGGGTGGCCATCAGCAAGGAGATGGCCGGAAAAATAATGATTTAAAAAGCGAAGCAAAGGAGAAACAAGGATGAAAACACTGAGAGACGTTTCTGTGGGCGACACCGTGAAGGTGGTCAAGCTCCACGGCGAGGGCGCCGTCAAGCGCCGGATCATGGACATGGGCATCACCAAGGGCGTGGAGGTCTACGTCCGGAAGCTGGCCCCCCTGGGGGACCCGGTGGAGGTCAACGTCCGGGGCTACGAGCTTTCGATCCGCAAAGCTGACGCCGAGATGATCGAGGTAGAGTAAAGGAGCAGATACAGTATGGATAACAAACAGATTCGCATCGCCCTGGCGGGCAACCCCAACAGCGGCAAGACCACCCTGTTCAACAAGCTGACCGGGTCCAACCAGTTCGTGGGCAACTGGCCCGGCGTCACCGTGGAGAAGAAGGAGGGCAAGCTGATCGTAGATAAGGAGGTCATCTTGACCGACCTCCCCGGCATCTACTCCCTCTCTCCTTACACCTTGGAGGAGGTGGTGGCCCGGAACTACCTCATCGAGGAGAAGCCAGACGCCATTTTGAACATCGTGGACGCTACCAACCTGGAGCGCAATTTGTACCTCACCACCCAGCTCACGGAGCTGGGCATCCCCGTGGTCATCGCCCTCAACATGATGGATCTCGTGAAGAAGGCGGGGGACAGCATCAACGTGAAGGAGCTCTCCCGGCAGCTGGGCTGCAAGATCGTGGAGATCTCCGCCCTCAAGGGCGACGGGGTCAAGGAAGCGGCGCTCGCCGCCATCGAGACCGCCAAGAACGGCAAGACCATCCCCCAGCACAGCTTCTCCGGCCCGGTGGAGCACGCCCTCGCGCACATCGAGGAGGTCACCGTCCACAACCTGCCCGAAGAGCAGCAGCGCTGGTACGCCATCAAGGTCTTCGAACGGGACGAGAAGGTCATGGACCAGCTGAAGATCCCCGCGGACGTGCGGGCCCACATCGAGAAGGACATCGCCGCCGCCGAGAAGGAGCTGGACGACGATGCGGAGAGCATCATCACCAACGAGCGCTACGTGTACATCGGCCAGACGCTCAAGGGCATCTATAGGAAGAAAGGGAAGGGGCAGCTGTCCATCTCCGACAAGATCGACAAGATCGTCACCAACCGCATCCTGGCCCTGCCCATCTTCGCGGCGGTCATGTTCCTGGTCTACGCCCTGGCCATGGGCAAGTCCATTGCGGACGGCGGCATCTCCCTCGGCACCTTCCTCACCGACTGGGCCAACGATGTGCTGGGCGGCGCCTGGCTCACTGACGGCTCAAGGGCCATCCTGGAGGGCTGGGGCGTGGCGCCCTGGCTGGTGGGTCTCATCTCTGACGGCATCTTCGCCGGCGTCGGCGCGGTGCTGGGTTTCGTGCCCCAGATGCTGGTCCTGTTCCTGATGCTGTGCCTTTTGGAGGACTGCGGCTACATGGCCCGTATCGCCTTCATCATGGACCGTATCTTCCGCCGCTTCGGCCTCTCCGGCAAGAGCTTCATCCCCATGCTGGTGGGCATGGGCTGCGGCGTGCCGGGCGTCATGGCCACTCGTACCATCGAGAATGAGCGTGACCGCCGCATGACCATCATGACCACCACCTTCATCCCCTGCGGCGCCAAGATGCCCATCATCGGTCTCATTGCCGGCGCCCTCTTCGGCGGCAGCACTTGGATCGCCGTTTCCGCCTACTTCATCGGCATCGCGGCCATCGTCGTTTCCGGCATCATACTAAAGAAGACGAAGATGTTCGCCGGCGACCCGGCTCCTTTCGTCATGGAGCTGCCCGCCTACCATCTGCCCGCCTGGGGCAACGTGCTCAGGGGCACCTGGGAGCGGGGCTGGTCCTTCATCAAGCGGGCCGGTACCGTCATCGTGATCTCCTCCATCGTCATCTGGTTCCTTACCAGCTTCGGTTCCGTCAACGGCCACTTCGGCATGGTGGACGATCTCTATGCGGATGAAACCGTCGTCACCGACGAATACGTGGCCCAGGTGGCCGACCGCATGGGCATCCCCGAGGACGAGGTGGAGCCCATGGACGAGGCGACTGGAAACCCACCGCCGCCACGGTCACCGGTCTCGTGGCCAAGGAGGAGGTCGTGGCCAACTTCGGCATCATGTACGCCTATGACGACCAGGAGGGCGAGGAAGAGCTGGAGGAGAACGGCGACCAGATCTGGGATCGGGTGGCCGACGACTTCAACGCCTTCTCCGGCGGCCACGGGAAGCTGGCGGCCTTCGCCTTCATGATCTTCAACCTCCTGTGCGCCCCCTGCTTCGCGGCCATTGGCGCCATCAAGCGAGAGATGAACAGTCCCAAGTGGACCTGGTTCGCCATCGCCTATCAGTGCGGCTTCGCCTGGGTCATAGCCTTCATCGTCTGGCAGGTGGGCCGGCTCTTCGCAGGCGGCATGAACATCGTGGGCCTCGTTCTGGCCCTCGTGATGCTGGCTCTGCTCTGCTGGCAGCTCTTCAAGCCCTATCAGGAAGCCCAGAAGCTGACCGTGAAATAACTTGGCCCCCCATCCCATGATAGCGGCAGCGCGGCGAGATAAGGCACCTTTCATCCTCGCTGCGCTGCCCCTCCTGAAAAGAAGGAAGTGATCCTATGCTTGCCTGGCTTTCCGCCAATCTGATCAATATCACCCTGATCGCCGCCGTCGCGCTGATCGTGTTCCTGCTGATCCGCGTCATGGTCCGGGACCGCAGGGCGGGCAAGGCACCCTGCGGCGGCAACTGCGCCTCCTGCGGCGCCTGCCGCGACTGCGCCTCCTGCGGCAGCTGCGCCGCCGCCAAGGAGAAGACGACGGCCCATCGCTGACGCCATCGGAAACGAAAGGGACTGCCTCATAACGAGGCAGTCCCTTGTCATATGGAGCGCTCCAAGAGATTTCTGCCGCAAGGCAGAAAGGCAGACGAGGGCACAGGCCGTCAGGAAGGTTGGCAGAAGCCGTTTTCTCCGCGTCCGAGCTATAGTTCGCTATGCGAAGGGCCGGAAAAACGGCTAATTTGCGGCATATAAAAATGGGAAAGGACGCAGCTATGCATGCCTCTCCCCAATAAATCCAACAGAGATTATTCCGCTTTTCCACAAAAAAGTTTTGTGGACGAGGAAGACCGGGCGGACGTGGGACATGGAGCCGCCGGTTTCGCCGTTCTCTGCAAAATGGGTCTTCATTTTCTCAGCTTTCCGTGATACAATCAAATATCATCGGCCGTATCGTGTCCGGCCGGACGACGAGCGCTTTTCAGGAGGCGATACCTATGACTATTGTTGAGGCCTTGACGGGGCACTTCTCCCTCTGGCAGTACGCCGAGTTCTTCCTCCGGGTGCTGATGTCCTGCGGTTGCGGGGCTGCCATCGGATACGAGCGCAGCAAGCGGCTGAAGGAGGCGGGCATCCGGACCCACATCATCGTGTGCTGCGCGGCGGCGCTGACCATGATCGTCTCCAAATACGGCTTCGCGGACCTGGTGGGCCCCGACGGCGGTGGGCTCTACGGCACCAAGGGCACGGACCCGGCCCGGCTGGCGGCCCAGATCATCAGCGGCGTCTCCTTCCTGGGGGCGGGCATCATCTTTCGCAACGGCAACTCCATCAAGGGCCTGACCACGGCGGCGGGCATTTGGGCCACCGCGGGGATCGGCCTGGCCATCGGGGCGGGCATGTACGTCATCGGCGTCTTCTCCACGGCGGTGGTGGCCGCCATCCAGATCCTGACCCACAAGTTCACCGTGGGCGTGGACTCCATGGTGGTGGGCCGGCTGCACTGCGTGGTGAGCCATTCGGCTGAGTTCCGCAAGGTGTTGAACGAGTACATCGAGGAACACGGCATGCAGATCCTGGAGGTGAAGATCGACCTGCTGGAGGACGGCAGCGCCGCCTACAACCTAACGCTGCGCATGCGCCACGACGTGACGGTCAACGATCTGTCGGAGTTTTTGGAATCCGTCGGCGACGTGCGGGCGGTCAGCTTCGAGCTGGGCATCTGACCAGCGCAAGGACTATGGACGAAATCGGGATATAACTGCACAGCCCCGCGGCGGGGAAGCCCCTGCCGCAAAGAAAGGAGAAAGGAAAAGATATGGTATCGACGGAAAAGAAAGCGCTGCAGGCCTTTGCCGTCCGCATCCGCATGGCGCTGGTGGAGGCGATCCACTCCATCGGCTCCGGCCACGTGGGCGGGGCGATGAGCATCGCGGACGTGCTGGCCGTCCTCTACGGCCGGGAGATGAACGTGCGGCCGGAGGACCCCCAGTGGCCGGACAGGGACTACCTGGCGGTGTCCAAGGGCCACGCCGGCCCCGCGGTCTACGGGACGTTGGCGTTGAAGGGCTACTTCCCCTATGAGGAGCTGAAGACCCTGAACCAGGGCGGCACTCGGCTCCCCAGCCACTGCGATCGGAACAAGACCCCCGGCATCGACGTGACCACGGGCTCCCTGGGCCAGGGCGCCTCCCAGGCCGCGGGTTTGGCTCTTGGGAACCGGCTCAAGGGCCGGAAGAACCGGGTGTTCCTCATCGTGGGCGACGGCGAGCTGGACGAGGGCCAGTGCTGGGAAGCTTTCTCCTTCGCCGCAGCCAAGAAGCTTTCTAACCTGGTGGTCCTCATCGACTGGAACAAGAAGCAGCTGGACGGCCGGGTGGACGAGATACTGCCCCTCGGCGACATCGCCGCCAAGATGGAGGCCTTCGGCTTCGACACCGTCAAGGTGGACGGCGGGGACGTGGAAGCTATCGCCGGGGCCCTGGAACGAACACGGCAGGGGGGCGACAAGCCCTACGCCATCGTGCTCGACACGGTGAAAGGACACGGCGTGGCGGAAGCAGAGAACACGGAGATGAACCACAGCATGCCCATCAACGACGAGCGGTACGCCCGCTGGATGGCTGAGTTGCAGGCGGACCTGGCCGCATTGGAGGGATGACTATGAAGATCGCATATACCGGTGAAATGGACAAGCGCCTCTGCAAGGAGGTCATCGGGGCCACCATCGAAAAGCTGGTGACCGAGGATGAGAACGTGGTGTATCTGGACGCGGACCTCATGAGCTGCTGCGGCACCCTGAAGTGGGCCAAGCAGAACCCGGAGCGGGCCATCGACTGCGGCATCGCCGAGAGCAACATGGCCGGCGTGGCCGCAGGCCTGGCCGTGGCGGGCTATCGGCCCATCATCCACTCCTTCGGCACCTTCGCGTCCCGGCGCTGCTACGACCAGATCTTCCTTTCCGGCGGCTACGGTATGAACGATATCACGGTGATCGGCACCGATCCCGGCGTGACGGCGGCCATGAACGGCGGCACCCACATGCCCTTCGAGGACGTGGCCCTCTACAGCGTCCTGCCCGGCAGCACCGTCATCGACGCCTCCGATCCCACCTGCCTCGAGAGCGTGCTCAAGCAGTGCGTCTATCGTCCGGGGATCAAGTACATCCGGGTGAGCCGCAAGCAGCTGGCTAAGGTATACGAGGACGGGGCCGAGCTGCCCATCGGCAAGGCCGTGACCCTGCGGGAGGGCGCCCACGCGGTGATCTTCGCCGCCGGCATCATGCTCCACGAGGCCATGCAGGCCGCCCTGTCCCTGGAGAAGCAGGGCCTGTCCGTGGCGGTGGTGGACTGCTTCACCATCAAGCCCCTGGACCGGGAGGCCGTGATCGATTGGGCCCGGAAGACCGGCGCCGTGGTGGTGGCGGAGAACGCCAACCGGCACGGCGGTCTCTATACGGCGGTGCTGGAAGCCCTGGCTGAAAGCTGCCCCGTGCCCGCCGCCTGCGTGGCCGTGGAGGACGAGTTCGGCGAGGTGGGTTCCCAGGGGTACCTGCAGAAGCGGTTCGGCCTGACGGCGGCCCACATCGAGGAGCAGATTAAATCCGTCGTCGCGAGAAAGAAAGCCTGATGAAGCTGACCTTTGGCTATGGCGACGGCGTCCAGGAGGTGGAGGTCCCCGAGAGGAATCTAATGGGGGAGCTCCACGCCAACCCCGTGCCCCTGGGCCTCACCGGCGAGGCGGAGGTAGCCCGGGCCCTGCAGGAGCCCATGGGCGCCCCTCGGCTTCGGGACATGGTCCGCCCCGGGGAGACCGTAGCCATCGTCACCAGCGACATCACCCGACCTATGCCTACGGCCAGGGTCATGCCCCTGCTGCTGGACGAGCTCTATCTGGGCGGCGTCCGGCCGGAGGACATCACCCTGGTCTTTGCGTTGGGGAGCCATCGGCCCCACACGGTGGCGGAGCGGCGGAAGCTGGCCGGAGAGCGGGCCTTCTCCGAGATCCGCTGCGTGGACAGCGACCCCGACGACTGCGTCCGTTTCGGCGTCACCTCCCGGGGCACCCCCGTGGACGTGACCCGGATCGTGGCGGAGGCGGATCGGCGCGTCTGCCTGGGCAACATCGAATACCACTATTTCGCCGGGTACTCCGGCGGGGCCAAGGCCATCATGCCCGGCGTGTCCAGCCGGGCCGCCATCCAATCGAACCACAGCCGCATGGTCCTGCCTGAATGCTGCGCCGGGGCCCTGGAGACCAACCCCCTGCGTATGGACATCGAGGAGGCCGGGGCCATGGTGGGCATCGACTTCATCTTGAACGTGGTCCTTTCGGAGCACAAGGAGATATTGCGGGCGGTGGCGGGGGACCCGTTGGCCGCCCATCGGGCGGGCTGCGCCTTCCTGGACACCCTGTACCGGAAGGAGCTCCCTGAGGCGGCGGACATCGTCCTGGTCTCCCAGGGCGGCACCCCCAAGGACCTGAACCTGTATCAGACCCAGAAGGCTCTCGATAACGCCAGCCACGCCGTGCGAGACGGGGGGATCATCATCCTCATGGGCTCCTGCCGGGAGGGCCTGGGGGAGAGGACCTTCGAGGAATGGATGACCACCGCGCCCACGGCCCGTTCTCTCATCGACCGCATCCAAAGGGAATTCAAGCTGGGCGGCCACAAGGCCGCGGCCATTGCCATGGTGCTGGAGAGGGCGGAGGTGGATTTGGTGAGCGAGCTGGATGCCGATTTGGTCCGGTCCCTGTTCCTGGTGCCCCAGCCCTCGGCCCAGGCGGCCCTGGACCACGCCTTCCAAAAGCTGGGCCCGGACGCCCGGGTCCTCAGCATGCCCTGCGGCGGCTCCACGCTGCCCACCGTCATTTCGAGATAAACAGGAGAAAAATATGGATTACGCAACCGAATCCCTGCGCCTGCATGGGGAATGGAAGGGCAAGATCGAGGTCGTCTCCCGGGTGCCCGTGAACAACAAGGACCAGCTGAGCCTCGCGTACACCCCGGGCGTGGCCCAGCCCTGCCTGGAGATCCAGAAGGATATGGACAAGAGCTACGAGCTGACCCGCCGCCACAACCTGGTGGCGGTGATCACCGACGGCACCGCGGTCCTGGGTCTCGGCGACATCGGCCCCGAGGCCGGCATGCCCGTCATGGAGGGCAAGTGCGCCCTGTTCAAAGCCTTCGCCGACGTGGACGCCTTCCCCCTCTGCATCCGCAGCAAGGACGTGGACGAGATCGTCCGCACCATCTATCTCATATCGGGCAGCTTCGGCGGCATCAATCTGGAGGACATCGCCGCCCCCCGCTGCTTCGAGATCGAGCGCAGGCTCAAGGAGATCTGCGACATCCCCGTGTTCCACGACGACCAGCACGGCACCGCCATCGTGGTGGGCGCCGCCGTCCTCAACGCCCTGCGGGTGGTGGACAAGCGGATCGACGAGATCAAAATGGTCGTCAACGGCGCCGGGTCCGCCGGCATCGCCATCGGCAAGCACCTCATGAACCTGGGTGTGAAGCACCTGAAGATGGTGGACCGCTGCGGCATCCTGTGCGAAGGCGCCGACATGAACCCCGCCCAGGCCCAGATGGCCGCCATCACCAACCCGGAGCGGTTCAGCGGCACCTTGGCCGATGCCCTTCGCGGGGCGGACGTGTTCGTGGGCGTCAGCGCCCCCCATATCGTGACGAAGGACATGATCCGGTCCATGGCCAAGGACGCCGTGGTCTTCCCCATGGCGAACCCGGTCCCCGAGATCGAGCCGGAGGAGGCCAAGGCCGCCGGAGCTGCCGTGGTGGGCACCGGCCGCAGCGACCATCCCAACCAGATCAACAACGTGCTGGTGTTCCCGGGCCTGTTCCGGGGGGCCCTGGACGTGCGTGCCCGGGAGATCAACGAGGAGATGAAGCTGGCCGCCTCCCATGCCCTGGCGGGGCTAGTCTCCTCGGAAGAACTGAACGCGGACTATATCCTGCCAAAAGCCTTCGACAAGCGGGTAGGGCCCACCGTGGCGGCAGCCGTCGCCCAGGCCGCCCGCGACAGCGGCGTGGCCAGGCTCTAAAGCGAAAAAGCTTGCCGGGCAGACCAAACGGCCGCGGGCAAGCTTCTGTATATAGTCCCATCCGCTTGACAGCGATAAACGGAAAGGGATATAATACAGTAAAATTGAATACAGCAGTCGGTGCCTTTGCCGCCATCGGGGGCAAGGGGTAAAAGGGAAACAGGTGCAAGGCCTGTGCGATCTCGTCACTGTATGCGGAAAAGCTCATCCTGCGCCACGGGCGCGGCCACTGGGAGACCGGGAAGGCGATGGGCGAAACGCCGCGAGCCAGGAAACCTGCCGTCTGTCGGGTACGGGAAAAGTCGTTTTTTCCAGATCACGAGGGATTGATCGTGTACCATGCTCCCGTCTTGGGGCGCTCTTTACACGCAGTCTCTTTGCCGTTCGGTGAAGAGCTTTTTTCGTGCCGTGGGTCACGCTGATGTACGCATCACATACATCGGGGGACGCCCAGGCGTCCCAAGAAAAGAAGAGGAGGAACCTATGAAAAGAAAGATCGCATTGTTTCTGGCCCTCGTCATGCTGGCAGCCGTCAGCGTGATCGCTCTGCCCACCATGGCGGAGGGAGAGGAGCCCTCTGAGGCCGATAAGGAAGCCGCCGCCAAGGTGGCCGCCCTCATCGATGCCATCTACGTCCAGCAGCGGACCGAGACCACCGACGCCGACTGCGCCGCCGCCAAGGCCGCCTGGGACGCACTGACCGATCTGCAGAAATCCCTGGTGGAGGGCGAGGAGGCCGATCCCGACTATTTCGGCCGGGACACCGGCGACGCCTCCAAGGACGATCCCCGGAACGCCGACGAGATCGGTGAGAACGAGCTGTTGGTGGTGAGCTTCGGCACCTCCTTCAACGACAGCAGGGCCGAGGACATCGGCGGCATCGAAGCCGCCCTGGCCGCCGCCTTCCCCGAGTGGTCCGTGCGCCGGGCCTTCACCGCCCAGATCATCATCAACCACGTCCAGGCCCGGGACGGCGAGTTCATCGACAACATGGACCAGGCCCTGGAGCGTGCCGTGAAGAACGGCGTGAAGAACCTGATCGTCCAGCCCACCCATCTCATGCACGGCGCCGAGTACGACGAGCTGGTGGAGGCCGTGACCAAGTACGCCGACAAGTTCGCCACCGTCACCGTGGCCGAGCCCCTGCTGGGCCAGGTGGGCGCTGACGCCGCCGCCGTGAACAACGACAAGCAGACCGTGGCCGAGGCCGTAGTGGCCGCCGCCGTGGCGGACGGTGGGTTCTCCAGCCTCCACGCCGCCGAGAAGGACGGCACCGCCATCGTGCTCATGGGCCACGGCACCGCCCACAGCGCCAAGGTCACCTACTCCCAGATGCAGACCATGATGCGGGAGCTGGGCTACAAGAACGTGTTCATCGGTACCGTGGAGGGCGAGCCCGAGGAGACCGCCTGCGAGGAAGTCATCAAGGCCGTCCATGAGGCTGGCTACACCAAGGTCATCCTGCGGCCCCTGATGGTGGTGGCCGGCGACCACGCCAACAACGACATGGCCGATCCTGAGGACGAGGAGTCCTGGCTGAGCCAGTTCAAGGCCTCCGAAAAGTTCACCGACGTCCAGTGCCAGATCGCGGGCCTCGGCCGGATCGAGACCGTCCAGAAGCTGTATGTGAACCATGCCCAGGCCGCCGTCTACGCCATGGCCCCCGCCAACGAGACCGACGCCGAGGCCGGCGCCCGGGTGGGCCAGCTCATCGACGCCATCTACGTCCAGCAGCGGACCGAAACCACCGACGCCCAGTGCGCGGCCGCCAAGGCCGCCTGGGACGCTCTGACCGACGCCCAGAAGGAGCTCGTCGAGGGCGAGGAAGCTGATCCCGATTACTTCGGCCGCGACACCGGCGACGCCAAGCTGGACGATCCGCTGAACAAGAACGGCATCGGCGAGAACGAGCTCCTGGTGGTGAGCTTCGGCACCTCCTTCAACGAAAGCCGGGCTCAGGATATCGGCGGCATCGAGAAGGCTTTGGCCGCCGCGTTCCCCGAGTGGGCTGTGCGCCGGGCCTTCACCGCCCAGATCATCATCAACCACGTCCAGGCCAGGGACGGCGAGTTCATCGACAACATGGACCAGGCCCTGGATCGCGCCGTCATGAACGGCGTCAAGAACCTGATCGTCCAGCCCACCCACCTCATGCACGGCGCCGAGTACGACGAGCTGGTGGATGCTGTCACGAAATACGCCGACAAGATGACCATTGTGGTGGCCGAGCCCCTGCTGGGCCAGGTGGGCGCTGACGCCAACCAGGTCAACACCGACAAGCAGACCGTGGCCAAGGCCGTGGTGGATGCGGCCGTGAAGGCCGCTGGGGCCGAGTCTTTGGAGGCCCTGGAGAAGGACGGCACCGCCCTGGTGCTCATGGGCCACGGCACTGCCCACAGCGCCAAGGTCACCTACTCCCAGATGCAGACCCAGATGAAGGAACTGGGCTATAAGAACGTGTTCATCGGCACCGTGGAGGGCGAGCCCGAGGAGACCGCCTGTGAGGCCGTCATCGAGGCCGTCAGCGCCGCCGGCTACACCAAGGTCATCCTGCGGCCCCTGATGGTGGTGGCCGGCGACCACGCCAACAACGACATGGCTGACCCTGAGGACGAGGAGTCCTGGCTGAGCCAGTTCAAGGCCTCCGAAAAGTTCACCGATATCCAGTGCCAGATCGAGGGCCTTGGCCGGATCGAGACCGTCCAGGCGCTGTACGTCGCCCATACCAAGGCGGTCATCGACGAGAAGGGCCTGCAGGTGGAAGCGGCCGCCGCCCCCGCCGCGGCCCTGGCTGACGGCGTCTACAAGGCCACCTTCAAGACCGACAGCAGCATGTTCCATGTGAACGAGGCCTGCAAGGGACAGGGCACCCTAACCGTGAAGGACGGGCAGATGACCATCCACATCAGCCTGGTGTCCAAGAACATCACCAACCTGTATCTGGGCCTGAAGGACGACGCCCAGAAGGAGGGCGCGGACATCCTGCAGCCCACCACCGATACGGTGAAGTACGACGACGGCACCACGGACGAGGTCTACGGCTTCGACGTGCCCGTGGCGGCCCTGGACGAGGAATTCGATCTCGCCATCCTGGGCAAGAGCGGCAAGTGGAACGACCACAAGGTAGTGGTCACCAACCCCGTGCCCGAAGCGTAACGGCTGTCCATAAAGGCGCCATCGACCCTGTATACGAAGCGGCGCGGCAGCTCGAAAAAGCTGCCGTGCCGCATAGCTGTATTCAAAGAAGAAAGTTTTTTGTACAGAAAGGACGCTCCCCATGAAGAAACGGACGATTTGTTTGGTGCTGGTTTTCCTGCTGCTGACGCTGGCCGCGGCCTGCAAGAAGGCCCCTGAGGCGGAGGCCCCCGCGGAGCCGGAGGGCCTTCCGGACGGGACCTATACCGTGGCCGCCGCCCTCACCGGCGGCACGGGCAAGGCGAAGATCGCCTCCCCCCTGCAGCTCACGGTCCAGGACGGCAAGATCACGGCCACCCTCGTCTGGAGCAGCGCCAACTACGACTATATGAAGGTGGACGGCGTCCGCTACGACGCCGTCATCGAGGATGGCCATTCGGTGTTCACCGTGCCCGTAGCTTCCCTGGAGGAGCCCCTCCCTGTGGTGGCGGACACGGTGGCCATGAGCACGCCCCACGAGATCGAGTACACCATCACCTTCGATCCCGCTACCTTGGCGGCTGACGCGAAATGAAGACCCGGGGGAAGAAGATAGCCTGCCTGCTGCTCCTGGGGGCCTTGGCCCTGGGGCTGCTCTTCGGCTGCGGAGGCGAAAAGCAAGCAGCGGCCGCGGCCACCGGCCCCGAGTGGAGCACCCTGGCGGCGATCCGGCAGGTGCCCCTAAAGCACGCCACCCAGTTCTCCCTGACGGAGTACGAGGGGGGCTATACCCTTTTAGACATCCCCACCAGCGGCCGGTTCCTGATCGTGCCCCAGGGGGCGGGCCTGCCCCAGGGGCTGGACGACGACGTGGTCCCCCTGTACGCGCCTCTCGACCGGATGTATCTCGCCGCCACGTCCTCCATGGACTTCTTCCGGGCCCTGGGCAGCGTCGGCGCCGTCCGCCTGTCCGGCACGGACGTGAACGGCTGGTATATCGAGGAGGCCAAGGCCGCCCTGGAGGACGGCTCCATGATCTTCGCGGGCAAGTACAGCGCCCCGGACTACGAGCTGATCTTCGCGGAGAAGTGCGACCTCGCCATCGAGTCCACCATGATCTACCACAGCCCCGAGGTGAAGGAGCAGCTCGAAAAGCTGGGCGTCCCCGTGCTGGTGGAGCGGTCGAGCTACGAGGAGGACCCCCTGGGCCGCATGGAGTGGGTCAAGGTCTACGGGGCTCTGCTGGGCAAGCTCCCGGCGGCGGAAGCGCTGTTCGACGGGGAGGTCCAGGCCGTGGAGCCCCTGTTGGACCAGCCCAAGACCGGCAAGACCGTGGCCTTCTTCTACATCACCACCACCGGCACCGTGAACGTGCGCAAGAGCAGCGACTACGTGCCCCGGATGATCGCCCTCGCGGGGGGCGACTACGCCTTCCCCGACCTTAGCAGCGGCAGCGCCCTGTCCACCGTGAACATGACCATGGAGTCCTTTTACGACGGGGCCAGGGACGCGGATGTGCTCATCTACAACAGCACCATCGACGGGGAGCTGTTCACCCTTTCGGAGCTGTTGCAAAAGAGCGCCTTTCTCAAGGATTTCAAAGCCGTGCAGACCGGGAACGTGTGGTGTACGGGCAAGAACCTGTTCCAGGAGCCCATGGGCCTTGGGAAGCTCATCTTGGACATGCACCGGGTGCTGACCGACGAGAACGCGCCCGAGGAGCTCACATACCTGCATAAGCTGACGGACGGAGGCAAGTGATGGAGAAGCGGACGCGGCTCATACTGGGCTTTCTGGCCCTGCTGCTGGGGTTGGCGGCCCTGGTGGTCTGGAACGTGAACGCCGGGAGCGTCCACGTGTCCCCGGGGGAGATCGTGTCCATCCTCCTGGGTCAAGGCGGCGGCAACGACGTGATCGTCCGCAGCATCCGCCTGCCCCGCATCTTCGCCGCGGCCCTGCTGGGCGGGGCCCTGGCCCTCTCCGGCTTCCTGCTCCAAACCTTCTTCGCCAACCCCATCGCCGGCCCCTTCATCCTGGGCATCTCCTCGGGGGCGAAGCTGGTCCTGTCCCTGACCCTCATCGGCTTCCTCTCCCGAGGCGTGGCCGTGGGGTCTGTGACCCTCATCCTGGCCTCCTTCGTGGGGGCCATGCTGTCCATGAGCTTCGTGCTGCTCATTTCCTCCAAGGTGAAGCGGATGTCGCTGCTCATCATCTCCGGCGTCATGATCGGCTATATCTGTTCCGCCGTCACCGATTTCGTCATCACCTTCGCCGACGACGCCAACATCGTGAATCTGCACCACTGGTCCTTGGGCAGCTTTTCCGGCATCACCTGGGGCAACGTGGGCGTCATGGCGTCGGTGATCCTACCCGCCCTGCTGGTAGCCTTCCTGCTCAGTAAGCCCATCAGCGCCTACCAGCTGGGGGAGGTCTACGCCCAGAACATGGGGGTCAACGTCCGGGCCTTTCGGGCGGCGCTGATCCTCCTCTCCAGCGTCCTTTCCGCCGCGGTCACCGCCTTTGCGGGCCCCATCTCCTTCGTGGGCGTGGCGGTGCCCCATCTCATCCGCAGCATCTTCAAGACGGCTAAGCCCCTCGTCATGATCCCCGCCTGCTTCCTGGGCGGGGCGGTGTTCTGCCTCCTCTGCGACCTGATCGCCCGGACCGCCTTCGCGCCCACGGAGCTGTCCATCAGCTCCGTCACGGCCTTGTTCGGGGCGCCGGTGGTCATATTGGTCATGCTCCGGCGGCAGAAGGAAAACCTGTAAGGAGGGAGCATGGATACCTGGTACATTCGCACCGAGCATATGGACGTGGGCTACGACGGGGTGCCCCTGATCCGAAACATCGAGATCGGCGTCCGCCGGGGGGAGATCTTGACCCTCATCGGCCCCAACGGCTCCGGCAAATCCACCATATTAAAGAGCATGATCCGGCAGCTGAAGCTTCTGGCGGGCGTGGTGGTCCTGGACGGGGAGGCCATGGCCGCCATGAAGGAGGGGGACATCGCCAAGAAGATGGCCATCGTCATGACGGAGCGCCTTCGGGCGGAGCTCATGACCGGCGAGGACGTGGTCGCCACGGGCCGCTACCCCTACACGGGCCGGTTGGGCATCCTGACGGCAGCCGATAAACAGAAGGTGAGGGAGGCCGTCGCCCTGGTCCACGGGGAGGATTTCGCGGATCGGCCCTTTAGTCAGATCAGCGACGGCCAGCGGCAGCGGCTGCTCCTCGCCCGCGCGGTGTGCCAGGAGCCGGAGGTCATCGTTCTCGACGAGCCCACCTCCTTCCTGGACGTGAAGCATAAGCTGGAGCTGTTGGAAATTTTGAAGAAGCTGGTACGGGAGCGGAACGTGGCGGTATTGATGTCCCTCCACGAGCTGGACCTGGCCCAGAAGATATCGGACCGGGTGGTGTGTGTGGCCAACAACGCCGTGGACCGGTGCGGCACCCCCGAGGAAATTTTCACCAACGAGTATATCGAGGCCCTCTACGGCATGGAGGCCGGCAGCTACAACGCCCTCTTCGGCTCCCTGGAGATGGGGCGGGTGGCGGGCGCCCCCCGGGCCTTTGTCATCGGCGGCGCCGGCCGGGGCATCCCCGTGTACCGGGCCCTGCAGCGGCGGGGCGTGCCCTTCGCTGCGGGCATCTTGGCGGAGAACGATGTGGACTATGCCGTAGCCAAGGCCCTGGCCGTGGAGACGGTGGCCGTGCCCGCCTTCGCCCCCATGGACGAAGGGGCCTTCGATAGGGCCAAAGCCGTGATGCTCGGCTGCGAGCACGTGATCTGCTGTCTGGACGGTTTCGGCGAGCTGAATCAAAACAACCGCCAGCTGCGGGACGAAGCGGCGGTGCGGGGAAAGATCCTGCCGGTCAGCCGACTTTCCGAACTTTGGACGGGAGGTGGCGCAGGATGAGCCTCTACGGCCTCACCGCCCTGTCCGTCTTCGCGGGCTTCGGGCTGGACTGCTTGCTGGGGGACCCCCTGAGCGCCGCCCATCCCGTGGTGCTCATGGGTAAGCTCATCTCCTTTCTCGAAAAAAGGCTTCGGGCCCGCTTCCCGAAGACCCCCCAGGGGGAGCGGACCGCGGGCCGGATCATGGCCCTTACGGTGCCCCTGATCAGCGCCGGCGCGGGCCTTCTGCTGCTGTATTTTGCTTGGCGGGTCCATCCCTGGGCCTACTTCGCTGTGAGCGCCTTCCTCTGCTGGCAGTGCTTCGCCGCCCGGTGCCTCATGACGGAGGCGAAGAAGGTGGTGACCTGTCTCGAAACCCAGGGCCTTGCCGCCGGCCGCCGCCAGGTCGGCATGCTGGTGGGCCGGGACACGGAAAAACTGACCGAGGAGCAGGTGATCAAGGCCGCCGTAGAGACCGTGGCGGAGAACACCTCCGACGGGGTGGTGGCCCCCCTCCTCTGGATGGCCCTCTTCGGCGCGGCGGGCGGCCTCCTCTATAAGGCCATCAATACCATGGATTCCATGGTGGGCTACAAGAACGACAGATATCTGCATTTCGGCCGGGCCGCCGCCAAGCTGGACGACGGGGC
The DNA here is from genome assembly GCA_900319345.1 of uncultured Eubacteriales bacterium. GTDB lineage: Bacteria > Bacillota > Clostridia > Christensenellales > CAG-138 > RUG472. The sequence goes on from ONNZ01000011.1 coordinate 67,921, forward strand.
GAACTATATCCCCGCCCGGCTGTCGGCCCTGGCCATGATCGGGGCGGCCTTTCTCCTGAAGCTGGACGGCCGGGGCGCCTGGCGCGCCTGGCGGCGGGATCGGCGGAATCATGCGAGCCCCAACTCCGCCCAGACCGAGTCCGCCTGCGCCGGAGCGTTGGGAGTGCGGCTGGGGGGCGACGCCAGCTATTTCGGCCAGCTCTACAAAAAGCCCACCATCGGCGACCCCCGCCGGCCCATAGAGCGGGCGGACGTGACGCGGGCCTGCAACCTGATGTACGGCACCAGCGGCCTGCTGCTGGCGTTTTATGGGGTACTTTTGCTGCTGGGAGGGATGCTGCTATGATCATCAATACGGGCTACGGCCACGGGGGCGACGTCTATTCCCAGCCCATCCGTTTGGACTTCTCCGCCAACGTGAACCCCTTCGGCCCGCCGGAGCCGGTGAAGGCGGCGGTCCGGGCGGCGGCGGACCAGGTCTCCGCCTATCCCGATCCCTACTGCGGTCCCCTGCGGGACAAGCTGGCGGCCCTGAACGGGGTGGCCCGAAAGGACGTGATCTGCGGCAACGGGGCGGCGGAGCTGATCTACCAGTTCATAGGGGCCCTGCGGCCGAAGAAGGCCCTGCTGCCGGTCCCCTCCTTCTCCGACTATGAGGGGGCGTTGGCGGCGGCGGGCTGCGCGCCCACCTTCTATCCCCTCCGGCGGGAGAGGGGCTTTTTGCTGACCGAGGACGTCCTGGCCCATATCAGCCCCGAAACGGACCTCCTTCTGCTCTGCTCCCCCAACAACCCCACGGGCCGATCCGTGCCCCGGGGGCTGCTCCTTTCCATCCTGGACCGGTGCCGGGAGACGGGGACCTGGCTGTTTTTGGACGAGTGCTTTTTGGAGCTTACCGACGAGGACAAGGCCTTTTCCCTGGCGGACCGGCTGCGGGACGGGGACCGGGTCTTCCTCCTTCGGGCCTTCACCAAGGCTTACGGCATGGCGGGGCTGCGCCTCGGCTACGGTCTCTGCAAGAACCGGGAGCTATTGGATAGGATGTGCCGCTTGGTCCAGCCCTGGAACGTGTCCACGCTCGCTCAGGCGGCGGGCCTCGTTGCCCTCGATTGCCTCGATTGGCCGGAAAAGGCCCGGCGGCTGATCCAGAAGGAGAAGCCCTGGCTGTGCGGCTATCTGACCGCCCTGGGCTTTGAAGTGCTGCCGGGGGACGCCAACTACCTGTTCTTCTCCGGGGCCCCGGGGTTGTACGAGAAGCTACGGGCCCGGGGGGTGCTGATCCGGGACTGTGCCAACTATCGGGGATTGCAGCCCGGGGACTGCCGCATCGCCGTCCGCACCCGGCGGGAGAACGAGGAACTATTGAGGGCCATACAGGAGGCATTGGATGTTTGAAACGGGCATAGAGGGCCATTACGCCCTGGTGGACGGGAAGAAGCTCCGCTACGGCTACACCACCGGCACCTGCGCGGCGGCGGCGGCCAAGGGGGCGGCCCTGCTCCTGCTCACGGGCCGGGCCCCGGCGGCGGTGCAGATACACACCCCCAAGGGCATCGACCTTACCTTGCCCATGGAGGAAGCGAAGCGGGAGGGGAACGCCGCCCGCTGCGCCGTCCGCAAGTTCAGCGGCGACGACCCGGACGTGACGGACGGGGCCCTGATCGTGGCCACAGCGTCCGTTTCCGCCGCCCCCGGCGTCCACGTGGACGGGGGCGAGGGAGTGGGCCGGGTGACCAAGCCGGGCCTGAAGGTGCCCGTGGGCGAGGCGGCCATCAACCCCGGCCCCCGCTCCATGATCGAGCGGGCGGTACAGGAGGCCCTGGAGGAGACGGAGCCGGTCTTAGGCCTGGACGTGGTGATCTCGGTGCCCGAGGGGGCGGCCCTGGCCCAAAAGACCTTCAACCCCCGGCTGGGCATCCTGGGGGGCATCTCCATCTTGGGCACCAGCGGCATCGTGGAGCCCATGAGCGAGGAGGCCCTCATCGACAGCATCCGTCTGGAGATCCGGCAGCGCAAGGCCCTGGGCGAAACACGGTTGATCCTGGCCCCGGGCAACTACGGCACGGACTTTCTGCGGGACACCCTGGGCGTCTCGGAGGACAGGATCGTCAAGATTTCCAACTACGTGGGCAGGGCTCTGGACGCGGCGGCGGAGGCGGGCTTCGCCGAAGTGCTGCTGGCGGGCCACATCGGAAAGCTGGTGAAGCTCTCCGGCGGCATCATGAACACCCACTCCCGGGAGGGGGACGGCCGGGCGGAGCTCATGGCCGCCTGGGCCCTGAAGGCCGGGGCGGACGGGGACACGGCCCGTTCTATCCTCGCGTGCGTCACCACCGACGAGATGCTGTGCATCCTCCGGGAGAAGGGCTTGCTGGCCCCGGCCATGGAGCTCATGGCCCAGGGGATCGACCTATACGTGAACGCTCGGGTCAAGGGCCTTTTGACCGTGGGCGTGCTGGTGTTCTCCGACGGCTCCGGGCCCCTGTGCGCCACGGCGGCGGCGAAACGATGGGTAGAGACAAGTTTGAAAGCAAAGGAGAAGGAGCTATGATCCATTTCGTAGGCGCGGGCTGCGGGGCGGCGGACCTGATCACGGTCCGGGGCAAGGCCCTGCTGGAGCAGGCGGACGTGATCGTCTACGCGGGCTCGTTGGTGAACCCGGCCCTGCTCGCGTATAAAAAGGAGGGCTGTCGGGTCTACGACAGCGCCCGGATGACCTTGGAGGAGGTCTTGGCCGTCATGCAGGAAGCGGAGGCCGCGGGCCTCGACACCGTGCGCCTCCACACCGGGGACCCCTGCCTCTACGGGGCAATCCGGGAGCAGATGGATGAGCTGGACCAGTGGGGCATCCCCTACGACTACTGCCCCGGCGTCAGCGCCTTTTCCGGGGCGGCGGCGGCCCTGAAGATGGAATACACTCTGCCCGACATCTCCCAGAGCGTCATCATCACCCGCATGGCGGGGCGGACACCCGTGCCGGCGCGGGAGAGCGTCCGGTCCTTCGCCGCCCACGGGGCCACCATGGTCCTGTTCCTGAGCGCGGGGCTGCTTCGGGAGACCCAAAATGAGCTGCTGGCGGGGGGGTACGGCCCCGACACCCCGGCGGCCATCGTCTACAAGGCCAGCTGGCCCGACGAGAAGACCTGCCTCTGCACCGTGTCCACCCTGGCCGACTGCGCTCGGGAGAACGGCATCGCGAAGACAGCGTTGATCGTCGTGGGGGACGCGGTGAAGCAAAGCGGCTACGCCCGTTCCAAGCTCTACGACCCCACCTTTTCCACAGAGTTTCGGCCCGCCAAGGAGTGACCTATGACCATTTGGCTCCTTTCCTACACCGCCCGGGGTCGGGCCCTGGCCGCCCGGGTGGCGGATATATTGAAGAGCGAAGGCCACGGCTGCCGGACCTTCGCCCTGCCTAAGTTCGCCCAGGAGGGGGACGAACCTATGACCCTGTCCGCGTCTGACTGGGCCGGGCAGGGCTTCGAACAGGCGGACGCGTTGGTCTTCTGCTGCGCCTCCGGCATCGCCGTCCGGGCCGTCGCCCCCCACGTGCGGGACAAGCGAAGGGACCCGGCGGTGCTGGTGCTGGACGAGGGCGGAACCTTCGTGATCCCCCTGTTGTCGGGCCATCTGGGCGGGGCCAACGCCCTGGCGGTGGACCTGGCGGGCAGGCTCTCGGCCACCCCGGTGCTGACCACGGCCACGGACGTGAACGGCCTTTTCGCCGTGGACGTGTTCGCCAAGGACAACGGCCTGTTCATCGAGGATATGGCCCTCTGCAAGGCCGTGTCCGCCGCCCTGCTGGCGGGGGAGAAGGTGGGCTTTCGCGCCGATCTCCCCGTGGCGGGCCCCCTGCCCAAGGGGCTGACGGCGGAAGCCGCGGACCTGGGGATATACGTTTCGACGGCCAACGACCGGCCCTTCCCCCGGACCCTGCGGCTGATCCCTCGGCGCTATACGGCGGGCCTTGGGTGCCGCCGGGGCAAGAGCGAGGCGGAATTGGAAGGATTTTTGTTGAAAAACCTGGAAAACTGCGGCGTAGGGCTCCCTGAGCTCAAAGCCCTCGCCAGCATCGACATCAAGAAGGACGAGCCGGGCCTGGTGGCCCTGGGCGAGAAGCTGGGCCTGCCCTTCGTGACCTATTCGGCGGAGGAGCTGAGGGCCGCCCCCGGGGACTTTACCCCCTCGGCCTTCGTGCAGGAGATCACGGGCGTGGACTCCGTGTGCGAGCGGGCGGCGGTGCTGTCCTCCGGCGGCGCGCTGGTGGCCAAAAAAATCGCAGAGAACGGCATGACCTTCGCCCTGGCGAAGAAGGAGGAGGCGATCCGATTTGAGTAAGCTGTACGTGGTGGGCATCGGCCCCGGCAAATTCGAGGGCATGACCCATGAGGCGGCCCAGGCTCTGGATGAGAGCGACGTGATCGTGGGCTACACGGTCTACGTGGACCTGGTGAAGGAGCATTTTCCGAATAAAACCTTTTTGACCACCCCCATGCGCCGGGAGGTGGAGCGGGTGGAGCTGGCGCTGGCTGAAGCGGCGAAGGGCAAGACCGTGGCCATGGTCTGCAGCGGCGACCCCGGGGTCTACGGCATGAGCGGCCTCTGTGAGGAGCTGGCGGCGAAATACCCCGGCGTAGAGGTGGTGACCGTGCCCGGCGTGTCCGCGGTCCTCAGCGGCGCGGCCATCCTGGGGGCCCCCCTGATGCACGACTTCGCCGTCATCAGCTTGAGCGACCTCATGACCCCCTGGGCCACCATCGAAAGGCGGCTTCGGGCGGCGGCCGCGGCGGACTTCGTCATCTGCCTCTACAATCCGTCGAGCCACAAGCGGAAGGACTATCTACAGCGAGCCTGCGACATCGTCCTCGAGTCCGCGTCCCCGGACACCGTCTGCGGCGTGGCCCAGAACATCGGCCGGGCGGGGGAGAACACCTGCATCATGACCCTGCGGGAACTGCGGGCGGCGGAGGTGGACATGTTCTCCACCGTCTTCATCGGCAACTCCCAGACGAAGATCGTGGGCGGCAAGATGGTGACGCCCCGGGGGTACGACCATGACTAAGGTTTTGCTGTTTGCGGGCACCACTGAGGGGCGAGAGATCGCCGAAGGGTGCCGGGGGAAGGATATAGATTTGACCGTCAGCGTGGCCACAGCCTACGGGGAGACCCTCATCGACCCGGCGGACAACGTTCATGTCATCTCGGGCCGCAAGGACGCCGACGGCATGGCCGCCCTGATCCGGGACACGGGAACGGAGCTCATCGTCGACGCCACCCACCCCTACGCCGCGGAGGTCACCAGGACCCTGAAGGCGGTCGCGGACCAGGCGGGGGTGGAATATCTCCGGGTTCTGCGGGGGGAGGATCATGAGGAGTTAGCTGGCTGCGTTCTGGTGGACGACACCCCCGGGGCCGTGGCCTATTTGAACGGCACGGAGGGGCCCGTGCTTTTGACCGTGGGCAGCAAGGAGCTCTTTCAATACACCGCCGTCACGGACTGGCAAAACCGGCTCTACGCCCGGGTGCTGCCCCTGCCCGCCTCCACGGAGATCGCCTTCAAATTGGGCTTTACGGGCAGCCACCTCATCTGCATGCAGGGGCCCTTCTCCCAGGAGATCAACGAAGCTATGCTCCGAATGCTGGACTGCCGGTATCTGGTCACCAAGGACACCGGCGCGGCGGGAGGCTTCGCCGAGAAGATTCGGGCCGCCAGGGCCTGCGGCGTCACGCCCATCGTCATCCGCCGTCCCGTGGCGGAAAGCGGCATCGGCGTGGCGGAGTGTTTGCAACTGCTGGGAGAGCGCTGCGGCTGGCCTGCAACGGCAAAAAAGCATATCACCATCCTGGGCGTGGGCATGGGGGACCCCAGCACCCTGACGAAAGCCGCCGAGGACGCCTGCCGGACCGCAGACTTGATGGTGGGGGCCCAGCGGGTGACGGAGGCCCTCCGCCGCTTCAATAAGCCTACCCAAAACGCCGTGGCAGCCAAGGATATCGAAGCCATCCTGCGGGCGGCCCCCGCGGAGCATATCGTGGTGGCCATGTCCGGGGACACGGGCTTTTACAGCGGCACCAAGGGCCTGCTGCCCCTGATCGGGGATATGGAGGTCACGGTCCTGCCCGGCGTCTCCTCCATCGCCTATTTCGCCGCCAAGGCCGGGACCAGCTGGGACGACGCCCTGCTCCTGTCCGCCCACGGCCGGGTCTGCAACTATGTGATCAAGATCCGCCGATCCCCCAAGACCATGGTGCTGGTGGGCGGGGATAGGGGCGTGGCAGATTTGCTGACGGCCCTCATAGACAACGGCCTCGGGCACCTTCCCGTGACCGTGGGCGAAAACCTGTCCTATCCCAATGAAAAGATCACCCGAGGCGCCGCCGCCGAACTGGCGGAGGAGACCTTCGCCCCCCTGTCCCTGGTGCTGGTGGAGAACCCGGACGCCCGGGACGCCGTCCAAACCCAGGGCCGCCCCGACGGGGATTTCCTGCGCACCGAGGTGCCCATGACCAAATCCGAGGTCCGGGCCGTGACCCTCTCGAAGCTTCGCCTGACCCGGGACGCCCTCTGCTGGGACGTGGGGGCCGGCACCGGCTCCGTGTCCCTGGAGATGGCGGAGGCGGCGGAGGACGGCCAGGTCTACGCCATCGAGCGCAAGAAGGAGGCCTGCGCCCTCATCGAGGAGAACAAGCGCCACCTGGGCGTCACCAACGTCACGGTGATCGAAGGGGCCGCCCCGGACGCCCTGCGGGATCTGCCCGCCCCCACCCACGTGTTCGTGGGCGGCAGCGGGGGAGAGCTGAAGGAGATATTGGCCCTGGTCCTTGAAAAAAATCCCGCCGCCCGGATCGTGGTGAACACGGTGACGGCGGAGACCTTCGCCGCCGCTCTGGACGCCATGAAGACCCTGCCGGTCCGGGACGTGGAGATCGTGGAGCTTTCCGTGTCCCGGGGCCGGAAGGTGGGCGGGTATCACCTCATGACCGCCCAGAACCCGGTGTACCTCTTCTCCTGCCAGGGAGGTCAGGAAAATGGATAGCCCCCGCCTGCTGTTCGCCGCGCCCGCCTCGGGCAGCGGCAAGACCACCGTGGTCTGCGGCCTGCTGCGGGCCCTCAAGAACCGGGGCAAGGGGGTCCGGGCCTTCAAGTGCGGGCCGGACTTCATCGACCCCCTGTTCCACGAGACCGTGGTGGGCGTACCCTCGGGCACCCTGGACCTGTTCTTCAGCGACCAGGACCAGCTCAAGCGCCTCTTCTGCCGCCACGCCGCCGGGGCCGATTTCTGCCTCATGGAGGGGGTCATGGGCTACTACGACGGCCTGGGGGCCGCCACGGACCGGGCCTCGTCCTATGCCGTAGCCAGGGCCCTGGACGCCCCCGTGGTGCTGATCGTGGACAGCCGGGGCCAGAGCCTGTCGGCCCTGGCCACCCTGACCGGCTTTCTCCGGTTCCGGGAGGAAAGCCGCATCCGGGGCGTGCTTTTCAACCGCATGAGCGAAAGCGTGTACACCGCTCTGAAGCCTGAGGTGGAAAAATTAGGTGTTCGACCCCTGGGCTTTGTCCCAAAGGCCCCGGAGCTGATGATCGAGAGCCGACATTTGGGCCTGGTGACACCGGGGGAGATCGAAGATTTGGGCCAGAAGCTGGACGCTCTCGCGGCCCTGCTGGAAAGGACCGTGGACATGGAGGGCCTGCTGGCCCTGGCCGGGTCGGCTCCGGCCTTGGAAGCGCCCCCGGTGCCCCCCGTACCGACCCTGCCCCGGACCCGTATCGCCGTGGCTCGGGACCAGGCCTTCTGTTTCCTGTATCGGGACAACCTGGACCTGCTGGCGGACTACGGGGCGGAGCTCATTTTCTTCTCCCCCCTCCACGACGATGCTTTGCCCGCGGGGGCCCAGGGCCTTATCCTGCCCGGGGGCTATCCGGAGCTCCATGCCCAGGCTTTAGCCGCCAACGAGCCCATGCGCCGAAGCATCGCCGAAGCCATCCAAGGGGGCCTGCCCTGCCTGGCGGAGTGCGGCGGCTTCCTCTATCTCCACCGGGAGCTGGAGGACATGGACGGCCGTTCCTGGCCCATGGCCGGGGTGCTGAACGCCCGGGCCTATCGCACGCCTCGCCTGGGCCGCTTCGGGTATATCACCTTGACGGCGAAGGCGGACACGGCCTTTCTCCCCGCGGGGGAGAGCGTCCGGGGCCATGAGTTCCACTATTTTGAAAGCGAAAGCTGCGGTGACGCCCTACATGCTCAAAAGCCCACGGGGAGCCGGGGCTGGGACTGCGGCCACAGCCGGGGGAATCTGCTCATGGGCTTCCCCCACCTCTACTATCCCTCGGACCCCCAGCTGATAGAACGATTCCTGCGCGCCTGCGCCAAGGAGGTATAGATGGCAAAACCGATCATGATCCAGGGCACCATGTCCAACGCGGGCAAGAGCCTTATCGCGGCGGGCCTCTGCCGGGTGTTCCGCCAGGACGGCCGCCGGGTGGCCCCCTTCAAGGCCCAGAACATGGCCCTCAACTCCTTCATCACCCGGGAGGGGCTCGAGATGGGCCGGGCCCAGGTGGTCCAGGCGGAGGCGGCGGGGGTGGAGCCCTCGGTGCTCATGAACCCCATCCTCCTGAAGCCCACCAACGACATGGGCTCCCAGATCATCGTCCACGGGGAGGTCTGGGGCCAGATGAGCGCCCGGGAGTACTTCGCCGTGAAGCGCCAGCTCCTGCCGGAGGTCATGAAGGCCTACGACGCCCTCTCCGCCCAGAACGACGTAATCGTCATCGAGGGAGCCGGGAGCCCGGCGGAGATCAACCTAAAGAACGACGACGTGTTCGTGAACATGGGCATGGCCCGGGCAGCGAAGGCCCCCGTGCTGCTGGTGGGGGACATCGACCGGGGCGGGGTCTTCGCCCAGCTCTATGGCACCGTGGCCCTTCTCGACGAGGAGGAGCGGGCCATGGTGAAGGGCGTCATCATCAACAAATTCCGTGGCGACGAGCGCATATTGACCCCCGGCCTAAGGCAGCTGGAGGATTTGATCCACATCCCCGTGGTGGGGGTGGTGCCCTATGTAAAGCTGGACATCGACGACGAGGACAGCCTCTCGGAGCGCCTCACCAACGGGGCGGTCAAGCTGGTGGACATCGCCGTCATCCGGCTGCCCCGTCTCTCGAACTTCACCGACTTCCGCGCCCTGGAAGCGGTGGAAGGGGTGTCGGTCCGGTACGTGAGCCGAACCGGCGAATTCGGGGAGCCGGACCTGGTGATCCTGCCCGGCACCAAGAACACCATGGCGGACCTCCTCTGGCTGCGGCAAAGCGGCCTCGAGGGGAAGGTGCTGCGCTTTAGTCATGGGGGCGGGCCGGTGCTGGGCATCTGCGGCGGCTACCAGATGCTGGGGGAGGAGCTTTCGGACCCCCTGGCCGTGGAGCAGGGCGGCACCCTCCGGGGCATGGGCCTGCTGCCCGTCAAGACCGTCTTTACGAAGGAGAAGACCCGCACCCGGGTCACCGGCGCCTTCGGGACCGTGGGTGGCGCCCTGTCCGCCCTGTCCCGCCAGAGCTTCGAGGGGTACGAGATCCACATGGGCGAGAGCACTGGGGGCGCGCCCCTGACCGGCTTCACCAACCAGCTGTCTGGGGAGGAGCATCCCGACGGCTGCCAGCAGGGCAGCGTCTACGGCACCTACGTCCACGGCATCCTGGACCAGGACCAGGTGGCGGGGGCCATCGTCCGGGCCCTGGCGGAAAGGAAGGGCGTGGACCCGGCGCTGCTGGGTCAAGTCTCCGGCGAGGAGCACAAGCAGCGGGAGTACGACCGGCTCGCTGAGACCCTGCGGGAGCATATGGACATGAAGACCGTCTATCGCATTTTGGAGGAGGGCATCGCATGAGGATACAGAACCTGCCGCCCATGGAGATCGAGAAGGAGAGCTTTCGCATCATCACCGCGGAGCTGGGAGATCGGCCCCTGGACCCGGAGCAGGCCCCCATCATCAAGCGGGTCATCCACACCACGGCGGACTTCGACTACGCGGAAAACCTGTACTTTTCCCCCGACGCGGTGGCTCTCGCGAAGGCCGCCATCCAGGACGGGGCTACCGTGGTCACCGACACCCAGATGGCTTTGGCCGGCATCAACAAGCGCACTTTAGGACGGTTCGGCTGCGAGGCCCATTGCTACATGTCCGACGAGGACGTGGCGGCGGAGGCGAAGCGGTTGGGGGTCACCCGGGCCCGGGTGTCCATGGACAAGGCGGCAAAATTGGGGGATGACGTGATCTTCGCCGTCGGCAACGCCCCCACGGCCCTGATCCGCCTCCGGGAGCTCATCGACGGAGGCTACCGGCCCCGGCTCGTCATCGGCGTGCCCGTGGGCTTCGTGAACGTGGTGGCCTCCAAGGAGCTCATCATGGAGACGGACGTGCCCTGCATCGTGGCCCGGGGCCGCAAGGGCGGCAGCAACGTGGCTGCCTGCATCGTCAACGCCCTCCTCTACGATCTGGACCCGGCCCGAGGGAGCTGAAAAAGGCATGGAAAAAGCCGACCCCACTGGGGTCGGCTTTTGTGTTATAGATCGCAGCCCTCAGCCCAGGACCTCCGCCAACGTGGGCATGGCGGGGATGGCCCCGTGGCGGCTGGTGGTGATGCTGGCCGCCTTGTTGGCGAAGGCCAGGATGCGCTCCAGCTCGGGCACGGTCAGCTGGTCCAGGGAATCCAGCTTCACCAGCTGGGACAGGGCCGCCCCGAAGAAGGTGTCCCCGGAGCCGTTGGTGTCCCCCACCTTACAGGGGACCCCGGGCACGCGGCCCGTATGGCCGTCGAAGCGGTAGAAGGCGCCGTGGGCCCCCAGGGTCACCAGCACCAGCCGGACGCCCCGCTCGGCCAGCCGGGCGCTGCCCTTTTCAGGGTCCGTACAGCCCGTCAGCAAAGGTAGCTCCTCGTCGGAGACCTTCAAAATATCCACCATGGTCAGGGGTTCCGTCATGTTCCGGACGGCCGTTTCTTCGTCCGGCCACAGGCTGGCCCGATAGTTGGGGTCGTAGCTCACCCAGGCGCCGCTGGCTTTGGCGGTCCTGGCCGCCTCCAAGGTGGCGGTCCGGGCGGGCTCCGCCGTCAGGCTCACGCTGCCGAAGTGGAGGACCTTGGTGCCGCTGAGCAGCTCCATGGGCACATGGTCCATGGACAGGTTCACGTCGGCGCTGGGATCCCGATAGAAGCTGAAGGTCCGCTCGCCCCTTTCGTCGAGGGCCACCACGGCCAGGGTGGTGCGGGCCTTCTCGTCCACGGACATCCCCCGGACGTCCACCCCGTTTTCAGCCAGGCACCGCTTGAGGTAGTCTCCGAAGCTGTCCTTGCCCACCCGGCCGATGAAGGCGGTCCGGGCCCCCAGCCGGGCGGCGGCCACCGCCAGGTTCGCCGGCGCGCCGCCGGGGTTGGCGTCGAATTTGGGGATGCCCTGCTCCGTCTTGCCCGATTGGGTCAGGTCGATCAGTATTTCGCCGATGGTGGTGATGTCGATCATGGTCCGGTTCCTTTCCGGTCTCGTATTCGATGGGGTGCGCAGTTCACAGCCGCATAGGACAGCATGTTTTTATATTATACTGGCTAATGCCGCCGCTGGCAAGACGGGCGGCCCTAAAGTTTTCTCCTTCGTTGACGCGGCGGCAGATTTGCGGTATAGTATATTTGATGGAAGATGTGGTCTACGACGTGATCGCCACCCAGGTGGCCGCGCCGGAAAAGAAGCATATCCGCAGCGAGGGCGCATTGTACGCCCTGTTGGTGCTGGGCGCCCTGCTGGTCATCGGCCTCGGCAACCGGCTGCAGGCGTGGCTGGGCCTGCCCCCGGTGCTGGTCCAGGGGGTGCTGTACGCGCTGCTGCTCGCCTTAGGGTACTGGGTGCTCCGGTTCCGGCTCACCAGCCATCGGTACACCCTGACGGACAAGGCCTTCTTCGTGACCCGGCTCACGGGCCGGTCGGAGAAGCTGATCGCCGAGGTGCCCCTGGAGAGCATCGAGTACGCCGGCCCCTACGACGGGGCCCGGCTGAAGGAGCTGGGCTGCCGCCTGGGGCCCAACGTGCGGACGGGCCGGATCGAGGACACCACCATGCTCATCTACCGGGCGGAGGGGGCCTGGCGATGCCTGTGCCTCAGCGCCCAGGAGGAACTGAAAGGAAAGCTGACGGAACCATGGAAGAATTGAAGCCCATGACGGCGGCGGAGTTTTTCAACGTGACCACCTGCCTGGTGCTGCCGGAGAGGAGCGCCGGGTGCCTGCCCACGGCGGACGTGATCGCCGCTGACGGCCGGGTGCTGGCGAAGGCGGGGGAGAGGATCACCGCCGAACAGCAGAAGGCCATCGTGGCCGCCGCGGAGGCGGGGGACCTGCCCTGCCTCGAAAAGGGATATATCCGGGTGGTATTGGAGTTTTCAGAATGCAGCTGCTGCAATGGCTGAGCTGCCTCAAGGCGGGGAACACGCCCCACGCGGTGTTCCTGGTGGGCCCCGCCGGCAGCGGCAAAAAGGAATACGCCCGACAGGCGGCGTCATTATACCTGCTGGGCCGGGAGGACGTGGAGAAGCTCCGGGAGTGCCCCTTCTTTCAGGAGCTGCCGGACTATGCCATCAAGACGGTCCGGGCCTGCTGTGAGGAGCTGAACCGGCAGGTCTTCGGCCAGGGGCGGCGGTGCCTCCTGATCCCCGATGCCCACAAGCTGACGCCCCAGACCCAGAACGCCCTCCTAAAGACCCTGGAGGAGCCCCCGGAGGAAGCGCTGCTGATCCTGACGGGGAACGAGCAGGCGGTGCTGCCCACCATCCGCTCCCGGTGCATGCTGGTGCGGGTGGGCACGGAGGACAGGGACAAGGTGGCCGCCCGGCTCCTGTCCCAGGGCGTGGCCTCCGACCGGGCCAAACTGGCGGCGGCCCTTTCCGACGGGGTCCCGTCCCTGGCGGAGCGGTACGCGGGGGAGGAGTACATGGCCTTCCGCAGCCAGACTTTGCCCCTCGTGGAGGAAGCCCTCTTCGGCGTGTCCCCCTTTTCGAAGGCGGCGAACCTGCTGGAACGGCGGGAGGAGGGCAAGAAGCGAGTGGGGAAGGACGCCCTATGTGACTTCATAGATATCCTGCTCTCCCTCCTGCGGGACGCGCTGCTGCTGCAGCTGGGCGGCGGCCAGGTCCGGAACCTGGACCAGCAGAGCCTGGAAAACCGTATGGCGGGGCACTTTACAACGGCGCAAATTCAATGTATGATAGCAGAAACACTGGAAAAGCGGCGGGTGCTGACGAAGTTCGGCGGTTCCGCCGGGGCCCTGTTGGACGGCTTGCTGGTGTCTTTGAGAAAGTGGGAAAACAATGGTAAAGGTAATCGGAGTTAAATTCAGGAACAGCGGCCGGGTCTACTATTTCGACCCGGGCGATCTCGATATCCAGGCGGGCCAGGGGGTCGTGGTGGAGACGGCCCGGGGCGTGGAGTACGCAGACGTGACCATGGGCGTCACGGAGGTGGAGGACGACAAGGTGGTCTCCCCCCTCAAGCCCGTGCAGCGGATCGCCACCGACGAGGACCTGCGCATGCGGCAGTACTATTGGGACAAGGAGAAGGAAGCCTTCCTCATCTGCGAGCAGAAGATAGCGGAGCACGGCCTCGACATGAAGCTGGTGAACGTGGAGTATAACCTGACCGGCAGCAAGGTGGTGTTCTATTTCACCGCGGACGACCGGGTGGATTTCCGGGAGCTGGTGAAGGATCTTGCGTACGTGTTCAAGACCCGGATCGAGCTTCGGCAGATCGGCGTCCGGGACGAGGCGAAGATGCTGGGCGGTCTCGGCCCCTGCGGGCGGCCCGTGTGCTGCAAGCAGTTTTTGGACGACTTCCGCCCCGTGACCATCAAGATGGCCAAGGAGCAGAACCTGGCGTTGAGTCCCACCAAGATCTCGGGCCTCTGCGGGCGGCTCATGTGCTGCCTCCAGTACGAGGAGAGCTGCTACGAGCAGATGCACAAGCTCATGCCCCGGACGGGGAAGGAGATCGAGACCCCTGACGGCGTGGGCGTCGTGGTGGAGAACAACGTCATCACCGAGAAGACCAAGGTGAAGCTGACGGCGGAGGACGGGACCATCGACATCCGGGAGTACCCCTACGAGGATTTGGGCCCCGGCGCCAAGGAGCGCGCGTTAGAACGGGCGGCCCAGGCCGCCGCGGACGCGCTGAACGAGCCCGCCGGCGAGGGCTTCACGCCCCTTGCTCAAACCAGCCTGCCCCGGCAGAACCGGGATCGGCGGCAGCCTCGGCGCACCGAGCCCGCCCAAGCTAAGGGAAGCGACAAGCAGCCCAAGGGGGAGCCCAAGGCCCAGAATAAGCCCCAGCAAAAGGGGGACAAGCCCCAGCAGAAAGGGGACAAGCCCCAGCCCAAGGCCGACAAGCCCCAGCAGAACCGGGGCGAGCGGAAGGAGAACCAGAACCGGAACGCCAACAAGCCCAAGACCGACAGGCAGTCCAAGCCGGACGTGCCTGTGCCGAAGGCAGAGACGGGGGAGACCTCGGCTCCTGTTGCCGCGCCCGCGTCCGAGGCGGCCGCCGTGCCCTTCAGCCGCAAGCGTCGGTCCAACAATCGCCGCCGTTCCTTCGGGCCCAGGACGCCCAGGGGCTCCGGGGGCCAGAAGGCCTGAAACGACGCGCAGCGGCTTCCCGAGGGAGGCCGCTTTTTTCTGGACAAACAAGCATTTGGAGGAATTTGATATATGTGGTTCGTGCTCTCTCTCATCGCGCTGCTCTGCTGGAGCGGCTCGGACATGTTCTCCAAGATCGGCTCCAAGCCCAGCGACAAGCTGAGCCATTGGAAGATGGTCATGGCCGTAGGCCTGGTCATGGGCCTCCACGCCGCCTATGAGATCTTCATCGGCGGGGTGAAGATCAGCTGGGACGTGATCGTGGCGTATCTGCCCGCCAGCTTCATGTACATCCTGTCCATGACGCTGGGCTATGTGGGCCTTCGCTACATCGAGCTCTCCGTGTCCAGCCCCATCTGCAACTCCTCCGGCGGCATCGCGGCGGTCCTCTGCTTCCTGTTTTTGCAGGAGATGCCCAACCTGATCCAGTGGATCGGCGTGGCGGCGGTGACCGTGGGCGTGGTGCTGCTGGGCGTGGCGGAGCTGACCGAGAGCGACTATGGCCGGGAGATGCGCCAGAAGAACAGCAAGGTGAAGTACGAGAAGAGCTTCATCGCCCTGCTCTTTCCTATCTTATATTGCATCATCGACGCCTTGGGCACCTTCTTCGATTCCGTGATCCTTCGGGAGGAGGCCACGGGCACCTTCCTGGACACCCTGTTCCCCACCATGCTGGAGGAGGGCCCGGCCAACGTGGCCTATGAGCTCACCTTCCTGGCGGTGGGCATCGTGGCCGCCATCTACGTGCTGGGCGTCCGGCGGGACAAGCTGACCGTGAAGGCTGAGGGGCCCAAGCTCCTGGGCGGCGTCTTCGAGACGGCGGGCCAGCTCGCCTACATCTACGCCCTGGGCGACACGGCCCACGCGGGCTTCGCCGCGGCCATCATCGCCTCCTACTGCGCCCTGTCCGTGGTGTGGAGCCGCATCTTCCTGAAGGAGAAGCTGTCCTGGAAGCACTACGGGGCCATCGCCCTCACCGTGGCGGGTATCATCGTATTGGGGATATTCGACGCGTAGTTTTCCCATCCTGTCCGTCGGTCCGTCCGTAGACTGACTGACTGCGACCGCAGGGAGCGTCTATTATAAATCCTCTATTATAAATACTCTATTATAGGGTTCAACGGTTGGAGTACCCTCCTTCAACCGTTGCAGTACCCTCCTTCAAAATTTGAAGGAGGGCAGGCCGCCATAAAAGGCGGCAGACCATTTGCGGCAACAATTATTTAGAAAGAGCTAAGGTAGAAAGGACGCATGGCTACGTCCTTTCCCATTTTTATATGCCGCAAATTAGCCGTTTTTCCGGCCCTTCGCATAGCGAACTATAGCTCGGGCACGGAGAAAACGGCTTCTGCCATCCTTCCTGACGGCCTGACCCAGCTTGTCAAAAGCTTTTTTGACAAGCTGGCTTCATTTTTAGACCTGCTCCGTCCGCCGCAGGAGCTCCATCAGGCTCTCGCACAGGGTGCGGATCAGGGCGTCGGTGTCTCGTTCGGCGGCGGCCTTCCGGGGGCGGCCGGGGCCGGCGGGGGAGGGGGCGTAGGGGTCGAAGACGGGGCCGCCCATCTCCGCCAGCTCCCGGCGGGCCTGGTCCACCAGGGCGGGCCGGTTCTTCAGCAGGGCCCTATACTTGTTCTGATACCGGAGCATCCGCCGGGTGTCCCCCTGGGCGATCCGAAGGGTGCAGGCCCGGACGGACTCCCCGGCGGACCGGGCCTGGAGCACCGTCTTGAGGAGGGACAAGCTCTCCTCCTCCGAGAAGGGCAGGAAGGCGGGGGCGGCCCCGGTCCCCTTGCTGCTGGCGTAATAGTGGTTTCGGACGCTGTTGGGGCGGCGGCCCGTCTGCCGCGCGGCCTCCGTAAAGGCGGTCTTCAGGGGCTCCCCGGCGGCCCGGCACCGGTCCACGGCCTCCAGCAGCAGGGCTTCCTCGGCGCTGTTCCAGCCGGTCCGAGCGCGGGCGACGATGGCTTGTTCCATAGGTGTATCGCTTCCTTTCATATGGTTTTCATGGGTCCAGTGTGGACGGAAAAACGCTTCTTCCATACCAATGTATTCAGGGACAAAAAAATATTGCCGGTTTGTAAAAATATTTCTTGACAGCTTGTGGACATAGTGATATTATCCTAAGTCGCATTATGATAGCTAAACTGTCGGTCTATGCCCGTTGGTTGGGAGAGAAATCCCGCCGGCGGGGGACGAACAGAGGCAAGATGCAATCAAAGTCGGTGCAACGGCATCAGAAGGAGTGAACGAGATGATGCATGACGTCAAGATGGGACGGCGGGTCCGCAAGAGCTTTTCCAAGGTCAACGAAGTGCTCAGCATGCCCGATCTCATTGAGGTGCAGAAGA
>ONNZ01000024.1 GCA_900319345.1 uncultured Eubacteriales bacterium
CTCTGCGTCCTGCTGATCGTCGCCTATTACGTGCTGCTTCGCAAGATGATCCAAAGGAAAGGGGATCGCTTCCTGGTGATGGCCCTTGTCTACTGCCTGGGGCGATTCGGCATCGACAGCATCCGTCAGGACCTGGTCATGGTGGGGCCGCTGGCCTTCGACCAGCTATGTGAGATCGTTCTGGCTGCGGTCCTCCTGGCCCTGCTCCTGCTGAAACGGCAGCCCAAAAAGGCGGATGAGGCGGAAATGGAGCGACCGGTCCCCTCGGACGAAGAGCATAAATCAACGGATGAGAGCATTCCGCCTGCTGATCAGGAGAAAGAAGACGACTTCACCGGATTGAAATAATCACGCCCATGAGAAAACGTCTTGACAAACGAATATGGCTTCCTATGGGAGGATCCCTTTTACTGATCCTGCTGCTCGCAGGTTGCGTCCGGCAGGACGCCTGGCTGTCCTACACCGCCGTCCATGATACGCCCCAGCCTACGGCGACGCCGGTCCAGACCATCTCTCCCACCATAGAACCCATCTCTATCGATACGGACCCCGTTCTGGGGGAGGATTTCTATACGGACCGCAAGGGCATCCCCATCCTGGACAAGGATACGCACTATTTCACCTACTATCTCTCCTTCTCCGACATGCGCATCTATGAGGAGGACGGTTTCACCTATATGGACGGCGTCTGCACCAATTCCTTCGACGGGACGCTGACCGGAGAAGCCAGCATCTGCTTCTACGACAAGGACGAAAAGCTGGTGGGATACGGCACCATCCATACCGCCGAGGGAGGGTTGACCCTGGGCGTGGGCCCCAATCGCATCTATGCGGAGATCCTTTCGGAGGTAGACGTGCAGCAGCTTTCCTGCCGCATCGAACAGGTCACGCCCTTCAATCCGTCCTGATATCCTTCCATCAGTAAACAATGCGTGAATTCCATGAAAAGCGCCTTTACAGCGCTTTTTTGCTGTTCTACACTTTATTTTGCATTTTGAAAGATCACAGAGGAAGAATATGGAAACGGCAGAAAAGATCTGCAAGCGCTTTCACAGCTACTTGCTTTCCGGGGAATATACCGGAAAGATCACTTCGATCACAGGGGAGAGGCTGGACATCGGGACCAGCTTCGGCACCGTCAGCGTGCTGAACGCGGGAGCGCTCCAACCCTTTTCCTGTTCTGTCAGCGGCATCCAGCCCTTTACGGCCATGGAGCTGCAGACGGGCATGGACGTTTTACTGGACAAAAAGGGCATCGCCATCCCGGATGCGGACTTCTCCATAGACGTGACGTTGGCGGAGGATGTGGACCTGTCCATCGAGTGCATGGTCAACCTCTTTTTGCCCGTGGACATCTCCATCCGAGCCCGCTACATCCATCGGATCATAGAGCGCTATTCAGCCAGTGAAGATCTCTCTCTTTTGGTGATCGCGCCGGACAACGCTGTTGAGCTCCAGCGGATCAACAGATCGCTGCAGAATCTTTCCGCTGCGTTCTTTGAGCAGGATCTTACCCATATCGAGGATGCTGCAGGGAAGTGCTCAGGCTTCGGCAGTGGGGTAGTCCCTGCCTCCGACGCTCTGCTTTGCGGGTATATGGCCTGTTTTTCCTGCCTGTCCTACGCTTTAGGTAGGAGTCGAGAAATCGTGTTGAGCATGACCCGCGCCGCCGCATCCGGAGCCGCTGCCAACACCAACGAAAACGGCGCCGCTGCCCTGCTGCAGGCAGGGGAGGGCATCGTACGGGAGGACGTGTTCCAGCTGCTGCGGAGCCTGTTCTCCGATATCCCCTATACCTCCTTGTCTGCATGGGGGAATCGGACCGCCAAGGGAGCCAACGGGGTGAACATCCTGGTGGGCGTCAGCATCGCCCTCCACGATCTGTATCTCAAAAACGCTTTATGACCCTCGCCCTTGTGAAACGGGAGCGCCTGTGGTACACTGTTGCCACGAAGGTGCTCCTTTCTTTCTGACGGGATACCTCGCATGTATGGGACCATATGCGGGCAGGATACCGAGTATAAGCACTTTTGATCTTGGAGAACAGGTACAGGATGAGATCGAATCGACTCAACAGAACAGGATGCCTTTTGCTGGCTTTAGGGCTGCTGCTGACCGGCTGCAATAAGCTGGAGCGCTGGTTCCCCAGCGATGCGCCGCAGGAAGGGCTGTTCATCAACGAGGTGGTCACCAGCAATCAGCTGAGCCTTCAGGACGAGATTTACGGCAGTCCTGACTGGATCGAACTGTACAACGGGTCCGATCGAACCATCGATCTTAGCAACTACTATATCACCGACAACATGGAGGCGCCGCAAAAGGCGTTTCGGATGCCGGGTATTTCCCTGGCCCCTGGGGCGTTCTATCTGCTGTACGCCAGCAAAAAGGGCGGCGAAAACTGTGTCGGCTTCTCTTTGAAGAAGGATGGGGAGGTCCTGACGCTGATGGACGCCCATATGGAGGAGATCTCCTCCCTGGTGGTGCCTGCCCTTATCCGGGACGTATCCTATGCGCGCCGAGACGACGGTTCCTACGGTTTCTGTGACTTACCTACGCCGGGAGCGCCCAATGGAAGCGGCATCCAAGACAATCTGCCTCTTTCCTCCCAGCTCATGAAGGAACCGGAGCCGGAGACGGAGGAAAAGCCTCGCTCCCCGGACATCCTGATCACGGAATTGGTATCGAAGAACAAAGCCTCCCTGACTGCTGACGGCTGTGACGGATGCACGGAGTGGGTAGAGCTCTTTAATCCCAACGACATCCCCGTCTCCCTGGCCGGGTTTACCATGACGGACGATATGAACGAAGGGGAGCGGCATAACTTCCCTGAAGTGGAAATATTGCCCGGGCAGTATTTGGTCGTATGCTGTGGCCGTGCGGCCTGCACCGCGGAGGGGCATGTGCGGGTGGATATAGGGTTGTCCGCCCAGGGAGAGGAGCTGTATCTGTTCGACAACAACGGGTACACCCTGGATCACGTTTCCTTCCCGGCTCTGCCTGCGGACGTATCCTGGGCCCGCGGCGACGAAGGAAGCTGGGGGTACTGCATGCAGCCAACGCCCGGATCGGCGTCGACGGAGGGCAGCATCCTGTCAGACCTTTCGCCGGTTCCCATGGATGATCCCTTCCGCAAGGTCCACATCCACGAGGTCCTCTATCGGAACGAACACAGCGTACTGGACGAGGATGGGGACAGGTCGGATTTCGTGGAACTGTACAACGGCGGAGACACGGCTGTCGATTTGAACGGCTGGTATCTCAGCGATACGCCCGAAAACATGACGAAATGGCCTCTGCCGAAGGTGTCCTTTGGTCCCGGTGCATATCTGCTGGTCTTCCTGTCCGGCAAGGACAGGGATGGGGGAGAGCTCCACGCCTCCTTCTCCCTGCATGCGGGGGAGACCCTTGTGCTGTATGACAGTGTCAGCCGCCGATATGACGCGCTCCTGATCCCGGAGACGGCGAAAAATGTGTCCATCGGCCGGGATGAAAACGGCTCTGTCGTCTATTACGGCCATCCCACACCCATGGAGGAAAACGGGAATCCGATGCCCACCGGAAAGTAGGATACGAGCCTTTCGCCCGGAGGTCGCTCCGGGCTTTTTGCTGTCCATGAAAGAAAAACGCCATACCGGGGCAGGCTGAGGGTATGGATAAACTCGTCATCTTTTGTGTGGGAGCAGCAGCTTCCGTCGTTTCGGAAATCTTTTGGAAGGGCACGAGCCGATGGACCATCGGGCTTTGGGGCGGGACCGGCATGCTCCTGTTGCGACGCATCGTGATCCGCTTTCCCTTCATGAGCCGAGCCTTCCTGTGCGTTTTCGGCGGGCTGGAACTGGTCGCCATCTGGGGCGTCATCATCCTGCTGGCAAGCATTTTAGACCGTTCCCATCGCACAAAACCGATCTGTATCCTGTCGGAGGTCCCCAGCTTTTCCTATGGGCTGTACCGCTTTTTGCTGTTGGCTCCCGCCTATACCGTGATCGAATATATAGAGGCCTGTTTCCATTTGTGATCCGAATAATTATATCTTGTTTGAAACGACATAACATGATATACTATGACGGAATATGAAAGGAAGGTCTGTATGCGGATTTTAGGGATCGACCCCGGATACGCGCTGCTGGGCTACGGCGTGATCGACACCGACGGCCGCAGCGCCACCGCCGTGGATTACGGCGTGGTGGAGACCAAGGCCGGTGCTCCCTTTCCCGAACGCTTGCAGCGGCTCTACGACGGCGTCAGCCAGCTGGTGGAGATGTATCGGCCGGACTGCGCGGTGTTTGAAGAATTGTTCTTTTATCACAACATCACCACCGCCATCTCCGTAGGCGCCGGGCGGGGCGTGGCCATCCTGGCGGCCCAGCAGAAGGGGCTTCCCCTCTATGAGTACACCCCTATGGAGATCAAGCTGGCGGTCACCGCCAACGGCCACGCCGACAAGAAGCAGGTGCAGCATATGGTAAAGCTCCTGCTGAACCTGAAATCTGACCCCAAGCCCGACGACGCGGCGGACGCCCTGGCGGCGGCCCTGTGCCACAGCTCCACGGCCCGGCCCGCGGCGGAAGAGTTCCGCATCAAATGACAGGAGGAGAGATGTACGCCTATATTCGTGGGATCGTTTCGGATATCGCTGCGGATCGAGCTGTGCTCGAAGCGGCTGGCGTAGGCTACGAGCTGTTCGCAGGCCGCAAGACGTTGGACAAGCTCATTCTCGGCGAGGAAGCCAAGCTCTATACCCATCTGCATCTGGCGGAGGGCGTTCAGGCCCTATACGGCTTCTACGACCCGGAGGAGCGGGAGATGTTCCGGCGCCTCATCGGTATCACCCGGGTGGGGCCCAAGCTGGCTGTCAGCGTGCTGTCCGTCATGGAGCCGTCGGACGTGATCTCGGCAGTCGTCACGGACAATCCCGCCGCCTTCGACGCCGTCCAAGGCATGGGCCGCAAGATGGCCCAGCGGGTCATTTTGGAGCTGAAGGAACAAGTTAAAGATGCGCCCATTCCCGTCGGAAAGGCGGGGCAGGCCATCCCCGTGAACGTGCCCGAAAACATCCGTTCGGAAGCCGTTCAGGCGCTGGTGGCCCTGGGATACGACGGGCTCACCGCCTCTCGAGCCGTTTCGACGGTGGAGGAAGCGAAGAACGTGGAGGAATTGATCACCAAGGCCCTGCGCAAGCTGGCAAGATAGTGAGGAACGATGAAAGAGGACGATCGGATCATCACCTCCTCCATGCGGGAGGAGGACATCAAAAACGATTACAGCCTGCGCCCCAAGTTCCTGAGCGAGTATATCGGTCAGGACGAAGCGAAGGAGCATATCTCCATCTATATCTCCGCCGCCAAATCCCGGGGAGAATCTTTGGATCACGCCCTGCTGTACGGCCCTCCGGGCCTCGGCAAGACCACGCTGGCCGGCATCATCGCCAACGAGATGGGCGTGAATCTGAGGGTGACCAGCGGGCCTGCTATCAGCCACGCCGGCGATCTGGCTGCCATCCTCACCAACCTGGCTCCAGGGGACGTGCTGTTTATCGACGAGATCCATCGGCTGAATCCCGCCGTGGAGGAGGTACTCTATCCCGCCATGGAGGATTACGCCCTGGATATCGTCATCGGCAAGGGGCCTGGGGCAAGGAGCATCCGGCTGGATCTGCCCAAATTCACCCTGATCGGCGCCACCACCCGGCTGGGCATGCTGAGCTCCCCCCTCCGGGACCGGTTCGGCATCAAGGAGCAGCTGCAGCTCTATTCTCCCCAACAGCTCAAGGAGATCATCGTTCGCAGCGCCCAGATCCTGGGCATCGAGATCGACGAGGAAGGAGCGTTGGAGATCGCGTCCCGCTCCCGGGGTACGCCCCGGATCGCCAATCGGCTCCTGCGACGGGTTCGGGATTACGCCCAGGTGAAGGGCACCGGCTGCGTGGACCTGACGACGGCACAGAAGGGGCTCAACATGCTGGCCATCGACGAGCTGGGCCTGGACGCGGTGGACCGGCGCATGCTCATCGCCATGATCACCATCTTCAAGGGCGGACCGGTGGGGCTGGATACCATCGCCGCCTATACGGGAGAAGATGCGGGCACCATCGAGGACGTATACGAGCCCTATCTATTGAAGCTTGGATTCCTGGCCCGCACCAACCGTGGCCGCATCGTGCTGCCGGACGCCTATGTGCACCTGGACTATCCCGTGCCCGAGACGGCTGCGCCCCAACAACTGAAACTGGAGGTATGACACGCCTATGTTCAATAAGAAAAAGAAGCTGATCGAGGAACAGACCAAGATCATCGCGGACCTGAACGAAAAGCTGCAATCGCAGCAGCTGGAGCTGGACAATGTCAAATCCCAGCTGGAAGCCTATCATCAACGGGAATTCGCCATTTCCCGGGCCCTTACGGACGCCGCCGAGACGGCCAGCCGCATCGTGACGGACGCCCAGCGGGAGTCGGACGATATCCACGACTCCGCCCAGCGGGATTACATGGCCTCCCAGAAGAAGGGGGAGGCGGTGGTACAAAACGCCTACGAGAACGCCCGGGACATCATCAAGGACGCGGAGAAGACCAGCGATCAGAAGATCAAGGATACGGACGCCGCCGTATGCGCCTATGTGAAGCTGCTCAAACAATTCAACGATTCCATCAAGGAGCAGGCCAGGCAGGCGGAGGAGAACGTGAAGAAGCTCTCCGACTACTACGCCCAGCTGAACAACGCCCTGCCGGAGCTGTTCGCAGAGGTGCCCTTGATCGGTGAGACCCTTGAGGGGCATGCGGAAGAGCCCCTGCCCGATCCCGAAGGGGACCCGGCCCAGCTCATGCGCAACATCTACACCATCCAAAGCCGGTACCTGCCCCATGAGGATATGCCCGATCGGACCAGCGTCCCCGAGCAGGAGGAAGCGCCGAAGCCTGTCGAGGCAGGGGATGGGGACCCTATGCCTGAGGAAAGACCTATCCCTCAATTTGAGGCGGAGGAGGAGGCTGTCGTCAAGGTATCCGACATCGTGACGGAGGACGTGGGCACCATCGACACCGACGAGTTCATCGAAAAGACCACCGCCATCGGCAATCATCCCTTTGGAGAAACGGAATAACGCGGGTTATCCCTCGCTTTTCATAAAAGAGTAAACAGGAGGAAACAAATATGGCAAAAAAGACAGTGGAAGACATTCAGGTCGCTGGAAAGCGCGTGCTGTGCCGTGTGGACTTCAACGTGCCCCTGACCGAGGACATGAAGGTGGCGGACGACAAGCGGATCGTGGCCGCCATGCCCACCATCAAGTACCTGCTGGACCACGATGCGAAAGTTATCCTTTGCTCCCATCTGGGCCGTCCCAAGGGCAAGGTGGACATGAAGTACACCCTGGCGCCCGTGGCCGCCCGTCTCCAGGAGCTTCTGCCTGAGGTGCGAGTCCAGTTCGCCTCCGACACCGTGGGGGAGAGCGCCCAGAAGTGCGTAGCCGACATGAAGAACGGGGAGATCGTCCTGCTGGAGAACACCCGCTTCCAGAAGGAAGAGGAGGCCAACGATCCCGAGTTCTCCAAGAAGCTGGCGAACCTGGCGGACATCTTCGTGTCCGACGCCTTCGGCACCGTCCATCGGGCTCATGCGTCCACCGCGGGCGTGGCGGAGTATCTCCCCGCCGTGGCTGGGTTCCTGATCGGCAAGGAACTGGGCATCATGGGCGAAGCCCTGAACAATCCCAAGCGCCCCTTCGTGGCCATCCTGGGTGGCGCCAAGGTCTCCGACAAGATCGGCGTCATCAAGAACCTGTTGGAGAAGTGCGACACCCTTCTCATCGGCGGCGGCATGGCTTACACCTTCTACAAGGCTATGGGCTATGAGATCGGCAATTCCCTGCTGGACGAGAACAGCATCGACCTCGCCAAGGAGCTGATGGCGGACGCCAAGGCTCGCGGCGTGAACCTGATGCTGCCGGTGGACACCGTGGTGGCCCCCGAGTTTTCCGCGGACGCCGAGTATAAGACGGTCCCCGCCAATGCCATTCCTGCCGGCTGGATGGGCATGGACATCGGCGAGGAGACCCGCGCCAAGTACGCCGAGGTCATCAAGGCCGCCAAGACCGTCATCTGGAACGGACCCATGGGCGTGTTCGAGTTCCCCAACTTCGCCAAGGGCACCTCTGCTGTGGCTGAGGCCTGCGCCGAGTGCGAAGGTACCACCATCATCGGCGGCGGCGACTCCGCGTCAGCCGTAAAGAAGCTGGGCTATGCCAAGAAGATGACCCATATCTCCACCGGCGGCGGCGCTTCCCTGGAGTTCCTGGAGGGCAAGGTGCTGCCCGGTGTGGCCGTTCTCAACGATAAATAAGAAAGAGGAATAAAACTATGCGTAAACCCATCATTGCCGGCAACTGGAAGATGAACAAGACCCCCGAGGAAGCCAAAGCGCTGGTCAGCGACCTCATTCCTCTCGTAAAGGACGCCAAGTGTGACGTGGTCGTCTGCCCGCCCTTCGTGGACCTGTGCCCCGTATCTAAGCTCATCGAGGGCACCAACATCCACCTGGGCTGCCAGAACATTCATTGGGCCGAGAGCGGCGCCTACACCGGCGAGATCTCGCCCAGCATGCTGAAGGCCTTCGGCGTGGAGTACGCCATCATCGGCCACAGCGAGCGCCGCGCTTACTTCGGCGAAACCGACGAGGGCGTGAACAAGCGGGCCAAGGCCGCCCTGGCGAGCGGCATCGTCCCCATCATCTGCGTGGGAGAGACCCTGGAGCAGCGGGAAGCGGGCGTCACCGAGACCTTCGTCAGCGGTCAGACCGTGGCTGCCTTCGCGGGCATCCCCGCGGAGGACGCCGTAAAGGTGGTCATCGCCTATGAGCCCATCTGGGCCATCGGCACCGGCAAGACCGCCACCGCAGCGGACGCCAACGCCACCATCGCCGTGATCCGCAAAACCATCGAAAGCATCTACGGCGAGGAAGTCGTCCAGAAGGTGCGCATCCAGTACGGCGGCTCCATGAAGCCCTCCAACGCCACCGAGCTTATGAGCATGCCCGAGATCGACGGCGGCCTCATCGGCGGCGCTTCCCTCAAGGCTGTCGACTTCGCGGGCGTGGTGAACTACTGATGAAGCCCATCACCGCATTGATCATCCTGGACGGCTTCGGCTACCGGGAGGAGAAGGAATATAACGCCATCCTGACCGACGGCGCGGTCCACTTCATGCAGCTGTGGAACACCTGCCCCCACACCCTTTTGGGGGCCAGCGGCATGGACGTGGGCCTGCCCCGGGGCCAGATGGGCAACAGCGAGGTAGGCCACCTGAACATCGGCGCAGGCCGCATCGTGTATCAGGAGCTGACGCGGATCACCAAGTCCATTGAGGACGGGGATTTCTTCGAGAATCCCGCCTTCCTGAAGGCTGTGGAGAACTGCAAGACCCACGATTCCGCCCTGCATCTGTTCGGCCTCTGCTCCGACGGCGGCGTCCACAGCCACCTGGAGCACCTCTATGCCCTGGTGGAGCTGGCCAAGCGGAACGGCCTCACCAAGGTCTTCATCCACTGCTTCATGGACGGCCGGGACACCCCGCCCAAGAGCGGCAAGGGGTATTTGGAGACCCTGGAAGCGAAGCTCGCCGAGATCGGTGTGGGCAAGATCGCTACGGTCTCCGGCCGCTACTACGCCATGGACCGGGATAACCGCTTTGAGCGGGTCCAGCAGGCCTACGCCGCCCTGACCTACGGGGAGGGATTCACCGCCCCCACGGGTCACGACGCCATGCAGCTGAGCTACGATAGGGGCGACGCGGACGAGTTCGTAAAGCCCACGGTCATTGTGGAGGACGGCAAGCCCGTAGCTACCGTCAAGGCCAACGACAGCGTGATCTTCTTCAACTTCCGGCCTGACCGGGCTCGTGAGATCACCCGGGCCTTCATCTTCGAGGATTTCGACGGGTTCGAGCGTCGCAATGGGTTCTTCCCCCTGACCTACGTGTCCATGACCCAGTACGACAAGACCTTCGAGGATAAGCTCACCGTGGCCTTCAAGCCCCAGACCTTGAAGAACACCCTGGGCGAATACCTGGCGGCCAACGGCAAGACCCAGCTCAGGATCGCGGAGACGGAGAAGTACGCTCACGTGACCTTCTTCTTCAACGGCGGGGTGGAGGCCCCCAATCCTATGGAGGATCGGTGTCTGATCCCTTCGCCCAAGGTGCCCACCTACGACATGCAGCCGGAGATGAGTGCATATCTTGTGGCAGACGAGGTGGTGAAGCGGATCGAGAGCGGCAAGTACGACGTGATGATCTTGAACTTCGCTAATCCGGACATGGTGGGCCATACGGGCGTCATGGAGGCAGCTGTGAAGGCGGTTCACGCTGTGGACGAGTGCCTGGACAAGGTAGTCGGCGCCATCCTGAAGAACGGCGGCCGCTGCCTCATCACCGCGGATCACGGCAACTGCGAGTACATGTGGGACTATGAGGAGAACGCCCCTTTCACCGCCCACACCACCAACCCCGTGCCCTGCGTGTACGTGGACGCGGCGGAGAAGGACGTGGAGCTGCGGGAAGGCGGACGGCTTTCTGACCTGGCGCCCACGCTCCTCGATATGCTGGGCCTGCCCAAGCCTGTGGAAATGACCGGTTCCACCCTCTTTGCTGGGTAAAAAGTGCCCAAAAGGGCTGAATCTTACCCTTGCAAACCGTGAAACATGGTGGTATAATACCAACCGCAGTCAATTTGGGAGGAAGTTTTATGAGTTTTGCTATCGAAATCGTCCTTGTTCTCGTGTCCGTCGTGCTGATCGTGGCCGTGCTGATGCAGAAGAGCAAGTCCGCCGGTTTGGGCTCCGCCTACGGCAGCGATACCGAAACCTTCGGTGTGAAGGGTCGGGAGGCCAAGAAGGATCTTCAGCTGAAGAAGATCACCCTGATTTGTGCCTGTGTCATCGCCGTACTGGCGCTGGTGCTCATGTGCCTCGGCTAAAAAAGCTGTATGAAAGGCGGTACAGCGAGATTTCGTTGTACCGCTTTTTATTTGGAAAGGTGAAAGGAAAGGATGCCCGTTCATAAGGGAATAAAAGTGGCCGCCGTCAACCGGAAGGCCCGCCATGACTACTTTATCGAAGATACCCTGGAGTGCGGGATCGCGCTCACGGGTACCGAGGTGAAGTCTATCCGCAAGGGGTCCCTGAACCTGAAGGACGCCTACGCCATGGTGAAGCACGGGCAGCTGCAGCTCATAGGCATGCATATCAGCCCCTATGAGCAGGGCAATATCTTCAACCACGATCCTTTCCGCACCAGAACACTCCTCGCCCACAAGCGGGAGATCGCCAAGCTCTACGGCAAGCAGCAGGCGGAGGGATACAGCCTCATCCCCCTGTCCGTCTACTTCAAGGACGGGAAGGTGAAGGTGGAGCTATCCCTGGCCAAGGGCAAAAAGCTGTATGACAAGCGCCACGACATCGCCGATCGGGATGCGGATCGGGAGATGGACCGGCGCATGAAGGACTTTAAAGTGCGGTAAACTATCCCATGGGGGTGAAATGGTTTCGACGGGGATAGTGAGGGCCGGATAAGCGAGCCGAAGCCCCGAGCTTCGTTAAAAGCGGGACCTGTTTAAACATAACAGACAACAACTACGCACTTCCTGTCGCTGCCTAAGCGCGTGACAGCGTCCGCCTGAGAAGACCTATCGTCTCAGATACGGGCGTCATTCAGGATAGGGAACGAACCCGGGTAAGCTTTGCCCCGGACCGGACTTTATGAAGCTACCGGATCGGCGATCCCGCCGTTGGGAGCGCCGCCAGGGGAATACTTGTACGACGGCTACGCTCGTAGAAAGTTGGGTCATCATGTCTTCGGACGGGAGTTCGACTCTCCCCACCTCCACCACAAACAAAAGCACCACCTCCGTGTGGTGCTTTTGTTTGTACGAGGATATCATGGGGGAGAGTCGAACTGGGTTCGGTATTGAATGGGGCTCCAGTGGAGCCCCAGAGCCGAACCCCGACCTAGCCCGCAGGCGCGACATTCGACTCTCCCCACTTCCACATTTATCCATATCTTGTGTCTATCACGATGATCCATCTCAATATAATCCGCTTTTTTACAAAATAATATTGAACAAATTATGAACATGTGATATGGTATAGAACGATAGAGGGAGGAGAGAGATATCCATGCCTGGTCGTAAGAGTCGGATGATCGGCTGCCTTTTGGGCGGTGCCATCGGGGATGCCATGGGCTATCCCGTGGAGTTCATGCGTTATTCCGATATCGCCCGCTATTTCGGCGGCGCAGGCGTTCGCGATCTTTCCGCCAGCACCCTGGTGTCCGATGATACGCAGATGACCCTCTTTACCGCCGAGGGGCTCCTCAACGCCAATCGGATGAACAAACCGCCGGTAAAGAGCGTGTATCGGTCCTATCTGCGCTGGTACTACACTCAATCGAAGGTCAAGATGCCCGGCGCCAAGTATGAGGGCGGCTTGTTGAACGAGCCGAAACTGTTCGCCACCCGGGCACCCGGCAGTACCTGCCTATCCAGTTTGAGCTCCGGCAAGATGGGCACTTTGGCCGATCCCATCAACCACAGCCGGGGCTGCGGCGGCGTCATGCGGGTGGCCCCCTGTGCTGTGTTCCCACAGCCCTTTGATCTGGGCTGTCGTGTCGCAGCCATCACTCACGGCCATCCCGGCGGGTATATTTCAGCCGGGGCTCTTGCTGAACTGCTGCAGAAGCTGTATTACGGCCAGTCCCTGCCGGACGCCGTGGACGATTTGATCGTCGAGCTGGATGAGATCGAGAACGCGGAAAGCACCCGGGACGCTTTGCAGCATGCGGTGGAACTGGCGGCGGAGGGCCGTCCCTGTGCGCCGACCATCCGGGAGCTGGGCGAGGGCTGGGTAGGGGAGGAGGCCCTGGCCATCGCCGTATACAGCGCGTTGAGCTTTCCCACCGACTATGCGCAGGCCGTGCGCCTCGCCGTGAACCACGACGGCGATTCCGATTCCACCGGCTCCATCTGCGGCAACATCATGGGCATGCTGCTGGGGGCCGGGGCCATCCCCGTACAATGGCGGGACGGGGTGGAGCTGTGCAACGTGATACGGGCCTACGCCATACGCCTTTCCACCATTCCACAGGAATCCTGAAACGAAAAATATAGCCCCCGGAATACACTCCGGGGGTTTTTTTTACATCTGTTTATTCCGCGACGCCCAGCCGCTTCTTCATGGTCTTTTCCACGGCGTTGAGGATGTTCTCATAACCGGTACAGCGGCAGAGATGCCCGGATAGGAGCTTCCTCAGCTCGTCCCGGGTATAGAGCTTGCCGCTCTCCAAGATCTCCACGGCGGACATGATGAAGCCCGGCGTGCAGAAGCCGCACTGAACGGCGGTCTCGTCGATGAAGGCCTGCTGGATATCTGACAGCTCTCCGTTGGGGCCCATGAGCCCTTCCAGGGTGCGCACGTGCTTCCCCCGGACCCATACGGCGAGATAGATGCAGGAGTTGTAGCACTCCCCGTCGATGATCACGTTGCAGGCGCCGCATTCGCCCACCTCGCAGCCCTTCTTCACGGAGGTCAGTCGAAAGTCGTTGCGGAGCATGTCGGTGAGGGAGGCCCGGCAATCCACCATGCAGGCCACGTCCTTGCCGTTCAGATTAAATTCGATGAGACGATATTGATCCTTCATTTGATTTCACCTCCGCAGCGCTTGGTAGCTTCGATGAGGCAGCGCTTAGCCATCACAACGGCGATATGCTGCCGGAAGGCTTTGGGCGCCCGCCAGGAATCCCGGGGATTGATATCCTTGAGTACCTCCAGGGAGAAGGCTTCGGCGTTCTCCATGGTGAGGGGCTTGCCTTGGATGAGGGCTTCCGCCGAAGGGGCGCGCATGGGCACGGGTCCAGCCACGCCGTAGGCGATGCGCACCCGGTCGAAGGTCTGCTTGTCGGGGGAAAGGCGCACGTTCACGGAGCAGCCGGTGGTGGCGATATCCATGGCGTTGCGCATGGCGTACTTGTAGTAGGAGCCGAAGGTGTTTTCATAGCTCTCCTTGGGGATCAGGATGGCGGTCTGTATCTCGCCCTCCCGGATGTCCACGGTGCTGGCCTTAATATAGAAGTCCTTGATGGGCACCAGCCGCTTGCCGTTGGGGCCCGTGAGCTCGATGACGGCCTCCCAGGCGTGGAGGGTGGAGGCGGAATCGGCGCTGGTAACGCCGTTGCAGGTGTTGCCGCCGATGGTGCCGATGTTGCGGATCTGGGGCCCGCCCACCAGATCCACCGCTTCGCCCAGCACGTTGATGTACTTCTGGATGATGGGGTCACGAGTGATGTGGGAGAAGCTGGTCAGGGAGCCGATGCGAATTGCCTCGTTCTCGTCCAGTCTCACGCCCCTGAGCTCGTCGATAAGGTAGATGGAGATGAGCTCCTTGCCGGCCCGCTTGCCCTCCCGCATCTGGACCAGCACGTCGGACCCTCCGGCGATGATCTGGGCCTCGGGATGTACAAGACGCAGCTCGATGGCCTCCTGCACGGAGAAGGCTTCATACAGTTCTTTCATATCGTACATGGCTTATTTCTCCTCTCTCCAGGGATCGTGAATGAGGCCTTCCTCGCTGAAGCGCTTGAACAGCACCTTGGGGTTCATAGGAATATCGTCCACCTCCACGCCCGTGGCGTTCAGGATGGCGTTGCGGATGGCGGGGGCTACCGGCGTGGCCGGCGGCTCGCCCAGGGCCTTGGTGCCGAAGGGGTTGGTGGGCTCCGGGTTCTCCACGAACTGGGCCTCCAGATGGGGATGATCCAAGGTGGTGGACAGCTTGTAGTCCAGCAGGTTGTTGTTGAGGCCTCGGCCGGTCTTGCCGTCGTACAGGAGCTGTTCGGATAGGGCGTAGCCGATGCCCATGCTCATGCCGCCTTCCACCTGGGCCGCAGCCAAAGCGGGGTTGATGAGCCGTCCGCAGTCATGGACGTTGATGATCTTCTTGACCTGGCAGCGGCACAGGGGTACGTCCACCTCCACCTCGGCGATGCAGCAGCCGAAGGAGTAGGCGTTGGTCTTGATCTGGTAGGTGGACTCCGCCGTGATATGGACGCTGTGGGTCAGGCTGTAGAAAGCTTCCGTGGCGAGATCGGAGAGGGGCATCAGCACCCGCCCGTCCGTAGCGCGGACGATGTTCCCTTCCTCGATATCCAGCTCGTACACCGGCATCCGGGTCAGCTCGTTGGCGTATTCCAGAATCTTCTTCTTCAGGATCAGGCCCGTCTGGGTGATGGAGAATCCGCACATGTAGGTCTGCCGGGAGGCG
The DNA here is from genome assembly GCA_900319345.1 of uncultured Eubacteriales bacterium. Lineage (GTDB taxonomy): Bacteria > Bacillota > Clostridia > Christensenellales > CAG-138 > RUG472. Next base: position 15,300 of record ONNZ01000024.1, read on the forward strand.
TAGGCGCCCAGGCCGAAGGGGGTCACATCCGTATCCTGGTTCGAAACCACGTGCACGTCCGTGTAGTCCTTCAAGCCGATGACCTCCGCCGCCATCTGGGCGTAGGCGGTGTCAGCGCCCTGGCCAATCTCCGTTTCGCCCACCTGCAGCTGGATGGTGCCGTCCTGGTTGAGGACCATGCGGCAGGAGGAATGTTCCAGGGAGATGGGCCATACGCCGGTATTGTACCAGAAGCAGGAGAGGCCGATGCCCTTGCGGATGGGGCCGGTCTGGTCCTTGAACTCCTCCCGTTTCTTCCAGTAGTCCATGTAGGCGATGGCCTTGTCCATGCACTGGTTGAAGGTGTCGAAGTAGTTCTCGTTCTTGGAGAAGCCGTCCTTGAAGCCCACGGGCATGATGTGTTGGCGACGATACTCCACGGGGTCGAGACCCAGAACCTTGCACACGTCGTCCGTGTGGCTCTCATAGGCGAACATGGCCTGGGGGATGCCGTAACCCCGCATGGCGCCGGCCACGGACTTGTTGGTGTAGACCGTGTAGGCGTCGCACTCCACGTTGGGGCAGGGGTACATCTGGGGGAAACAGCCCATGCCCTTGGCAGCGATGGAATGGCCGTGGGAGGCGTAGGCGCCCTGATCGGAGAACATTTCGAGCTTCCTGGCCACATAGGTGCCATCGGGCCGCACGTAGGAGATGATATGGAACTTGATGGCGTGCCGGACCCGGTTGCTGATGAAGGTGTCCTCCCGGGGGATGTCGATCTTCACCAGCCGACCGCCCAGCTCCCGGCAGACCCAGGCGCAGAGGGGCTCGTAGAGGGTGTCCTGCTTGTTGCCGAAGCCGCCGCCGATGTAGGGCTTGATGATGCGGACGGAGCCCCAGGGCACGCCGATGGCCTGGCCCACCGTGCGGCGCACGATATGGGGGATCTGGGTGGAGGACACCACCACGGTCTTGCCCGCTTCCTCGTAGGCGTAACAGATGAAGTTTTCGATGTGGCAGTGCTGCACCGTGGGTGTGGTGTACCACTTGTCGATGCAGACGAGGCCCTCCTCCTTCCGGGCTTCCTCGTAGTTGCCGTTGCGGATGGAGGTGTGCTTCAAGATGTTGTTAGGAAAGGAGTCGTGGAGCTGGGGCTGGCCCTCCTGCATGGCCTCAATGGGGTCCAGCACGAAGGGCAGTTCCTCATATTCCACCTTCACCAGCCTGGCCGCCTGGGCGCAGGCCACCTCGTTTTCCGCCACCACCGCCGCCACGTCGTCGCCGTAGTAACGCACGTGCTGGTTCAGCAGGAGCCTATCCGCCACGTCCTGATGGGCTTCCTCCACGGACCAGGGGTGTCCGGCCGTGGGGAAGGGGATGTTGGGCACGTCAAAGCAGGTGAAGATCCGCACGACGCCCGGCACCTTCATGGCTTCGGATATGTCCACCGACTTCACGAAGCCATGGGCGATGGTGGAGCGCACCACCCGGATGAGCAGGGCGCTCTTGTCGCATAGATCGTCCGTGTACTTGGCGCGTCCGGTCACCTTGTCGAACGCATCCACACGGGGCACGCTTTTTCCTACGATCATAGATGTCCTCCTTACTGAATGAACTGCATCTTGGTCACGTGGAACACGCCCATATCCGTGATCCGCACGTGGGGTATCACGGGCAGGGCGATGAAGGAAAGGGTCACGAAGGGGTCGCCATCCGCATATTCGCCGATGGAACGGAAGGCGGTGAGCAAGGCTTCCTGCCGAGAAATGATCTCCTGGAGGGGCAGATCGCTCATAAGGCCCGCGATGGGCATGGGGAGCTGGGCCAGGACCTTGCCGCGGCTCACCACCACGAACCCGCCGGAGGAAGCCTCCAGGGCGTCCACCGCCGCCAGCATGTCCCCGTCGTTGTCGCCCACCACGATCAGGTTGTGGGAGTCGTGACCCACGGTGGAGGCGATAGCGCCATTTTCGAGCTTCATCCCCTTCAGGATGCCCACGCCCACCCGGCCGGAGGACATATGCCGTTCGAAGACGGCCGCTTTCAAAAGGTCAGGCGTGGCCACGAACATGCCGTCTTGCTGGGACACGGTCTCATATGTCAGATTGGTGATCAGCTCGCCGGGGATCAGGTTGATGACGGGCATATCCTCATGGACAGGCAGGTCCAGGATGCCGGGCTTGCGGGGAGCCAGATGGACGCTGTTGTAGATGCGGGGGTCTCGCTTCAGGAGCGTGTCGGGATGGGGTTCGAAACGGATGCCGTTCGAGAAGACCATGAGGGCGTTGAAGTCCGTCAGATTGTCGAAGAGGACCATATCCGCCCGATACCCGGGGGCGATGGCTCCGTAGCGCTGGAGGCCGTAGGTCTCAGCGGCGTTGATGGTGGCCATCTGGATGGCCTCGATGGGGGGGATGCCGTTGGCCACCGCCCGGCGCAGGATGTAGTTGATATGGCCCTCCCGTTCGATGTCGCCCAGGTGCTTGTCGTCGGTGCAGAAGAGCATCCGGCGGGTGGGGAGATGGTTCTCGGCCACCTGGCGCATGAGCTCCTCTATGCCGCGGCAGGCGGAACCCAGGCGGATATGGATGCGCATGCCCTTGCTGAGCTTCTCGTACAGCTCGTCATACTGAGAGCATTCATGATCGGTCCGAGGCCCGGCGATGCAGTAGGCATTCAGTTCGTCCCCGGAAAGGAGAGGCGCATGGCCGTCGATGGGACGCCGTTCGAACAGCTTCAGCTTGTCCAGCATCTCGCCGTCGCCGGTGACCACCGCCACATAATCCATGACCTCGCCGAGGCCGATGACCCGCTTCTGGTGCATGAAGGGCTCCATGTCGCTGGCCACTAGCTTGGCGCCGCTGGTCTCGAAGCTGGTGCAGGGCACGCAGGAGGGGATCATAAGGAAGACGGAGAGGGGGGACCATTCCGTCTGATCCAGCATGTACTGGATGCCGTCCGTGCCGCAGACGTTGGCGATCTCATGGGGATCCGCGATGACGGTGGTGGTGCCCTGTTTCAGTACGCACTCGGCGAACCGCAGGGGATGGGCCATGGAGGATTCGATATGCACATGGCCGTCGATGAGGCCGGGGCAGAGGAAAGCGCCGTTAGCGTCGATCTCCTCCCGGCCGGAATAGGTGCCGATGCCCAGGATGACGCCGTCGCGCATGGCTACGTCGCCCTTTTCGATAGTGCCGGTGAACACGTTGACGATGTTGGCGTTCTTGATGACCAGGGCGGCGTTGCGTTCGGTGGCGTTCAGGATCGCGTTGCGTAATCTGTTCTTGTCCATCTTTCTATCCTCCCATCTGGAAGTATAGCACAAAGGTCAAAAAGTTGGAAGACGGACAAATTATTTTTTTGAAAGATGTACGCTTTTGTTCCCACCTATGGTATACTTCATATATCAACGGGAGGGCATGTGTATGCGCATACTGATCAAGAACGCTTTTCTGGTCCTGGAGGACAGGGTGGAGCAAGGGGATCTACTGACCGATGGGCGAATGATCTCCCAGGTGGGCGGCGTTATCGACGAGACCTGCGACAAGGTGATCGACGCGAAGGGCTGCTACGTGTTCCCCGGATTCATCGACACCCATACTCACTTCGATCTGGAGGTGGGCAGCACCGTCACGGCGGACGATTTCGTAACCGGTACCAAGGCGGCCGTGGTGGGCGGCACCACCACGGTGCTGGACTTCGCCACCCAGGAACGGGGCATGACGCTGATGGAAGCCTTCCAAAAGTGGGAGAACAAGGCCAAAAACAGCAGCTGCAACTATGGCTTCCATATGGCCATGTCCGAGTGGAACGAAGCGCGCATCGCCGAGATACCGCTGATGATCGAAAACGGTGTCACCTCCTTCAAGATGTACATGGTCTACGACAACATGCGATTGAGCGACGGCGTTATGTACGAAGCCATCAAGTATCTAGCGAAAGAGGATTGCATTATCGGCATCCACTGTGAGAACGACGATATCCTCAAGGCCCGGGTGAAGGAGCTGAAGGCGGCGGGGAAGACCGGCTCCCGGTATCACGCCGTATCCCGGCCCAACATCGTGGAGGCGGACGGCGTAGGGCGGCTCATGGACGCGGCGTACCTGGCCGGCGGTCCAGCCTGGGTGGTCCATCTCTCCACCAAGGAGGGCTTGGCCATCGCCCGTCGGGCCCGGGAACGAGGCCAGGAGGTGTATTTGGAGAGCTGCCCCCAATATCTTGTATTAGAGGAGAGCATGTACGACGCCCCCGACGGAGCCAAGTTCGTCATGTCGCCGCCCCTCCGGTCGAAGGCGGATCAGGAAACCCTGCTCAAAGCCATGGCAGCCGGAGAGATCGACTGGATCGGCACGGACCACTGCTCCTTCACCATGGCCCAGAAGGCGGCGGGGAAGGACGACTTTTCCAAGACGCCCAACGGCGGCGCGGGCGTCCAGAACCGGGCCGAGATCGTCTACACCCGGGCAGTGAAGGGCGGATACCTCGACATGGTGGAAATGGGCCAACTCCTGTCCACCCGGGCAGCCAAGCTCTTCGGCATGTACCCCCGCAAGGGCGCCCTGCAGGTGGGGAGCGACGCGGACGTTGTCGTCTTCGACCCTGAAGCCCCCCACGTTATCCACGCCGCCACCAACCTGCACAACTGCGACAACTCCCCCTACGAGGGGTATGAAGCTGCGGGCAAGGCCAGGGACGTGGTCTTGAACGGCCAGCTGGTCGTGGAAAACGGTCAGCTCGTCACACCCGGCAAGGGCGAATACGTCCATCGGGACCGGTGCGGTCGGTATCGGAGATGAAGCTGGCCTGTTTGCTGACAGCGGCAGGCTCCGGCAGCCGCTTCGGAGAGGACAAACTAAGGCTGACCGTCTCGGGGCAGCCCATGGGCATCCACGCCCTGGACGTGCTGCAGGGGTCGTCCTTTGCCCTGCGGGTGCTGGTCACCAGCGCGGACAAAGGATATCTGATGGAAGCGGCCCGGGAGAGGGGCTTTGTCGTAGTCGTCAACCCGGCGCCGGAACAGGGCATGAGCTCCAGCGTCCGGCTGGGCACGGCGCATATCTGCCAAACGGGCGCATATGATGGGATACTGTACGCCGTGGCCGATCAGCCCAACCTGAAGGCCTCCACCGTGGAACAGCTGGTAAAGGCCTTTGAAAGGGAGCCGGGCTGCATCTGGGCTCCGGAAGCGGAGGGAAAGCGGGGGAACCCGGTGCTCTTTCCGGCTTCCCTGTTCGAGGAGCTATTGAAGGTGACGGGGGACAGGGGCGGCCGCCAGGTGATTGCCGCCCATGAAGAGCTGCTGCGGACGGTGGCCGTGCCGCCGGAGGAGCTGCGTGATATCGACACGAAGGAGGACATGCAATCATGCTGACCGCATTGAAGGGCAACATCCTGGAAGCATTGTCGCCTGACACGCTGGGCATCCATCCTAACAGCTATCTTGTTTTGGAGGACGGCCGGGTGGCCGGGATTTATCCCGTCCTGCCGGACAACATGGCGGAAGCGCGGGTGGAGGATTATGGGGACGCGCTGATCCTGCAAAGCTTTGCCGACCTGCACCTGCACGGCCCCCAGTACGAGTTCATGGGCACCGGCATGGACCGTCCCCTGCTCCAATGGCTGGACGCCTATGCATTTCCCACGGAAGCCCGGTATGCGAACATCGACTACGCCCGGGAAAAGTATCGCATCTTGGCTCACGACCTGATCCAGAACGGCACCACCCGGGTCTGCATGTTCTCCTCTCTGCATACGGACGCCACGTTGATCCTGATGGAGGAGCTGGAAAAAGCGGGTGTCACCGGGTATGTGGGCAAGGTAAATATGGATCGGAACGCTCCGCCCTACCTGTGTGAGACCACGGAGGAGAGCGAAAGTGAGACCCTGCGCTGGCTGGAAAAAAGCAAGCGCTTCACGCTGGTGAGGCCCATCCTGACCCCCCGGTTCGCGCCCTCCTGCTCGCCTGAGCTCCTATCCTTCTTGGGGAAGCTGAAAGCGGAGCGGGATCTGCCCGTCCAGTCCCACCTGTCGGAGAACACGGGGGAGATCGCCCTGGTGGCCCAGCTGTTCCCCGACTGCCGGCAGTATTGGGAGGTATACGATAAGTACGGCCTTTTCGACAGCAAAACGCTCATGGCCCACTGTGTCCACAGCGACAGGCGGGAGCGGGCCGCCATGCGGATGCGGGGTGTGCATCCGGTCCACTGCGCCAGCTCCAACAACTCCCTCATGAGCGGCATCAGCCCCGTGGCGGACATGCTACGGGAGGGGCAGGCCGTGTGCTTTGGCTCCGACGTATCCGGCGGCACCACCCTCTCCATGCTGCATACCATGGCCAACTCCATTACCGCCTCGAAGGATCGGGGCAGCATGAAGCAGGACGTGAGCCAGGCCATATCCATCGAGCAGGCCTACTACATGGCCACCGGAGCCGGGCAGGCATTCCTGGGACATGGGATCGGATTTCAGGCAGGGGAGCCCCTCCACGCCATCGTGCTGGACGACACGGGGCTTCCGAAGCTCCCCAACATTACCCTGCGGGAGCGGCTTCTCCGGGCCGTGTACCGGCTGGACGATCGGCATATCCGGGCCGTCTACAGCGAAGGGGTCCGCCGTCTCTGAGTGCATCATCGTCAATAAAAGCGTCCATCCTATGAAAAAGGATGTGACGCTTTTTGTATCTCTATCAACCGTGCCTTCTGGCCATGGCCCTGTACCATTGGGCCTTCGATGAAAGGAAAGGGGAGCAGCATGTTTTTCGGCTCCTGTTCCCTTTGGTTATCCTGTCTCTTTCGGAGCTAGAAGTGACTTTTCAGAACGTTCGGGTGTATCCGGCAGTCCTGTTGCTGATCGTATATCTCATCAGGAAGCCCCTCTTGATTCGATGGGAAGAAACGCTGACCGCTTCCCTTATCGGCGGCCTTCTCTGCTGGAAAGCGGCGGACCTCTGGCCCCTGTTTCCAGGGATCATCCCCCTGTGCGGGGCACTTCTGCTCCTTCCGGTCGTGCTGCTGTGTCGCGAAGGAAAAGATGGGCTGCTTTCGTGCGCCTTGGGGAGCCTGTTCTTTGAGCTGTTCTTTTGTCTCAAGGAATACATGCTGTTCTCCTATTGCGTCCTGCGACTGGGCTCCCGAGACGCCTTGAGTTTGGGGACGGTAGCCCTGTGCCTGTACGGTCTGACGGAACGGATACGGTGTTTTGCCCGTACCATGAGAAAACACGCGATTTCCATATCAAATTGACAGAATCGAAAAAAAGTGCTTGCATTTTTGGCTCCGATGTGTATAATTAAATCCTGTCAAGGGGTTATAGCTCAGCTGGTTAGAGCGCCACGTTGACATCGTGGAGGTCATTGGTTCGATTCCAATTAATCCAATTAATCCCACCATGGGAAAAATCCTGCGGTGTGCGTTACGTTTATAGTGATAAACCCACAGAGTGAATACGGAAAGGCGCGTTGATCGAGAAGATGTCAGGCCCGCACCGACGGGAAGGCTGAGGCTCATCACAGCTAGACCACCTGCCGAGAGGCGGGTGTTATCACTCAGACGGACGGCATCTCGGGATTTCTCAGAAAAGCTGTTGCGGAATTGTGTAATGGCAGCACCTACGACTCTGACTCGTATTGTCTAGGTTCGAATCCTAGTTCCGCAGCCAACAAAGAAGAGACACACATCCGTGTGTCTCTTCTTTGTTACTTCAGAGGAAATAGGATTCGAAGGGCGTGGTAGTGA
>ONNZ01000041.1 GCA_900319345.1 uncultured Eubacteriales bacterium
AAGCCTCCTTGTTTTGATTTCAAGTCATTATACTATAAGACCGTTTCGTTTTCAATAAAAAGATATAATATTTTCAACGAATCACAGATTGATCTTCTCCGCTACGATGTAGAGGGGCCTCGCCTTGGATTCCTCGAAGATGCGGCCGATGTAGGCCCCCTGGACGCCCAGGAAAAAGAGCACCGCGCCGAGGAGCAGGCAGACGCCGCACAGGGCCCAGAGCCAGGCCGCCGCGCCCACGGTCAGGGCGCAGATGAGCACCGCCAGGAAGCCCAGCAGAGAGAGGCCCATCACCGCCCCGCCCAGGTACAGCGGCATGGTCAAAGGCTTAGTGGAGAAGCCGGTGATCCCATCTAAAGCCAGCTTCAGCATCTTCTTAAGCGTATACTTGGTCTTCCCCGCCGCCCGTTCCTGCCGAACGTATTCGAGAGGCACGGCTTCAAAGCCCATCCAGGCGGACATGCCCCGAAGGAACCGGGCGTGCTCCCGCATCTTCAAAAACACGTCCGCCACGTTCCGACCGATGAGGCGGAAGTCGCCGGTATCGAGAGGGATCGGGTAGGCGCTCATGCTGGTGAGCAGCCGATAGTAGCAGGCGGCGGTGAACTTTTTGAAAAAGGTCTCCCCCTCCCGCTTCTTGCGCTTCCCGTAGACGATGTCCGCCCCCTGCTCCCACATCTTCACCATGTCGGGGATAAGCTCTGGTGGGTCCTGCAGATCCGCGTCGATGATGATAAGGGCGTCGCCGGTAGCTTCGTCCATGCCCGCGGTGACGGCCAGCTGGTGGCCGAAGTTCCGGGAGAATGACAGCACCTTCACCCGCTTGTCCTCTGCGGCGATCTTCCGCAGCTCCCGCATGGTGCCGTCCCGGCTGCCGTCGTTGACGAAGAGGATCTCGTAGTCGTGCCCCGTCCGTTCGAGGGCCGCCTTCATCCGGGGATAGGCGATGGGCAGCACCTCCTCCTCGTAGTAGACCGGTACGATCAGAGAGATCTTTTTTTCTGACATGGCCCGAAGCCTCCTCAAACTCTTGATAGAGAAAGTATACCAGCTCCCCGGCCGTAAAGCAAACCCGGACAGGAGTTTTTGCAGTTTTGTTACAGTTGCATTTTTCCGTTGCCGCTGATATAATGAAAAAAACGAAAATACTATAAAGGAGAATATTCTATGGCAATCGTAACCACCAAAGAAATGTTCAAGAAGGCCTATGACGGCGGCTACGCCATCGGCGCGTTCAACGTGAACAACATGGAGATCATCCAGGGCATCACCGAGGCTGCCATCGAGCAGCACGCCCCCCTGATCCTCCAGGTGAGCAAGGGCGCCCGGGCCTATGCCAAGCACGTGTACCTGATGAAGCTCATCGAGGCTGCCATCCTGGACGCGGAGCAGACCGCCGGTTTCGACCTGCCCATCTGCGTGCACCTCGATCACGGCGACACCTTCGAGCTGTGCAAGAGCTGCATCGACGGCGGTTTCTCCTCCGTCATGATCGACGGCTCCAGCAAGCCCTATGAGGAGAACGTGGCCCTGACCCGCAAGGTGGTGGAATACGCCCACGACCACGGCGTGGTGGTGGAAGGCGAGCTGGGCACCCTGGCCGGCATCGAGGATGAGGTCAACGTGTCCGCTGAGGATTCCTCCTACACCCGCCCCGAGGAAGTGGAGGACTTCGTCACCCGCACGGGCGTAGACTCCCTGGCCATCGCCATCGGCACCAGCCACGGCGCCTACAAGTTCACCGCCGCCCAGTGCACCCGGGACGCCGACGGCAAGCTGGTGCCCCCGCCCCTCCGGTTCGACATCCTCCGCGAGGTGGAGAAGCGCCTCCCCGGCTTCCCCATCGTGCTCCACGGCTCCTCCTCCGTGCCCCAGGAGTTCGTCAAGATCATCAACGAGTGCGGCGGCAAGATGCCCGACGCCGTGGGCATCCCTGAAGAGCAGCTTCGCGAAGCGGCCCGTATGGCCGTCTGCAAGATCAACATCGACTCCGATCTGCGCCTTGCCATGACCGCCTGCATCCGCAAGCACTTTGTGGAGCATCCCGATCACTTCGATCCTCGCCAGTATCTGAAGCCCGGCCGGGAAGCCATCAAGGCCATGGTCACCCACAAGCTCATCAACGTGCTGGGCTGCAACGGCAAAGCGTAAGCCTCCTACTCAACTTCAAAGCGCAGCCTCGAAAAGAGGCTGCGTTTTTCATCTTTCATGCAACCTCTCCCCCTTTTCTCAGCTCTATAAGGGTGTAAGCGCTTACAGAAAGAGAAAGAAACATGGATCAATCCTATTTTGATCGAGTCTACGAAACCACATATCGGCCCCTGCTCAAGTACGCCATCGTGCACCTGAGCGACCCCACGGACGCGGAGGACGCCCTGCAAAACGTGTACCTCAGCTTCTACCGCCGCATCGAGCGGTACGGCCATCTGGACGTGCTGTTCCCCAAGGCGTTTTTGCTGAAGATGCTGAAGCGGGAGATCATCGAGCAGTACGCCGAGCGGGAGAAGCACGCCGTACGCCCCCTGGAGGACGTGCCCCAGGAGCGGCTCAAGGACGATTGGGTCTTCGAGGACGGGGTGCTGGACCGGGCCATGGCGGAGGACATCCTCATGGAAGCTAAGCGCCTGCCCCGGGACACCTATCGGATCTTCGTGCTGTACTACGGGTACGAGATGACCATCTCGGAGATCGCCAGGGAGCTGGGCATGGGCGCGGAGGCCGTCAAGAGCCGGCTGTTCCGAGGGCGGAACGCCATCCGTTCATATCTGACGGCAGACGATGCGGATTCGGACTCTGGGAGGTAAAGAGCATGAAGGAAACGAGATTCTACCATGAAGCATTGAACCTGTCGCTGCTGGACGGCAAGGCCGCGAAGGCGGCGCTGGACGAACAGATCGCACGGGAGCCCAAAGAGGCCCGGGAAACCGTCGGCTTCCCCTGGCGCCGGGCAGGCATGGTGGCGGCGGCCGTTCTGGTGCTGCTGGCCACCACCATCATGGCCATCCCCTCCACCCGGGCGGAGGTCCTCTCCTGGCTTGGGATCATTACACGCCCCGACGAGTATCTGACGGCGGACCCCTCCGAGCGGCCCAGCATCCCGGCCCTGGAGGGCATGATCGCGGAAGCGAAGCCGGAGGATACGGAGGTTAAGGTCCTGCCCATCGACCGCACGGATTCCCAGGCAGTGAACAGCGAAGGCGCGCTCAAGGTGGCAGAGTTGCTCAAAAAAGATGTGCGGATCACGGTGGGCGACACCCTTTTTGACGGGAACACGGCCTATGTATCCCTGCGCCTTGGCGGCACGGCGGCCCTGCCCCTGTTGGAAACCTGGACGGGCGGCAACCGGACGTCGATCCAAGTGGACCCGCAGCGGATGTATGACTTCTTTGAAGGCGGTCCGGACAAAGAATACCTGTCCGGCGAGAAAGAGATGTATTGGGGGCCAACGGCCGTAGTCGTATTAGAGCTTGCCGACGGGTCAAAAATGGCAAATATGCTGATGAATGTCTCTGAGACGGGGGCTTTCAAAGCTCACATTGCCGCCCTGGAAGCCAAAAACTTCCATTGGGACGATCTCTCGCCGGAGGAGCGGGCCGAGATCAACAGCATGAATCAGGCCTTCCTGGAGAAAAATGAAATCATTGCCACCGTGGAGATGTATAACGAGCGAGAAAAACTGGAACGAAACGCGGACGAAAACGGCATGGTGACCGCCAAGGCCTATTTCAAGGTGTTCGTGGAGGAGGATTACGACCTGCCCGCCACGGAGCTCTTGAACGTGGAGGTGGGCACGGTGCGGTTCAATGTGACCGGGTACAAGACCATGGAAACCCGGGCCGTTGAAGCAAGCCCGGGGCAAGTCGTCTGGCAGGGCGATACCATCTTCACCTATATGGAGCTGGTGGACGAACAGGACCACACCAAGCCGGCTGCGGACTGGAATAACGCGCTGCAGGTGTTCACCAACTGCTCCGCGTCTCTGGACGGCATGACCATGGAGGCCCTGCCCGGCGCTCACGGGGACGATCTGGGCATCTACGATCTGGACGTGAAGATCACCCTGCCCGACAGTATGGAAGGGGACGCCCGGAAGGCATGGACCAACCTGGTATCCATGCTGCCCATCGACTTCAAAATACTCATCGACGGACAGGAAGGCAACTGGTATAAGGGCGGCTTTGGCCTGACCCCCAACGAGGACGGCACCTTGACCTATCACATCGTGGATATACAGGGGCTGGACCTGGAGACCATCCGGAACATCAAGACCGTGACCCTGATCCCTGTGCTGCGGCATGTGACCGGCTTCGAGGGCCCCAACGGCGTCTTTGCGGAGCTGCCCCTCGGCGTGCGGACGGAGAACCCCAGGACGGACGACGGCGCCTACATGGGGCAAAAGTTCCAGCGGATGGAATATCCCCAATACGCCCTCACCTTCACCCTGGGATAAACGGCGGACAGCAAAAGAGCCGGGGCTCCTCCCCCGGCTCTTGGTTTGTTTTGGGTTCAGCAGGCGCTCTTCTGCTCGTGTTCCAGCTCGCTCTCGTCCAGGACGAACTTCTTGCGGAGCACGTACTCCTCCTTCTTCCCGGCGTTGAAGTTCTGCACGGGGCGAAGGTAGCCCACCACCCGGCTCCACACCTCCGTGGGCTTGCCGCACTCCGGGCAGGTGAAGTGCTCGCCGGAGATGTAGCCGTGCTCCTCGCAGATGGAGAAGGTGGGCGTGATGGAGATGTAGGGCATCTTGTACTTGGTGAAGATGGTGCGTATGAGGTCCTTCACCGTCTCCACGTCGTTGATCCGCTCCCCCAGGTACAGGTGCTGGACCGTGCCGCCGGTGTACAACGACTGCAGCTCGTCCTGCAGGTCCATGCACTCGAAGATGTCGTCCGTGTAGGTCACGGGCAGCTGGGTGCTGTTGGTGTACTGGGGCTCAACCTGGCCGCTCTGGATGATGTTGGGGTACTTCTCCTTGTCCAGCCGGGCCAGGCGATAGCTGGTGCCCTCGGCGGGGGTGGCCTCCAGGTTGTAGCTGTGGCCCGTCTCCTCCTGGAACTCCACCATGAGATCCCGCAAAAAGTGCATGACCTCCAGGGCGAAGGCCAGGCCCTCCTGGCTGCCGATGTCCTTCCCCAGGAAGTTGAGGCAGGCTTCGTTCATGCCCACCAGGCCGATGGTGTTGAAGTGGTTGTACCAGTATTCCCCGGTCCGGGCCTTCACGTTCCTGAGGTAGTGGGCGGAATAGGGGTACAGCCCCCGGTCCGTCTGGTGCTCGATGATCTTGCGCTTGATCTCTAAACTGACCTTGCCGAGCTCTGCCACATGCCGCAGCCGGGCGAAGAAGTCCGCCTTGTCCGTGGCCAGATACCCGATCCTGGGCAGGTTGATGGTGTACACACCGATGCTGCCCGTCATGGGGTTGCTGCCGAAGAGGCCGCCGCCCCGCTTGCGAAGCTCCCGCTTGTCGAGGCGCAGCCGGCAGCACATGCTCACCGCGTCCTCCGGGGACAGGTCGGAGTTCACGTAGTTGGCGAAGTAGGGGATGCCGTACTTGCAGGTGATCTCCATGAAGCTGTTGACCACCGGGCTGTCCCAGTCGAAATCCTTGGTGATGTTGATGGTGGGGATGGGGAACGTGAACACCCGCCCCTTGGAATCCCCTTCCAGCATGACAGCGCAGAAGGCCTGGTTAAAGAGGTCCATCTCCTTCTGGAAGTCCCCGTAGGTCCTGTCCTTATATTCGCCCCCGATGATGACGGGCTCCTCCCGGAGGGTGCTGGGCACCTTGATGTCGAAGGTCAGGTTGGAGAAGGGGCACTGGAAGCCCACCCGGGTGGGCACGTTGATGTTGAAGACGAACTCCTGAAGGCACTGCTTCACCTGCTCGAAGGTCATGTGATCGTAGTAGATAAAGGGAGCGCAGTAGGTATCGAAGGAGGACCAGGCCTGGGCGCCGGCGGTCTCGCCCTGAGTGGTGAAGGTGGAGTTGACCACCTGGCCCAGGAACGAGCGCAGGTGCCTGGCGGGGCTCGATTCCACCTTGCCCTCCACGCCGCCGAAGCCGTCCATCAAAAGCTGCCGCAGGTCCCAGCCCGCGCAGTAGGGGCCGAAGAACCCGAGATCGTGGATATGGGCGTCGCCGCTTTCGTGAGCCTGGCGCACGTCCTCTGGGTAGACCTTGTAGAGCCAGTATTTCTTGGTGAAGGACTCCCGGACGTAGTTGTTGAGGCCGTTGACGCTGCGCTGCATGTTGGCGTTTTCCTTGGTGCCCCAGTCCTTGTCATCCAGATAGTCGGCGAACATGTCGATGGTGGCGCCGATCATGGCGTTGATCTCCCGGGTGGCCCGGCGCTTCTCCCGATAGAGGATGTAGGCCTTGGCGGTCTTGGCGTGGCCGTTCTCGATGAGGACCTTCTCCACCGCGTCCTGGATATCCTCCACCTCGGGGATGGCGTCGGTATACCGTTCGGAAATGATCTCCACCACCTGGTCCGCCAGATCCTCCGCGATGGCCTCGTTGGTGCCGCCCACGGCCTTGGCCGCCTTCCAAATGGCGTTCTTGATCTTCTCCTGATCGAAGGATTCGATGCGTCCGTCACGCTTTTTGATCTGTCGAATCATACGCCCCTCCTGCTGTATCCTTGCAGCTGAAGTATACCCACTGCCATATTTTGTGTCAACCGCCCGAAATGAATACAACATCTTGCTCACGTTTTGGGTATGCGATGAATAAACCCTGTGGAAAAACCAAAAAGTGGCCCCCAAAAGGCGAGCCGCCGCGGTTTTGGATATGCACCTATGCGAGAAACTATTCAGCCAAAATGCATAGGTCCTGAATGGGCGTGAGTATCTATAAATAATGTTTAAGGAGCGTTCAAAAATGATTCATGACTCATTCAATTTTCCGTCATGGCTCATTCAACATGTTGTGTACGTCCTGTGAACGGGTCACAAGGGGCTGTTGCCTTAGCCCAAAAGGCGCTCGATCTCCCGCCGCCCCTCCCGGTACAGCCGACCCTCGTCCACGGTCAGGATCTGCCCTGCCCGGACCGTCAGTTTTCCGTTCACGAAGACCAGGTCGCAGGGCTTGTGGTAGCCTACGTTCCCGAACAGGTCCAGGGGGTCCAGCTCCGCGCAAAGGAGGTCCGGCTGCTCCTTTTGGATGAGGAAGCAGTCCGCCCGCTTCCCTTCCTCGATGGAGCCGATGTCCTTGCGGCCCAGGAGGGCGGCGCTGCCCGCCGTGGCCATCTTCAAGAGCTCATAGCCCGTAGGCGCCTGCTCGCCCCAGGTGAGGCGGTGCAGCAGGAAGGCGGACCGGATCTCGTCCATAATGTTGCTGCCATCGTTGCTAGCGGAGCCGTCCACAGCGAGACCCACCTTCACGCCGCGCCGGAGCATGTCCGGCACGCGGCAGACGCCGCTGTGGAGCTTCATGTTGGAGTTGGGACAGTGGGCCACGCCCGTGCCCGTGGCTGCCAATAGGTCCAGCTCCTGATCGTTCATATGGATGCCGTGGGCGTACCATACGTCCGGCCCCACCCAGCCCAGGGATTCCATGTAGGCTATGGGCCGCATGCCGAACCGGGCCAGGGTATATTTCTCCTCGTCCCTGGTCTCCCCCACATGGGTGTGGAGGCGGACCCCGTAGGCCCGGGCCAGTTGGGCGCTCTCTCGCATCAAATCGCCGCTGACGGAGAAGGGCGAGCAGGGGGCCAGGACGATGTCGTGCATATGGTCCTTATCCGGGTGATGCCAGGTTTCGATGAGCCGCCGGCTGTCCGCCATGATCTCGTCGATGGTTTGGACCACGCTGTCCGGGGGCAGGCCCCCGTCCTTCTTGGACAGGTCCATGCTGCCCCGGGAGGCCACGAAGCGGATGCCCAGCTGATCCGCCGCTTCCATCTGCCGGGCGATCAGGTCCCTCGCCCCCTGGGGGAACACGTAGTGATGGTCGAAGCAGGTGGTGCAGCCGTAGCGCATGAGCTCCCCCATGGCGGCCAGGGAGGAGAGAAAGACCGTGTCTTCGTTCAGGTTTTTCCATATCTCGTAGAGGGTTTTGAGCCAGTCGAAGAGCTCCATGCCCTGGACCTTGCTGAGGCTCCGGGTGAAATACTGATACAGGTGATGATGGGTGTTGACGAAGCCGGGATAGAGCAGCATCCCGGAGCAGTCGAAGGCCTGATCCGCCACTTGGTCCAGGGGGCCGATGTGCTCGATCACCCCGTCCCTGAACCAAATGACCGTATTCCGGTACACCCGATCCGCCCCGTCGCAGGAAATGACGGTGTCCACGTCCTTCAGCAGCGTGCGCATAGTCCCACCTCCCTTTACGGTCAGTATACCATGATCCCCCCTGTGGATTTCAGGCTTGTTTTATGGGCCGGTCCTTGGTATAATAAAATAGTTTTGGAGGAGAGAAAATGATCGAATTCAAAGGCGTACGATTCCGATACGACAACGAGGGACCCGAGGCGCTCCAGGGCGTGGACCTGGAGATCCCCGACGGCATCTTTCTGGTGGTGGCCGGCCACAACGGCAGCGGCAAGAGCACCCTGTCAAAGCACATCAACGGGCTCCTGCTCCCCACGGAGGGGCAGGTGCTGGTGAACGGCCTGGACACCCGGGACGAAAACAACCTCCTTTCCATCCGCCAGCAGGTGGGCATGGTGTTCCAGAACCCGGACAACCAGCTGGTGACCACCATCGTGGAGGAGGACGTGGCCTTCGGGCCCGAGAATCTGGGCGTCCCCTCCCCTGAGATCCGGGTGCGGGTGGACGAAGCTTTGAAGAAGGTGGGCATGACCGCCTACGCCGAGAGCGCCGCCCATCGGCTGTCCGGCGGCCAGAAGCAACGGATCGCCATCGCCGGGATGCTGGCCATGGAGCCGAAGATCTTGGTGCTGGACGAGGCCACCGCCATGCTGGACCCCAAGGGCCGGGAGGAACTTCTGCAAACGGTCTACGAGCTGAACCGGAAGAACGGCATGACCGTGATCATGATCACCCAGTACATGGAGGAGGCGGTCATGGCGGATCGGGTGGTGGTCATGAACGGCGGCCAGATCGTCATGGACGACGTACCCCAGGCCATCTTCTCCCGGGGGGACGAGCTTCGCGCCCTGGGGCTCGACGTGCCGGAGATCGTGCACATCCGGGAGGACCTACAAAAGGCGGGCGTCTCCCTTCCCCTCACCGTGTTGACCGACAGCCAGCTTGCGGAGGCCCTATGCCCATTGTTTTAGAGCATCTTTCCCATACCTATTTTGACGGCGCCACGTCCAACGCCGCGGTGAAGGACGTGTCGTTGGAGATACGCGAAGGCGAATTTTTGTCCGTCATCGGCCACACGGGCTGCGGCAAAACCACCCTGGTCCAGCATCTCAACGGCCTGCTGCTCCCCAGCGCCGGCCGGGTGCTGGTGGACGGCCTGGATACGGCGGATAAGAAGCAGCGGCCCCGCATCCGGGCCCTGGTGGGCATGGTGTTCCAGTACCCGGAGTACCAGCTCTTTGCGGACACGGTCCGGGAGGACGTGGGCTTCGGGCCCAAAAACATGAAGCTCCCGGAGGCGGAGATCGCCCTCCGGGTCAGCGAGGCCATGGCCATGGTGGGCCTGTCCATGGACCAGTTCGCGGAGAAATCCCCCTTCGAGCTGTCCGGTGGCGAGAAGCGCAGGGCGGCCCTGGCGGGGATCCTCGCCATGCGGCCCAAGTACCTGGTGCTGGACGAGCCCATGGCGGGTCTCGATCCCCAGGGACGGCAGAACATTTTGGGGATGCTGGAAAAGCTTCGGCAGGACACGGGCTGCAGCATCATCATGGTCTCCCACTCCATGGAGGACGTGGCCCGGCACGCGGACCGCATCCTGGTCATGGACCACGGGGAGGTCAAGTATCTCGATACCCCCAAGGCGGTCTTCTCCCACAGCGACGAGCTCTCTCAAATGGGGCTCTCCCTCCCCGCCCCCTGCCGGGTGGCGGCCCTGCTGCGACAGAAGGGCGTGGACGCCCCGGCGGACATCTGCACCCGGGAGGACCTGGAAGCGTTTTTGATGAGGAGGCTGCGGTCATGACGGACATCACCCTGGGCCAATTCATCCCCGGCAACTCCTGCATCCACCGGCTGGACCCCCGGACGAAGATCGTGCTGATGCTGGTCTATATCGTCATGGTGTTCCTGGTGAAGTCCCTGGTTCTGTTCCTGGCGCCGCTGGTCTATGTGCTCCTGAGTTTGTGGCTGGGAAATATCTCCTTCAGCTATTTCGGCAAGGCCATCAAGCCCATCCGCTTTCTGCTGGTGCTCATGTTCCTGCTGAATATGTTCATCACCCCCGGGGAAAAGGTCGTCTTCACCTGGAAGTTCATCACCATCACACAGGAAGGGCTGCTGCAGGCGGTCTATATCTCCCTGCGCCTCATTCTGTTGGTGACC